>VFZU01000154.1 GCA_016870995.1 Acidobacteriota bacterium
TTCAACCTGGCTCGTATTGCCGGTCCTGCAGTGGGCGGGATGGCCGTTGCGATGCTTGGGGAAAGCGCCGCCTTCTCGCTCAACGCCGCCAGCTTTCTTGCCGTCATCGGCAGCCTCCTCATGATTCAAATCGCTGCTAACGGCAATCGATCCGAGTCCCCGGCAACGCTTCGAGAGGGCTTTCAATATGTCTTCGACAATCCAGTCGCCCTGCGACTCTTGCTGTTGTGCAGCGCCATGAATATCGGCTTCAGTGGCGTGGTGGTACTTAATCCATTCTTTGCGGGCGATGAGTTTCATGTCGGTGCGACCGGCCTCGGCTGGCTCACATCCGCCATTGGATTCGGCGCTGTTGCCGGAATGTACCTTTTAGCTTCCTCTGGAGACGAAAAACGTCTGCCGCGCGTCAGTGTGATTAGCGGCCTGACTCTGGGGCTGGCCCTCGCCGCTTATGGCCTAAGCCCTCTTTACTCTTTATCGCTCTGCTGCCTTGCAGTAGCCGGAGGTTCTTTAGTGAGACAAAATGGCGCGACAAACTCCACCTTGCAGATGGACACGCCCGAGCGCCTGCGCGGTCGAATCGTCTCGTTGTTCGGGATGTCGGTCGTGGGTATGGCACCGATTGGCGCAACTCTATTTGGCGCTCTTGCCCGCTGGACTGGCATCCGTGTGGCTGCTGTGAGCGCAGGCTTGTGGTGTCTGGTTTCTGCACTAGCTCTTGGACGCGGGCTGCGCCGTTACGGCGCGATTGCCCTGCTGGTTGTCCCGATGTTTGGCGCCGACCCATCATTGCTTGGCAAGGTGGATCAATACCTCAAAGAAGCGTCAGAGATGACCGGTTTCCCGATCCGTCGCAAAGTCCCCGCTGCCATGATGAGCTCCGCTGAGCTTGAGCGCTACCTCAAGAGCAAGATGAAAACTGAAGTAGATCCCCGCAAGATTGAAATCGAAGAGCTTGTCTTGAAACGATTCGGCTTTGCTCCTCCCGATTTCAAACTGCAACAGACAACGCTCGATCTGCTGCAGGAACAGGCTGCTGCCTTTTACGATTTCAAAGCCCGCAAGCTCTATGTTCTCGATCACGTTCAGGATGGCCTTGGCGCCGAGTTGCTGATCCATGAACTGGGCCATGCCCTGGCGGACCAACGCTACGGCCTGAGCAAGTTCATCAAGAATGCAAAGGGTGACGACGATGCCGCGCTCGCTCGCATGGCTGTGATGGAAGGCCAGGCCATGTGGCTGATGGGCGAACATGCCGCTCGCCTCGGCGGCTCCAGCTTGAGGAGTTCGCCGGATTTGGTCAAGCGCCTTGGCGAGTCCGATAGTGGCGGTGACTTTCCCGTAATGAAGTCTGTGCCCCTCTATCTCAAAGAGAGCCTGCTCTTTCCTTACAGCGCAGGCTTCCGTTTTCAAGCCGCCGTTTGCGAAAAGCACCTCGACTGTATGTCGAGAGTGTTTGAGAAACCTCCTGTATCGAGCTCCCAGGTGATGCACCCGGAACTCTACTTTCAGCAGGTGGCACCTGAAAAAGTCTCGGCCGATCCAGCGCCCAAACAGGGAAAGTGGAAGCTCAAGGCCGATGGAACCCTCGGCGAAATCGACATCGACTTGCTGTTGCGAACCTTCGGCCAAAGTGGAAAGGGCTTTATCGAACAATTTCGAGGGGGTGCCTATCGTCTCTATGAAAGCGGCAAGCCTCGGGACATTCTGTTGAATCATGCGTCGATCTGGAAAGACGATGCGGCTGCGGCACAGTGGTTTGAAGCCTACAGCGCATTGCTCGCGTCCAAATGGAAGGTATTTGAGATCAGCCAAAGAACTGACATGCGAATCTCTGGCAAAGGAGATTACGGCGGGTTCTCGTTGCGGCGTCAGGGCCGCATGGTGTTCGTTGAAGAAGGCCTTCCATTACACTGAAAGAAAGCAAAGTTGAGGTGATTTCAATGCGAGCAATAGCGGCTGCACTCCTTTTATCAATTGGCATGATGTCGGGGGCCACGATCCCACGGCAGTCTGCCGAGTATGGATTCGAAATACCCGGAGGCAAGCAGGTTCTTCTGAGCCAGCATAAGGGCAAAGTCATCATGTTGGGCTTCTACCTGACAACTTGCCCACACTGCAAGGACACCGTCAAGATCATCGAAAAGCTGCATAAGCAGTACGGATCCCAGGGCTTTCAGCCCTTGGGCGTCTGCATCAACGACATGGCAAAAATGCTGACCCCCGATTTCATCAAGGAACAAGGCGCAACCTTCCCGATCGGCTATGGTCCCCGTGACGCCGCCTATGGCTACCTCCAGCATCCGACCATGTTGCAACTCTACATGCCGACCCTGGTCATCATCGACCGCAAAGGCCAAATCACTGCCCAGTACATGGGCGGAGATCTGATCTTCGGTAAAGATCTCGTGGAGCGCGAAAAAAACCTGCGCAAAGTGGTCGAGGACGCATTGAAGAAACCCGCTGGACCTGCAGCGACCTCGAAAAAGCCTGTTGTGGCAAAGAAAGCGAGCTAACTTCTGATGACCCGACGCGGATTAATTCTGAGCGCCTCCGCACTGGCGGCTCAAACTAAGACGAAGAAAGCGGCCGGACCCAGCCTCAAGGTGAGCTTACCCGGCGGCAAGACAATGAATACAGCTCAATTGATCGGCAGCCCCTGCGCTGTGACGATCTTCAAGACCAATTGTCCGCATTGCCAGAAGTCGCTTCCAATCATAGAAAAGGTGATGAAAGACTTCGCCAGGAAAGGTTTCAAAGCCGTAGGGGTTGCTGTCGATCAGAACCCCGAACCACTGGTTGTCGACTTCGCCAAGAACTTCAAGATCACCTTCCCGCTTGGTTGGGCCTCGATCGAAGACATCTGCAAGTTCATTGACCTCAAGCCTGAGCAACTCTATGTTCCAGCCATGATGGTCTTCGACAAGACCGGCAAGGTGCGTGGTCGCTACCCCGGCGGCGATGCCTTCTTCAACATGGAAGAAGCGAACTTGCGCAATCTGGTTGAGATGCTGGTCTGATGCCCAAGCGGCCGGGTTTTGAACCACTCTGCCGCCTTTTGCTGAAGCATGCCGCCTTCACGGTCGGCGGCGGAAGCGTAACCATGATTGCCCTCGAGCGGGATCTGGTGGAGCAACACCACTGGCTCGAACGCGATCAGTTCAGAACACTTTATGGCCTGGCGCGTCTCACGCCAGGCACTTCTATTTTGGCCCTCGTCACGGGAATCGGCTGGCAACTACACGCCAGCACAGGAGCCATCGTGGCTCTGGCCGTCAGTACCATTCCAGGCAGCGTTCTCGCCGCTCTCTTGGCGGCTGCTTACCAACAGGTTTATGAACAGCCCTTGGCTCGCGCGTTCCTGAGTGGCACCGCGGCGGCAGTCTGCGGCCTGATTGCTGCCAGTGTGTGGCGAATGGTGGCACCCTATTGGAGCTTAAGCAGCGCCATCGTGTTCCTTGCCGCCCTCGCCTTGGCCCTGGCCGGACTCAGCCCCTTTGTGGCCTTCATTGGATTAGGCGTCCTCGGATATTTCTGGAGAGATCGATGCAACTCCTAGCCCTGTACTGGGTCTTGTTGCAATCGATGCTGACTTCCTTTACCGGGCTGTCGAGCCTGCCGGTCATCCGTCACGAATTGGTCGAAACGCGCCACTGGATTGACGACCGTGAGCTAAATGCCGCTGTCATGATTGGCCGCTCGACTCCAGGCCCACTGGGCGTTTACGTCGTCTGCGTCGGCTACTTTGTCGCCGGCTACCCCGGAGCGGCCGTAGGCATGTTGGCCATGGCGACTCCAGCACTGTTGATTCTTCTACTACTCCGCGTTTTGCCAGAGGACCCTCGCCTCAAGAACGCGATTCGATACATCGTTCTCGCCGGGTCAGCGTACAGTTTGGCTGCTTTGGCTGGCATGGCCCCGACGGCGTTGACTTCATGGTGGGCCTGGGGAATTGGCTTCGTTTCCGCAACACTACTGCTACGCACTCGCCTCGCAACGGGTTGGATCGTATTGGGCGCCGGCTTGCTAGGCGTGATGCTAAAATAAAGATAATGCGCCCGTAGCTCAGCCCGGATAGAGCGTTTGCCTCTTGCGTCAATGCTCCTGTTCCCTGCCGGTACGTCTTCCTTACAATCCGACCTAGTCCATCCACCCCACTCCCGTCGCAGACCGTACCGCTCCATACTCCGGCGCAACTGCCTGCTCCACGGCCATCCAGCTTTGCGATTAGATTACCCTCGTCATCGTATTGATAGCTAGTTGTCCCGTTCTCGGGGTTGGTCGCACTTAACAATTGTCCGGCCCAATTGTAAACAAAACTTCTCGTCTGCACACCTTGCGTCACCGCAGTTAGGCGATCTGCGGCATCGTAGGCGTAGTTCGTTTCAGTGTTTGCGCCGCCAGCAAAAGCTTCTTCCACCACCTTCGTCAAACGGCCCAGACCATGGGTATGGATTTAGTTCGAACCAAAACAAAACGCCCCATGTAGGGGCGTTTTGCATGGGTGCTACCGAAGTAGCAGAGCCTTGCGTAACGAATTTACTTACTTTGAAAAGCCTGGTAAATCCGCTTCTTGATAGACTTCTTGCATTATCTTAGCCGGAGAGCCTGTTGTCAATGCAAAAGAACTATGTCCTCGGAATTGATCTTGGTAGCGCCTCTGTGGGAACCGCATTACTTGACTTCGAAAACCAATCGATCGACTTTGTTGGGGTGCGGATATTCGATGCCGCCATGGACGGCGACACTGACACTGGGAAAGAAGAATCACGTGCAGCTGCTCGTCGCGTTGCTCGCGGGCAACGGCGCCAGACTGATCGCCGACGCGGTCGATTCCACAGGACCTTTATCGCTCTTCAAAAAATCGGTTTGATGCCGCTTGGCAATCGTTCTGATGTGCTTCCTGCGCTGCAGCGGCGTCTTGAGAAGCGATACCCGGAAACAAACGTACTGCCTTATTTTTTGCGGGCTCGTGCCCTTGACCATGCACTCGATACTGAAGAACTAGCCCGCGTTTTCTACCATTTGGCGCAACGTAGAGGATTTCTCTCCAATCGGAAAATCGACAAAGCTCCTAAGAAGGAAAATGAGAAACTCAGCGACTTCAAGCAGGAATTGAAGGACCTCACAAACGCACTTGCTCAGAGCGGGGCTCGTTCGCTCGGGGAATATCTCAATTCGCTCGATCCTCATCAGGCACGATTTCGCAACCGTCATACATCCCGGGCGATGTACAAGGACGAGTTCTCCCTGATCTGGGAAACCCAGAAGAAACACCACCCTGGTCTGTTAACCATGGATGCGCGTGAGCGACTATTCCGCGCTATTTTCCACCAGCGACCACTCAAGGACAGTTCCGACAAAATCGGCCGGTGCGAACTCGTCCCATCCGAACGCCGCATGCCGCTCTGGCAACCAGAAGCTCAGTTGCTGCGCATTTTAGGCTTTGTAAACAATCTTCGAATCGATCAGGGCCCAGGAATGCCCTCACTCCCGCTTACTACCCTGCAAAGAGAACAATTGTTGGCGTTCTTGCAGGCCCATCCACGCATTACTTTTTCTGAAGCACGCAAACAACTCTCACTTCACGAGAGCGCGCGTTTCACAATCGAGATTCATGGCGGTGAAAAGCACATCCCTGGCAACCTCACCGAGTCCCGCCTCCGGGAGGCACTTCCGGGCATCTGGACGAAACTTCCCATTCGAGAACAATCAGCAATTTTGACAATTCTCGATGAGGGCATACCCGGTGATGCAACCGATGAGGCCGTTCGCCAATGGTTCGCATCTCACTACAGTTGGAACGAGAGTGTATTGGATCGACTGGTTGCCGTCCAACTCCCAGACGGTTATGCTCGCTTCAGCCTCATTGCGGCAAGAAAGCTCTTGCCGCACGTTCAAGCTGGCCTCAGCGTTACAGAAGCAATTCAACTAGCCTTTCCGGATCACGGAAAGCCTCAGCCTCCGGCCGATCTGCTGGCCCCTGTAAAGAGCATTCTTCCGGAATTGTCCAATCCGAATGTGATCCGCAGCCTTACGGAACTTCGCAAGGTTGTCAATGCCATTATCAGGCGATATGGGAAGCCCGCAGAAGTTCACGTCGAACTCGCACGAGAGCTGAAGAAGTCAAAATCTGAACGGGCCAATGCCGTAAAGTCCAACAGAGAACGCGAAAAACTGCGCGAACTCGCAATTTCCCAGCTACAAGCACACGATAAGGTTCGCTTCCAGAATCCTTCTCGTCGCGACATCGAAAAATTGCTCCTGGCAATGCAACAGAACTATCGGTGCCTTTATACGGGTGTGCAATTTGACATCGACGGCCTGCTCGGAGATCATCCCCGCTTCGATGTGGATCACATCGTACCGTATTCGCGTAGCCTTGATGATTCTTTTGACAACAAGGCATTGGTAAGCACTGACGCGAACCGCGAAAAGGGCAACCGCACGATAATCGAGTGGCTTGGGAAAGAGAGCGAAGGATTTGAACGCGTTCTTGATGCGGCCAAAAAGATGGACTCCCGTTACAAGAATCGCTCCAAAATCAATCGAATCACAATCGACATGACTCATGACAAAGATCTTCTTGCTGAGTTCACCCAGCGCCAACTGGTAGAAACTCGGTATGCCAGTAAACTTGCTTGCAGATACCTCGGAACACTTTTTGGGAACGAAGTAGATGAGTCCGGCAAGCGGCGGGTCTTTGCGTGTTCTGGCCAGGTAACCGCTCGCCTGCGCGACCTTTGGAACTTGAACTCAATACTGAGCCCTGAGGATTTCAAAAAATCCCGGGACGATCACCGTCACCATTCAATCGACGCTGTTGCGATTGCGGCAGCGTCACCTCGAATGGTCCAATTGATGGCCTTGGCCGCCAAAGAACGGGAACTGCGAGGGCAGCGGAGGCTGATCCTGTCGCCCCCCTGGCTGGGGTTTCAAGAGCAAATCGCTGACAAGATAGGTGCTCTGAATGTCTCGCTACGACCTTCGCGCAAGCTCGCTGGAGCCCTTCACGAAGCATCAATTTATTCAGCACCCCGAATGGTCAACGGAAAGGAGTTCGTCACGATTCGAAAGCCAATTGTCGACATAGCGAACCCCGATGCGATCGTGGATCCAACAGTCCGCGCCGCTTGGATCAAGAAGCGGGACGAGATCTCAGAAACAAGCAATTTTAACCCCAAGCTGTTCGAAGGAAACTGGCCGGTGATGCCTAACGGCGTGCCGATTCGTAGAGCACGAATTCATAAGCGGGAATCCGTAGTTGCTTTGTCGGCAGGCGTCAAGCAACGATTTGTGCCTACCGGCTCTAATCACCATGCGGCCGTTTTTGAAGTCAAGAAGAAAAATGGGAAATTGGCCTATGAAGTAGAGGTAGTGAGCCTCCTGGAAGCGAATGACAGATACCGCAGGAAATTGGACGTTGTTTCGAGAGTTACTTCCCAGGAGAAGAGATTCCTGTTTTCTATCAGCGCAGGTGACATAGTATGGGCAAACAATCCCGGCATGCCAGACATCCAGCTTTGGCGTGTGAGATCTATGCGGAGCAATGGGGTGATGGTAGTCCATGATCTTAGAGACGCGAGATTAAAGAAGGATATATCGTTGTGGCAACCCACCCTGAGCGCTGCTGTGGCTCAAGGAATGCGTAAAGTTGTCATATCCCAATTGGGCGAAGTTTTGAAGGCCAATGACTGACCGTATCATCGACCTCTCCGCTCAACCGGCAAGACTCAGCATTCGGAATAAGTTGCTGGTGGGAGCAAACCAGGAGTCAGAACTATTTGCCATTCCATGTGCCGAGATTGCTGCTGTGATCGTTTCTCACCGCCAGGTCACCTACACTCACGCCGTATTGGGGGCACTCGCAGAAGGGGGAGGTATCCTTGTTTCCTGTGATGACCGCAGTCGCCCCGCCGCGATGATGCTGCCACTCAACTCGCACTGGATCCAAGCCGACCGCTTCCGAAAGCAGGCAGCCTTGGGACTCCCATCAAAAAAGCGAATCTGGCAGCAAATCGTTCGAGCCAAAATTCGCGCACAATCCCGTCTGCTAATCGAGGCGCATGGCGATGACGACGGGCTATCCCTCATGGCTCCGCGGGTTCTGTCGGGAGATGGCGGAAATTATGAAGCTATTGCTGCCCGCCGTTATTGGACTTTGCTATTCCCCGAATCTGGCTTTCGCCGTTGGGATGAGGAGGATCCTCGCCACCATTTGCTCAACTATGGGTATGCTGTCTTGCGAGCCATCGTTAGCCGCGCGATCTGTGGAACAGGCCTTCACCCAACCTTCAGCATTTTCCATAAGAACATCATGAACGCATTTGCCCTGGCAGATGACTTCATGGAACCATTCCGACCGCTTGTTGACCGATACGTTTGGCAGCGCACATCCGATGGACTCCCACTTGAGCTAAACCATGAGTGCAAGCAAACAATCATATCCAGCGTATCCGGGCGATTACTGGTAGAGGGTGAATCTCGAACCGTATTTGACGTTGCCAGTCGCATTTGCCAGAGCTTTGTCAAAGTGCTGGAAGGCAAGTCGAAGGCGCTTTGGTTGCCCGATTGGCAGCCCGATCTCATCGGATGATCGATGGCAATCTCACGGTACAGGGTTGTGTGGCTATTTGTTCTTTTCGATCTACCGGTACTTCAAACCGATGACCGCCGTGAGTACGCCAATTTTCGTAAATTGCTTTTGCAGAAGGGGTTCACCATGCTGCAGTTTTCGGTTTACGCCAAGCATCTGCCAAGCGACGATGCGG
Source organism: Acidobacteriota bacterium (assembly GCA_016870995.1). Classification (GTDB taxonomy): domain Bacteria; phylum Acidobacteriota; class Terriglobia; order Bryobacterales; family Bryobacteraceae; genus Bryobacter. The sequence continues at coordinate 8,772 of VFZU01000154.1, forward strand.
CAGAGAGCCTCAAGCAGCAGGTTCATGCTGCACTGCCAGCCAAAGGACAAGTTCGGTTCTTGCAGGTCACAGACTATCAGTTTGGCAATATGGAAGTTTATTTTGGAAAAAAACGAAAGCCCGTGGAAGATCCGCCACTGCAAATCTCTCTTTTTTGAGAAGAGAAAAACAAATAGTGCCTTGTATCTCAGGTAGATACAAGGCACTAGAGTCTATCAAGAAGCGGATTCCAGGCCATCCAAAGCTAA
>VFZU01000155.1 GCA_016870995.1 Acidobacteriota bacterium
TAAAGAGCGCTGCGGCTTAAGCCAAGCGCGTCTGCCGCGGCACTAACGTTGCCGCCAAAGCGGTCGAGGGCTTTCTTGATCAAATGAGCTTCAACGTCTTCAAGGCTCATGTCTTCGAGCTTTTGTGCAGTACCAGACGTGGGGCGCAGAGCCAGATCGGCCGATCGAATCTGTGTGCCACCAGCCATCAGCACGGCACGCTCAACGACGTGGTTCAGCTCACGCACATTGCCCGGCCAGCGATGCTCGATCATTGCTTGCACTGCGCCAGAATCAAAACCAGCCAGAGCCTTGCGGTAGCGCTGGGCGTGCCGGTCGAGAAAGTGTGCGGCGAGCACGGGGATGTCCTCTTTGCGTTCGCGCAGAGGAGGAATGCGAATCTCAATCGTATTCAAGCGGAACAGCAAGTCCTGACGAAAGCGGTTCTCTTCGATCTCACGATTGAGATCGGCATTGGTAGCGCTGATCACTCGAACATCGACTTTTCTGGTACGTGAAGAACCAACGCGCTCCATCTCGCCGGTTTCAAGAACCCTGAGCAGCTTCGATTGCAGGCTCATCGAGACATTGGCGATTTCATCGAGAAAAAGAGTCCCTGTATCGGCCAACTCGAAGCGGCCGACGCGATCCGTCTTGGCGTCGGTAAAAGCACCCTTCACATGTCCGAACAGTTCGCTCTCAAATACGCCTTCGGCAAGGCCACCAGCATTGACGCTCACCATCGGTTTCGAGGCGCGCGCCGAAATGGCATGCAGCTTGCGCGCCACCACTTCTTTGCCAACACCGGGTTCACCCGTAACGAGCACGTTGGCGTCGCTCGGGCCAACCCGGGCGATCAGTTCGATCACCGGCTCCATCGCTGGGGCCTTCGCGATCATAGCTGGGCCGCTCTCGTCACGGAGCAGCATGTTTTCGGCTTCGAGCCGCTGCTGGCGCTTGAGGGCATTGCTCAAGTTGAGCTGGGTCCTTAAGATCGAAACCAGCCGCTCGTTCTCCCACGGCTTGGTCACAAAATCGCGCGCCCCGCGGCGCATCGCATCAACCGCAAGCTTCACGCTGCCCCAGGCCGTCATCACCATTACCGGCAGCATGGGGTCGATCTCCTGCACTTTGGAGAGCAACTCGAGCCCCTCTTCGCCTGAAGTGGTGTCGCGCGTATAGTTGAGGTCCATCAGCAGCGCGTAATACTCGCGTTGCTCCAGGCGGCGGACGACGTCGGCCGGGCTGGTCACCATTTCCAGTTCATAGCCTTCTGGCTTTAGGAGCAATCGCAACGCTTCGAGCACATCGGTCTGATCGTCGGCAATCAGAATGCGTGGCTTCACTTCTCGATCCATCCATCGCGGATCTCAATCACCCGGTTGCCGTAAGTGGCGTTGAGATCGGAGTGCGACACCTGAATGATCGTTGTGCCAGCTTCGTTCAACTTCTTGAACATCTCCATGATCTCCTTACCCTGGCTGGTATGGAGATTGCCCGTGGGTTCATCGGCAAGGATCACCTTGGGGCTGGCCACCATCGCGCGGGCAATGCCCACAAGCTGTTGTTGGCCTCCAGAAAGCTGGTTGGGGAACAGATCCTTCTTGCCCACCATCTGAAAGCGGTCGAGCGTATCGGCGACGATCGCCTCACGCTCCTGCTTCTTGATGTTGCGGTAGGTCAGAGGCATCTCGATGTTTTCAGCAACAGTCAGATTGTCGAGCAGATGGTAGCTCTGAAACACAAAACCGAAGTTTTGTTTGTAGAGCTCGTTGCGTTCCTTGCGGTTCATTTTGTGAACTGGTTGGCCCATCAGATAATACTCGCCGGTCCAATCGCCATCATGCATGCCGATCACGTAAAGCAGTGTGCTCTTGCCGGCGCCAGAGGGGCCCATGATCGAAACGAATTCACCCTCTTTGATTTCGACATTCACCCGCCGCAGCACGAAGGACTTCGAAGGTCCGTGCTGGTAGAACTTTTCAAGATTTCGCAGTTCAATCATTCTTATCAATCATGGCGCAAAGCGGTTGAGGGGTCCATTCCCAATGCCCGCCGCGCAGGAAGATACGTCGCGAGGGCAGCCACGGCACCAAGCAGAAGAGCTCCACTAGACAAACTCCAAAAGTCGTTGGAGCTGACGCCAAAGATCATGCTGCTGAAGAGTTGAGCAATGAGGTATCCGCCGATCAGGCCGCCGAGCATCCCAGACCCCGACATCACAAGAGCCTGGCCACCAAGTAGCTTAAAGATGTCGCGGGGTTGTGCACCCATTGCAAGGCGCATGCCGATCTCGCTAGTGCGCTCGGCCACCACATAGGACATGACGCTATAAACACCGAGGCAAGCCAGCACCACCGCCACCGCTCCAATGCCGCCCATGAATAACGCGATCATGCGCAGCCCCCCAAGCGTAGTCTGGATCAGCTCCTGGTAGGAAAACTGCTGCCGGACAGGCTGATCAGGATCGACGGCAAGCACTGCGTTCCTGGCGGCAGCCACCATAGCCTTTACGGGTCCGTTTGTTCTCACCATCAGCGAAACGGCGAGCATCGGATTCTGATCGAAAGCCCTGTATAGCGTCGGGCGGGGAGAGCGTTCCCAGGCATCGTGCATTGTGGCTTCGACGACACCAACGATACGGCAAGGCTTTGAAGTCTCTCCCAACATCAGTGTCAATCGTTCACCTACAGGGTTGCCCTGAGGAAATTGTGCTTTGGCGAGCAGTTCATCGACGACACAGACCAAGTCGCGACCGTTTCGATCATCAGCGGAGAGATACCTGCCTTGCCGAAGCGGAATACGCATCAAGGAAAAATACTCGGGCGTGACAACCAAATTGAGTGCGCGCGGGCGATCAGCAACCTGCGGCATAGTCCGGCCTTCGACAGCGAAGGAAACACTACTACCGTTGTCGGACATGGGAATGACATTCACCAGCGCAACCTCACTCGCACCAGGTAGATTCTTCAAACCTTGTTCGAGGCGACGGCTAAAATCGAGCCGCTTCTCGACGTTGGGATATTCAAGCTGCGGCAAAACTGCCTGCATGGTCGCAACTTGCTCGGGATGCTTGGAATCGAAGATTCCAATTGAGGCGTTCGCCCCGCGTACCATCAAACCCGCTCCAATCAACAGGACAATCGCCAAAGCCATTTGAAAGGCAACCAGAGCGCCACGAAACCACTGTCGCCTGCTGCCGGCGCTGACGGCGCGGCCGCCTTCGCGCAGAGCATCCTGCGCATCCGCGCGCGAAGATTGCCAGGCAGCGAGAACTCCAGAAATCACACCCGCGCCTACGGCCAGAAGCGAAGCGGTGAGCACCGCGTGAAAATCCACGCTCATGTAGGGCCACATCGGAATGAATTGCCAAAGCTCAGTCGGCAGCAGGCCCTTGATCAGATCGAGGCACCAGATGCTACCAAGACACCCAAGAAGAGCGCCGCCAAGCGACAACAGCAAGCTTTCGATCAGCACCTGCCGCGCAATGGGCCATCGGCCAGCTCCCACGGCCCTCATGATGGCGAATTCACGAGTGCGGCCGGTCACGCGCGCAAGTTGCAGATTCGCCACATTGGCGCATGCAATTAGAAGGGCAAATCCAGCGGCAACCAGCAACATGCGGACGTACTTGCCAGCCATTTCGTTGGTGCCGGCAACACGCTCGTTTAACGCCACCACTTGCACGCTTCGACCCTCATGAGTCGCCTTGTAGCGGCTGATGATGGAGGCCTGCACGGCGGTCAATTCGGCTTCTGCCTGAGCATGCGTGATCCCTGGCTTAAGCCTCCCGACGACGGAGTAGTCGAAATCGCTGCGCATCTGGCCCCAAACCGGAGTGCGAGGGATCGGGCTGAATACTTCCATGAAGCCCGGGAATCGCGAGGTCTGTTTCACCACGCCAACGATCTCGTATTCTTCTCGATTGAGTCGAATCGTGCGGCCGACGATGCCAGGTTCCGATGCGAAACGTCGGCTCCAAAGTCCGTGAGAGATCACCGCGACACGATGATTTCCAGACTGGTCCTCACCCTGCCGAAAGCCACGGCCGACCAGAAGTTGCGAGCCGATCAATTCGAACCAATTCGCCGTGACGCGCGCACCGCTGACGTACTCTGGGTCGCCATCGCGAGTAATCGTTACATCCCAATGCTGCTCAAGCCCGAGAGACTCGAAGGATTTCAGTCTCGACTGGTATTCAAGAAAGTCCGCTGGGGAGGTATCGAAGATTCCCAGTTGCTGCCCGCGAGAAAAGACCTCAAAAATAGCCAGGCGTTGGAGGCCCACAAGCTCAAGCGGCTTGAAGACGATGGCATCGCCGATTGAGTATATGGCTGTATTGAGGCCAATACCCAAAAAGAACGCGAGGAGGCCCGCAGCCAGTTGAAGGGGATGCTTCAGCAACCGGCGTGCCGCGAACAGGATTTCTTGCATGGGGCTCTAGCGCAAAATCAGGCGCGGGGAATCGAAATTAAAGTTGGCCCGTTCGATCGAGTACTGGCGCTGCTGGCGAAACTCGCCTGAAACCAGAATGATGATGATTACAAGCAGCGGCAGTAGTTCAAAGTAGCGATCCAGTTGTTGCCTCATCTGTCTGTCTCCGCGGCTGCCGCCATTTCAGAGGACTCTTCAACGATACGCCCGTCGAACAATTTGATGGTGCGATCGGCGTAACGGGCGTAGCGCGGATCGTGGGTCACCATGCAGATCGTGGCGCCGCCGCGATGCAGTTCGCGCATCAGGTCCATCACTGCTTCGCCATTGGCGGAATCGAGGTTACCGGTAGGTTCGTCAGCCAGCAGGATCGCAGGATCGCCAGCCAGGGCTCTGGCAACGGCAACGCGCTGTTGTTGACCGCCAGAGAGCTGCGATGGGTAGTGCTTGACACGATGGCCCATGCCAACGCGCTCCAGGGCTTCATGTACGCGCTTCTTGCGCTCGGCACCAGACATACCGCGATAGGTGAGCGGCAGCTCGACGTTCTCGTAAACGTTGAGGTCGCCAATCAGGTTGAAGGCCTGGAAGATGAAGCCTATTTCCCGGTTGCGGATGCGAGCCCGTTCGCTCATCTTGAGGCTTTGCACGGGACGGCCATTCAGCACATAGGTGCCGCCGGAGGGCGAATCGAGCAGACCGAGGATAGCGAGAAGTGTGGACTTGCCACAGCCGGAAGGGCCGGAGATCGAGACATACTCGCCCTTCTTGATGTTGAGGTGGATACCGGAAAGGGCGTGAGTTTCGACCTCATCGGTCAAAAAGACTTTCGTCACGCCGTCCATGGTCAAAAGGTCTTGCTGGTTGTCGCTCATTGCAGTGTCTCGCTCCTTGTTAGTTCAATCTCACACGGTTGTGTGCGTCCCACTGACTCATGTCCGAGAGGACGACCCGGTCGCCAACTTTGAGGCCGCTCACCACTTCGATGGTGTTCACCGAAGTGCGGCCAAACTTCACTTGAATCCGTTCCGCTTCCTTGCCGTCCGCAGTTACGCGGAACAGCCCGACAGCGGCATTTGCCTGCCCAATCACCGGGCGCTGCACATGCAGCACGTCGTTGAGCTTTTCGATCTCGATGGTGCCATCGACACTGAGATCCGGGCGAGCGCCCGTGGGCAGCTCTCCGATAAGACGAACGTCAACGGTAACCGTTCCGTTAATTGCAGCAGGATCGATGCGCGCCACCTGGCCTTTGATCAATCCGTTGCGCGTATCCACTTCGGCCGTCATACCGATGCGAATCTCGTTCATTTGCGTTTCAGGGATCTTCAGTTCGGCCTTGAGCTTCCACGGCTGGCTGACCTTGGCGAGCACCGTGCCCAAGGTGACGCGCTGTCCAACCTGAACGGGGAGGTCCTGCAGAACGCCGTCTACACCGGCCCGAACCCGCAGATCAGCAACCTGCTTTTTCTTCAAAGCATAGGCATCGCGCAGCTTTTCGATATTCACGCGCTTGGCTTCAAGCTGAGCTTTGATCATGTCGTCGTTGGAGGCGAGGCGTTCCCGCTCAATCTCAAGACGATGGGTGAGTTCCTCAGACTTGGACTTGGACAGCTTGACGGTGAGGTCGGCCGTCAGGCCTTCCTTGAAGAGTTTCATGTCGCGGTCGTAGGCGAGCTGTGCCTGGGCTTGCTCAGCCTGAATCTGTGCGGTTTTGGATTTCTGTTCGAGCTTCTCGCGTGTCAGTTTTACCTTGAGATCTGCCATTTCGGCTTCGGCGGCGCGAACAGCCCACTGGGCGTCGCTGAGGGCAGTCATCAACTCTTGATTCGACAATTCGATGATGACCGTCCCGGCTTTTACATCGGTACCCGGCAGCATCAGGCGCTTTTCTACGCGACCTTCGCTGGTGGCGGGGACAAAGAGAATTTCCTGCGGCACCAGAGTTCCCAGGCCCCGAACATTCCGAACCATAGGACCACGTTCGGCATTGCCGAACCAGAGAGTCGCAGCTTCAACGTTAGGAGCGGCGGGCTTGAAGCGGCTTAGGCCGAAGGTGGTTGCACCGAGTGCAGCCACCACAACGACGCCCAGCACAACTCGCCGTATTAACTTCTTGCGTCCGATCCCTTCGCGTTTGATGTCCATGATTATCGACTTTAGTAGATGCACGCCTCTGGCCACAGCTCAAAAAACAGGACAAACCATTTGAATTGAGTAGGTTATACGATGTGGCAGGTACGCTGGCGGACAAAAAAGTGTCCGGTTATGGGACAGTTGCGTCGATTGCGAACACCGAACTTCACAAGAAGGCAGCTTTCGACTGAAATTCGCCGATGGCGAATCCTGCCTACCCACCATTACGGATCACCTCAACTGGGATCATCTCAACGGAATAGAATAGGAGCTTGCTATGGCGCCGCTGACTCAATTGAACGAAGAAGAAGTAATGTTCCGCGACGTGGTTCGCAAGTTCGCCAGAACCGAAATCGCGCCAATCTCAAAGCAGATGGACGAGCATGCAAAACTCGACCCGGCGCTGCTCAAGAAGATCTTTGCTCAGGGACTGATGGGAGTCGATATCGCAGAGGAGTTTGGCGGGCAGGGTGGGACCTTCTTCCAGTCGATTCTTGTCATCGAAGAGCTCGCCGCAGTAGACCCTGCTGTCAGCGTTGCCGTCGACGTGCAAAATACACTCGTCAACAATGCGATCGCACGTTGGGGCACAACGGAGCAAAAGCAAAAGTATCTGCCGCGTTTGGCCGAAGACACAGTCGGCAGCTATTGCCTCAGCGAGGCCGGCGCAGGAAGCGACGCATTTGCGCTGACGGCCAGCGCAAAACAGGTGGAGGGCGGCTGGCAAATCGATGGACAAAAACTCTGGATTACCAACGCTGCCGAAGCTGGGCTGTTTCTGGTCTTCGCCACTGTCGACTCGAGCGCCGACTACAAAGGCGTAACGTGCTTTTTGGTGGACCGTGACGCCCCTGGCTTGAGTGTGGGCAAGAAGGAAGACAAGCTGGGCATTCGAGCTTCGTCGACCTGCGAGGTGGTTCTAAGCGGCGTGCGTGTAGGGGCTGAAGCCATTCTGGGTGAGGTAGGCAAGGGGTACAAGGTCGCTATCGAAACCCTCAACGAAGGACGCATCGGGATCGGAGCGCAGATGGTTGGTCTGGCTCAAGGGGCGCTCGACCACGCCGTCTCCTACGCAAAACAACGCAAGCAATTCGGCAAGCCGATCGGAGATTTTCAAGGAGTCCAGTTCGCTCTGGCCGAATGCGCAGTAGAGATCGAGGCCGCCCGCCTGCTGGTTTATAACGCCGCCCGATTGCGCGATGCCGGCCTCGAATTTGTTCAGCAAGCCGCCATGGCGAAGTATTATGCTTCAACCATCGCGGAAAATGTCGCCAGTCGTGCCGTCGAAGTCTTCGGCGGGGCCGGGTTTTCCAAAGAATATCCAGTGGAAAAGCTCTACCGGGATGCCAAAATCGGCCGCATCTACGAGGGCACCAGCAATATGCAACGAGTCGTCATTGCGAAACATCTCTTGAGGTAAGCAGAATTATGAAAATCCTGGCTCTGATTCCCCTAGCGGCACTCGCCCTGAGCGCGGCCGTGAATCTCAAAGACCCAACGCCCGCCGAAATTGAGGCCATCGTCAAGAAATTCGCCTCCAAGGAGAGCGATTTCTCACGGGCTCGCCAGAACTACATCTATCGTCAAGTGACCAAAATGCACGAGATGGATGCGTCACGCAAACGGATCATCGGAAAGTACGAGACCACCAGCGACTGGCGTTTTGTCGACGGCAAGCGTACCGAGGTTGTCGTCTATGCCCCGCCCCAATCCCTGCAGAATCTTTTGCTTGAACCCGAGGATATTCAGGACATGCGCGACACCCTTCCATTCGTGCTGACCAGCGAAGATCTGGATTCCTACTACGTGCGCTACTTGGGCCATGAACTGGTGGACGAAGTTCCTTGTTTCGTATTCGCGATCAAGCCGAAGAAGATTGAGCCAGGCAAGCGTTACTTCTCTGGCACAGCATGGGTGGACGACCAGGAACTGCAAATCGTAAAGACCTATGGCCGTCCAATGGGCAAGAAGCGCAATGCAGGCAGCCAGTATCCGAAATTCGAAACTTACCGCGAACAAATCGATGGCAAGTATTGGTTTCCGACATATACGGTTTCGACCGATACCCTTGTTTTCGATGCCAGCGTCGTCCCGATCAAGATGACGATTCGCTATCAGGACTACAAGCGATTCGGTGCGGAGTCGGACATCAAATTCGGCGACGTGGTGGAGCCGGAGAAGCCCAAGCCTACCAAACCTTAAGGTTACTGAAAAGAGTAAAGGCCAAGGCGAAATACCGAATCCGAACTTTGACCAATTGATCTAGTTTGAATTAAATACTATCGGGCACACCCCTTACACCCGATCTCCCGCTCCGCGATTTTGATGGACAGCTCCCTGGGACATTTCATAGAGAAAATGTTCGAAAGGAGATGTTCGATGTCGAGAGAAAACAAACACGATTCCGGGGCTGCGGAAGGAGCCCGGAGG
>VFZU01000156.1 GCA_016870995.1 Acidobacteriota bacterium
GTCCACCAGCGCCCGCACCTTGCGCAGCGGATGCTCCGGCGCTATCCGGTCTTCAAGACTCACGTAGCTGATCAGCGATGCCTGGTTCTGGTCGTTTCCGCGCATACAACATAGATGCTCGAAAATGCTCCCGCGTCACAGGTGCCGCTGGGAGTTTTTCAACAAGTTCCTAAACCCCGGCACCTACGAGCTCACTCTCCTTTTTGCCGAGACTTCCTTCACAGAAGGCAATGTCTTCGGCGGCGGCGAAACCAATCGTCAATTCCACATCCTCATCAACGGCCGTACCGAACTTTCCGGGCTGGATATCCTCGCTGACGCGCACGACACCAACACGGCCACAGCTCGCGTGTTTAAAGATGTCTACCCTGCCAAAGATGGCAAGCTCCACATTCATTTCCAGCCCAGCCTGACAGGCAAGGCCTTCGTCAACGCCATTCTGATTCGCCCTGGCGTTCCGGGCAAGATCCGCCCCATCCGCATCGTATGCCGCCCCACAATCCACCGCGACTCACTGAATAATCTCTGGGAGCCCGACCACTACTATCGAGGCGGTACTCAAATTACACGCCCGACTGGAGCTTCTTCGCTCCGGGACCCCGAATTGTTCCGTGGCGAGCGCTACGGCAAGTTCACATACTCGATTCCGGTTCCTCCGGGCAAATACCAGGCCCGCATGTTCTTTACTGAATACTGGTGGGGACCCGACCGTCCAGGTCTAGGTGGCATCGGCAGCCGCGTCTTCGACGTCTTCTGCAATTTTCGCCCGTTGCTGTCGAGCTTCGACATCATCAAACGCAGCCCAAAGGACCGTTATCTCATCGAAACCTTCCGCAACCTTGAGCCCAACCTTGCCTCGCAACTCGTATTCGACTTCGAGCCCCGCGCCAACTACGCGCTGCTAAACGCCATCGAAATCGCCGACGAATCCGACACTCTCCCGCCTCACTAAAACCGTCGCGAAACCCCGAAAATAATGGAGTAATCTGCAAACGCGGCGTCTCCGTGAAATCGATTCTGGTAATCGGTCACGCTCTTCTTACGGTTTCGCTCCACCACCAGAGGCGTGTTCACCGAGAACGTCCACGCACGATGCCCATACAGCAACCCGGGCTCGACCGAAATCGCATAGCCAGGCCTACGGAATCCATTGCTTGCCCCGAACGCATCTCTGACGGGAACGCCTTCAATCCTTCCCCCGATGCTCATCGCCAGTCCACGGATTCCCGGCACTGCGCGCGTCACTCCACGACAATAGAGATACTGATCGGTGACTGAAAATACTCCTTCGCCTCGCCGCGTTCGGAAAGTGGAAACTCCATTCGTGTCCGCGGGGCTGAATAGTAAGTCCCTTGAAAATACAAGAATCTTCTGAAGTAACTTGGCGTGTAAGTGTTGATATCGAGAACAAACCCGGTGCGCCCGTCTCCGGGCTGGATCGACTGATCCGCGGTTGCGATGATCGCATTGCCATTGCGGTCCCGTGCGTTCCCCGTCAGGTTGTAGCGCCCGGTCGGTAACTTCACGGCCATCCCGATCCCAATGTTGCGGCGCGACTCTGTCGGCGGCCGGAACAGCCAATACCGCCCTCCCACCGTTGCATCGCCTTGAGCGAAATTGCTGAATACACCCGTCGGAATATACAACTGATTTCGCCAGGTCCGCATGAAGGGAATCGCAGTGTTTAAGGAAAATCGCTTGGTCACCTGGTAGGAAAGCGAGAAGTCCATGATGTGCGTGAAGTTCTGAATCTGATTGCCCAACACTTCGCGCTGCTTTTGTTCCACAGTGCCGACAAAATGCCTCGACAACGGCAGAGACCGATACCCGAACGAAACTTCAAAATTCTGCTTCCCCGGAGCCTTCCCCTTTTGGGGTCGCTCGCATAGCACGTCAAGCACGGGCGCGCCCTGTCTAGCCGCTCCTCATCCTTGACCCTGCCCCGGCCTTGCCGAGATCAAAACCAGCACTACAAAGTGCCGGGCTCGCAATCATTTCATCTCGCTTCAAGATGTCAATTTGTTGCACCCCGGCACCAATTTCTAGTCGACTAGCTTTGCAGACAACACCAGCACCAGCGCTCCTTCTTTCGGCGAGACATTCGTCTTGCCCACTACCACCAATTGACCAGGCTTCAGATCGAGTGAAGTCGTGATTCCAACCTCGCGATATTGAAACTGGTTTTCCCCGACCTTATTCGGCACGCGAACCCCGAAGTTCAAGTTCTCAAGACGGATCTGAGTACCTGTTGCATTTACTTCCGCCTTGAATTGTAGAAGTGGCGTCACATTATCCGGCACATCACTCCAAGTCAGTACACCAGATGACTCGATCCTCTTCCCGCTCCGAATTCTCAGGATCTGCGTTTCCACCGATCGAAATGAGCTCAGCAACGTCACCTGTTTCAACTGCTGCACTACAGGCTGCAGAATAGCCGGCACCTCAGTCATTTCGTTGCCTTCCTGCTTTGCGTACAACACATGCAGCGACACTTCCACATTGCGTTCAGTCGAGATTGGCGCTTTGGGTTTGAAGAACTTCCGAAACTGCGCCTCCGCCGCTCCCGCTTTCTCCTCGTTCTCCGCCCAAATACTCACCAGCCCAAGCACCGGGTCAGCGATTACCTTGACGCCCGGAATTTGAATCAGCGCAGTCAATCGCTGCACGTGATCCGTCCCGTCCACCGTGTACTCAATAATCCGGTGCACCTGCGCATTCAGGCACGACACCAAAAACAAACTCATCAAAATAAGTTTCATTCCATGCTCCAATCGATCACCACATTCGGGTTGCTCGACGCCAGTCGGATCGTATGTTCATCCACCATCCTGGCCTTCGGTTTTGCGCGGTGAGAAGAGAGGTTCACCGGCGCAGAAACAGTCACAATCAAATCCGGCACTGTGATGATGGCCTTCACTGGCTCCGGCAATTCCACCGGCTCCGGCGCTTCCGGAATCATCGACACCGCCGCCACCATCGGAGCCAAGCCTAGCACAATCTGCGTCACGCGTCTCCGCCGCAGCCGCGAATACACCTTCGCAGCGCCCCGCTCCACGGCCTCGCGCTGAGGTTGTTCGTCTCGCAGTCCTTCGAGCAAAAGCTCTAGCTCATCCATTGCCGCAGCTTCTCCTTTGCTCGAAAAATCGACGTCCTCGCCGTCTCCTCGCTGCACTCCAGCACCTCGGCCACCTCGCGTCCGCTCAGTCCCTCAAGGTCCCGCAAAACCAGGCACGCCCGTTCCCGCTCCGGCAATCGCGAGATCCACATCGCCAGCCGTTGCTGCTTCTCTTTGAGATCGAGTTTCTGTTCAGGATCTCGGTCCCGCGACACCAGCGTCTCGGGCATCTCCGCCACAGGTCTCCGCTTCCGCAAATGGTCAAGACACTGGTTCACCGTCAACCGGCACACCCACGCAGCGGCAGGCTCCTCCCTCATGCCATGCAGCTTCAGAAACACGTCCTGCATAACATCCTCGGCATCCGCCTCCGAACCCATCATGCGCCACGCCGTCCGAGACACCATCGTCTTGTGACGCGCCACCAGGTCATCAAACCGGTGCGGCGCGCTTGCGGCGACCGGTAGGTCCATTGTGGCGCTCAAATCAAACATCTGCTGCAATAACGCAGCCCGGTGGCTAAACGTTTACAGGAAACACCTATTTTTTCGGCAGAGTGAACGCCACATACTTCCCGCCCGACGGCGCGCCACTCTTCCCACCACCGCAGGCAATCACAATAAACTGCCTACCCTGCCACTCATAAACCTCTGGCGTCGCATTCCCCGCCGCCGGCAATTCCGCCTGCCACAAGACTTTCCCGGTCTTCTTATCAAACGCCCGAATCTGATTGTCGAAATTCGTCGCCGCGATAAACACAAGCCCTGAGGCGGTCACGATCGGCCCCCCATAATTCTCGCTACCCGTCGTCGGGTCCTTCAACGCGGGATACTCGCCCAGCGGCACCTGCCACGCAATCTTGCCCGCATTCAAATCCACCGCGCTCAACGTCCCCCACGGCGGCGAAATCGCCGGATACTCTTCGGGATCAAGGAACTTGTTGTACCCATCCATCGTGTACGGCAGCGTCGGGTTCAAACTCTGATCACTCGCCGCCACCTTCTCATTCGCTCCCGTCGCGACATAATTCACCAGCGCCCGCAACTCCAACCGGCTCAAGTCTCCAAACTTCGGCATCCTCCCGGCCCCATCGCGAATCACCGTCCGCAAATCGTCGGTCGACAGCTTCTTCGTAATGTTCACGAGGGAAGGGAACTCCGGCGGCGTCCCCGTCAGATCCGCCTTATGGCAACTCGCGCAGTTCTTCAAATACAGCTGCTTGCCATCTGCGTTCCCACCTGGCCTCGGCACAATCCGCAGCACCCAAGCCATCTCATTCGCATTCACATAAAACAAACCCGTCTCTGGGTCAAACGCCTGCCCGCCCCACTCCGCTCCGCCATCAAAGCCCGGAAAAATCAGCGTCCCCTCAAACGAAGGCGGCGTAAACTGCGGCCCGCTCTTCAACTTCGCAAACTGCTCCGTTACAGCAGCGAACACACCCGGCCCGCGATGCGACAAGATCGCCTCAGTCACCTCCTGCCTTGCGAACGGCGGTGGCGCCACCGGCAACCCTTGCTTCGGTGCCAGCTTCTCGCCTGGAATCGGCGACCCCGGCACTTCCTTCTCGACAATTTCAAACACCGGCTTTCCGCTATCGCGATCGAACACAAACACAAAACCCGATTTCGTCGCCTGCGCCACGGCCTCAACTGTCTTCCCGCCCCGCTTCAATGTCACCAGCACCGGCGCTGTCGGCAGATCCCGGTCCCACACATCGTGCTTCACAAACTGGTGATGCCACTTCCTCGTCCCCGTCGCCGCATCGAGCGCAATCAAACAATTTGCAAACAAATTGTCGCCCACCCGATTCGCCCCATAGAAGTCATAACTCGCGCTCCCCGTCGGCACATACACGACGCCCCGCTTGGCATCGAGCGTCATCCCCGCCCAGCTATTCGCTCCGCCTGTGTACTCATGCGCCCCCTTTGGCCAGGTCTCATAGCCAAACTCTCCCGGCTGCGGAATCGTATGAAACGTCCATCGCAGCTTCCCGGTATTCACATCCCACGCGCGAATGAACCCTGGCGCGGACGGCAAATCTTCACTCACCAGCGTCCCCAGAATCAGCAGGTCTCGAAACACCACACCCGGCGTCGTATTCGTTACCGACAACGTTTGCGCCGGCCGCCCCAGCCCCTCGCGCAAGTCCACCTTCCCACCCTCACCAAACGAACTCACCAGTTTCCCCGTCTTCCCATCTACGGCATAGACAAACTGTCGAACCCCATAGAACACCCGCTCGACATCCCCATTGCGATACAGCGTAATCCCGCGATTGCGAAACTTCGATGCCCGCGCTCCCACCGGATTCGGATCAAACGACCACTTCTCAAATCCCGTCCCCGCATCGATTGCAACCAGCCGCCCCTTGGGCGTCGTCGCATAAAGCACTCCGTTTGAGAACACGGGCCTGCACTGCATCTCCGAGCCTGCAAACGCATCCTTCGTATCGAACTCCCAGGCCTTCACCAGCTCCCCGACATTCGCCGGCGTAATCTGCTTCAGCGCCGTATACTGCGGTTCGGCTGCCATTGCCGCCACCGCCCACACCATCAATCCAAATCGCATGCTAAACAGGATATCCGCTAACTGCCCCTGCTGGACCTGAAGTCCAACCTTCCTCCTGCCGATACTCTAGAGGTAGACCCCGCGTCCCGGATGAACGCCAAACTCACTCTCGCGCTTCTGCTTTTCACACAACTAGCCTCAGCCCAGCGCGTCACCGAAAGCACCCTCTCCCTCACGGCCAGTGAAGACCGCTGCGCCGTCGGTAAATCTGTCTCCTCCGTCGACAACACCGAGCGCCAGATCTTCCTCCGCTTCCTCCTCGCGAGAGGCGCCGGTCTCGCTGGTCTCACCGTTGAGTGGCTGGCCCCCGGTGCTCAAGTCATGGAGTTCGTCAACTATGAACAGCTTCCCACCGCCCCCCTGATGTGCTTTGTCACCCAGATGCCCATCGCCGGCTTTGAACAAGCGGCCAAGCCCGGCGAATGGACCGTCCGCATCAGCGCTCGCGGCACTGTCCTGCACGAGCGCAAGTTCACGATCAAGGGCGATCCCGCCGCTGCCCGCGCCTTAAGTGTTCGCCGCATCACCCGCATCCCCAATGACAACGGCACAACCGGCCTCCAACTCGAAGGCACTGGTCTCAACTCCGAATCCGTAGCCCACCTGGCCACTTACAGCCCATCAAGCGCCTAGCAATTTCTCGCATCTCTCTCGATCCAGCAACTCGCCCCGACCCGCTTCCTCGCCACCCACAATGCAACACTCGCTCCTGGCGAATACTGGATCGTCATCATGAACTCCGACGGCACTCAAAGCCCTCCGGCCCGCTTGTTGATCGAGAGCGACAAAGGCTACTCGCTCCCCATCGCTGGCGGCGAGCAATGGATCATTACTCAGGGCCCCTACGGCGGCACATCGCATTGGGGCCGCAGTCTCCATGCGTGGGACCTCGCTCCGATCAGCCTGCGTACCGGCGGCTGTGTCGTCGCCATGCGTGCTGGCATCGTTCACGCCTTCGATCGTGGCGAGCGTCAAAACTCCTTCGGCCGCAGCTTTGGCAATCTCATTACGATTCAGCACGACGACGGCGAATTCTCACACTACTCCCATCTCCGCACTGGAACCTTTGTTGTCAAAACCGGTCAACGCGTTGAGGCCGGCCAGGCGCTTGCCACCGTCGGCAACAGCGGCCACACTCTGGGGGCGGGAGGTGGCTATCATGTTCACTCCCATGTCACCCGCGGCTTTGCCGCCGCAAATCAATCGATCCCCTTCACCTTTACCAACATCCCCGACGCTGCCAAAGGCAAGCTCGTCACCAACCCTCTCCCTCTGATTGGCTCCTGCGCCATCCAGTACGACGGCCCTGTTCAGACCTCTCAAACTTCCAAAGTCCCACAAGGCCCTCGTTGGACTGCAAAGGTTGGCCTCACGGAATGGTGGACTCAAACCATCCACGTCCCCAAAGGCGTCCGCGCTCTCGACATCCTCACAGCCTGGACCAACAAGACCGAACAGAAGGTCGACGTTTATCTCACCAGCCCATCCGGTTACCAATACGGTGGCCCTTACGAAAACGCTGAGCGCCTCCGCGTCGAACAACCAGAAAGCGGCAACTGGCGCATCTCCATCCAGGGCGTCAAAGCCTCAAGCGATGCGATTGAATTTGAAGTGCGCGGCAACCTGGCCCGCTAGGCCGGCCGCGTCCGGTCTGCATTCCGCGCTTGATTCAGCAGCGCAGTCAGCCGTGCCACCTGTTCGGGATGCTTGGTGTACAAGTCTTCCCGCTCATACGGATCCACGCTCAAGTGGAATAACTGCCCCGTTGGACCCCCTGGCTTGGGTGCGATCCTCGCCGGCTGAGTAAATCCACCACTGCCTAGTCCCTCGATCAGCTTCCACTCGCCCTCGCGAATGGCGAACATCCCGCTTCCAGAGTGATGAATCAGATGCGGCCTTGTTTTCTTTGCACCTCGCATCGCAGGCATCATCGAAAACGAATCCTCTCCTGCCACTCCCTTCATCTCAACACCCGCGGCCTCACAAACTGTTGCCATCAAATCGACATGGCACACGGGCGCATCGCTCACTGTCCCGCCCTTGATCTTGCCGTTCCAGCGCGCTAGAAACGGCACACGGTGTCCACCCTCATAGGTGTCAGACTTCTGCCCTCGCAGCATGCCGTTCGCCCATTGCCCGCCATTTTCTTCCATGTCGCGCTTCTCCCAGGGTGCTCCGTTATCGCTAGTTACAATCACCAATGTGTTGCTGGGGTCCCCGGCTGCATCGACGATCTGCCCAACCGAGTGGTCGAGCTGCTCCACAAAATCCCCGTATAGCTTCGCTCGGCTCTTCCCTTGAAATTCCCGCGCCGGAACCCAAGGTGTGTGCGGAGCAGGCAGCGGAATATAGCAAAAATACGGCCCAGGCTTCTTCACAAAATCGACAGCCCTCGACGTGATTTTCGGCACTACCTCCTCCATCACAAAGCCAGGCGCAATGCCACCTCCGCGCCAATACGGTCCGCGCTTTGTCTCTCCGTTATCCCCGATTTTGTTAGTTGGCATTTCCACGGCTCGCCGCCCATCCACATACACATAGGGCGGCATATCGAGCGATGCCGGAATTCCGAAAAACTCATTGAACCCATGCTCTAGCGGCGAAGGCTTCAACTCCTTCGAGTAATCCGTCTTCGCCTCCGATCCCAGTCCGAGATGCCATTTCCCAAATACTCCCGTCCGGTATCCCGCCTTCTGAAACAAGGTCGCGATCGTCTCCCGTCCTGGCTCGATCAGATTCGGCGAGTCTCCGGATAGTACTCCGCTCTTAAGCCTGCTACGCCAACAGTACCGCCCCGTCATTAGCCCGTACCGGGTAGGAGTGCACACGCTGGAAGGGGAATGTGCATCCGTAAACCGCACCCCCTGCTTGCCCAATCGGTCCAGATTCGGGGTTTTCACCTTCGCATCGGGCCAGTAGCACCCCACGTCTCCAATCCCCAAGTCGTCCGCCAAAATTATGATTACATTGGGTTTATTCGTCTGCGCCGCGAGTGCGCCGCCCAATCCCGCCAAGAGTGATCGCCGTGTCATGCAACAAATCTATCATTTTTCATAAATTTCGCTTGCAACACAATGGAAGTAGAGCAACACTAGAGTGCATAGGTGGTGGTCCATAGCAACCACTTTGGCCTATTGAGGGTTGGGGTGTTTCTGGGCTTGTCCCCTTCCGTGAGACACGAGTCTAGACACTGTCGGCTGCCAGGCGGAAAAAGCACTGGACAGCCAGCCTTTGTTTTAGCAGAATCGCTGTAGTGGGAGAGACGGAAGCGAGCTCTGCT
>VFZU01000157.1 GCA_016870995.1 Acidobacteriota bacterium
CGTCCTGGCCCATCACTGCCTTCCAGTCCGCTTTTGCGCTATTCTGCTTTCGGGTCATCTGCCTTTCCTCTTTCTCCGCCGCTAACGGATTTGTGAAAGGTTTAGCATGACCCATTTCCTTTTTGCAGAACTCTTAATACTTAACCCTGAAAAGGCAGGAAAGGAAGTCCAGAGGACTCATCAAAAAGGCGGCTATCTCTTGCGAGGCAGCCGCCTTTTCTTTTCCGAAGCGGATGTGACTAAGCTGTCCGGTTCTCGGTCTTTGAGCCCTTGGCCAGTGCGACTTGTGCCGCGGCCAGGCGGGCGATCGGGACACGATATGGGGAGCAGCCAATGTAGTTCATGCCGACACGGTAGCAGAAGGCTACCGAATCCGGGTCGCCGCCGTGCTCGCCGCAGATGCCGATTTCGATGTCGGGACGGGTCTTGCGGCCCAAATCGATCGCCATCGCAATCAACTTGCCAACGCCCTCTTGATCGAGCGAACCGAATGGATCGGTCTTGAAGATCTTGAGGTTCTCGTAGTGAGCGTTGAATTTCGTATCGTCGTCGCGGCTCAAGCCCATCGTCGTCTGCGTCAGACGTTGCTGAACACTTCGTTGGTGGATCTTGAGCCTTGAGAATTGATAATGTAGTAACATTGCTACATAGTGATTCGCATTACAAGTCGTGAGTTCAATCAACGCGTGAACGTGGCCAAGAATGCCTCGAAGGATGGCCCCGTTGTTATCACGGATCGGGGCAAGCCGACGCACGTCCTGTTGAGCTACGAAGCCTACCAAGAGTTGAGCGGCTCAAGCCTGAAGATTGCTGATTTGCTGGCTCTTGATGTCGAAGGGGAACTGGAAATTCCCTCGCGGGGAGACTTTCCGCGTCCTGCGGAACTTGCTTGATGTTTTTGCTCGACACAAACGTGGTCTCCGAGTTGCGAAAGGTGCGGCTGGGCAAGGCTGATCCGAATGTGGCCCGATGGGCGGATCAGGTCAACGTGGGCGAGCTATACCTTTCCGTGATTGTCGTGCAGGAGCTTGAAATCGGCATCCAGCTTGCCGAGCGACGGGATGCGAGACAGGGAGGCGTGTTCCGGGCCTGGATGCGGGAGCAAGTGATACCGGTTTTTCAGGGGCGGATTCTTTCTGTCGACACTGCGATTGCTTTGCGTAGCGCGGAGTTGCATGTCCCGAATCCGATGCCTGTGCAAGACTCGTTGATTGCCGCGACTGCATTGGTGCATCGGATGAAGTTGGTGACGCGGAATGTGGAGGACTTTGCGACCACTGGGGTGGTTGTTGTGAATCCGTGGGTGGGGTGAGGGGATCAAGCGTCAGGCTATCCCATTGTTCGTGGCACGCACAGAATGGATCCGCAGCACAAAGAGGCACTTTGGGCGATTGGAGCACTGCGAAATGTTGGTGACACCGTTTGAATCGTCCCGCAAAACCTCCACGAGTTGTGGATCGTCGCGACCAAGCCAGCTGCGAGCAACCATGATGCAAGATTTGTTGCCGCCATGAACATGCAGGGAATCGACCGACTGCTCACCTTCAACAGTGGCGACTTCCAACGCTATCGAGGAATCCAGGTTCTTGATCCGATCGCCCGTGCAGTGGATTCTGTGAGCCACCTATGAACCCACCTGATCCTAATCGTGACTCTTTTCTTTCGCGCTAGAGAGTCAATTGAGGGTTGGTTGACCATTTTCCTGGCGAGACAAATTGCGCCACGCAATCTCATCAACAAAACCCCTCGATTCATTCCTGATCCTGGAGTCGGAGGAATTTGCCGAGGTTGGAATCCAGAGCGAAAGGGTTGCCGATTTCCGATTCCGGTTAGCCTTTGGCGATTTCTTCGATGGCTCTGGAAAATCGATCGATCTCGTCGAGCGATGTGTAGAGATTCGGGGTGATCCGAATGCACTCAAACTCGCCGGGGATCACTCGGGCGCGCGTGTGGATGCGGTACTTCTTCTCTAACGTCTCGGTGAGCATTGGTCCGCTCATGCCCTTGACTGTCAGGGCACCGATTGCGCCGCTCTGGCGGGGATCATCGGCGTTGCGGACAATCACCCTTGGGTTTGTGCGCAGCCGATCTTCCCAACGTTTGCGGAGGTAACGCAGGCGCGCCTCCTTGCGGGCGATCCCAATCGAACGATGGAACGACAATCCTTCCCCGATGGCCGTCCGCATTGGCATCGGTTGCGTGCCGACATACTCAAATTTGCGAATGTTGTTCGTCATCGATTCCGGTGTGCCCATGAGTGGCCATACCTTGGGGATCCACTCGCGACGCACGTAAAGAAAGCCTGTGCCCACTGGCGCGAACAGCCATTTGTGCAAGCTGGTTGCATAGAAATCGCAATCGGTATCCTTCACCTTGAAATCCAAATGGGCAAAGCCATGTGCGCCATCGACGATGCTGAGGATGCCGCGTCGACGGGCTTCGCGACAAATCTCTGCGATCGGGAAAATCTGCCCGGTGGTGAACGTGAGATGAGAGACGAGGATCGCGCGTGTTTTCGGTGTGAAGTTTCGTACAAACAGTTCTGACAACACAGATGGATCTTTGGGAGGGGTGGGGAATGCGAATTGCTTCAAGACGATTCCATCCCGGCGGGCGCGTTGTCCGAGGCTTGCCAGCATGCTTGGATAGTCTTGAGTTGTCGTCAAAACTTCATCGCCCGACTTGAGTGGAATTCCCTGGATGACGTTGTGCAGGCCTTCGCTGGTATTGCGCGTGATCGCGAGCTCTTCGGCATCGCAGCCGAATTCGCTTGCCAGATCCTGGCGGACGACCTCCATTTGAGGCATCAGTAAGTCATCCACATACATCGAAGGGTGCATGTTGGTGATCGTCCAATGGCGATCCATCGCTTCTTGCACGAGTTTGGGTGCTGGACAAAGACTACCGTTGTTGAAGTTGAGGAAATTGCGCTCGACCGTGAAGGCGTGGCGCACTTGAAACCAGAAGTCTTCATTGGTGGCTGCTTGCTCGGCGGAGAGCGTGGCGACGGACGGGGAGGCCGCAACCGAGTTCACTCGCTCCTGCGCATTGGCAGAGAGGGCGAGTGCAGATCCGAAGATCGGCATGAGTTCGCGGCGTTTCATCCCCAGAGAATAGCAGCCTGCTTGCTACCCCAAAATGCGATCGGAACCCAAGCATACGCCTCTCTGCCTGATGCATGGCTGCGGCAAGTTGCAGCAGAGGTGCCAGAATTTCTGCATTCACTGAGGGATCCTCTGACGCCGCCTTTCGCTCGTTGCCGATGACGGGAGTGAAGTGGTGGCGCGCTGATCAGTGGAGCGTTGGGTTATTCCTTCGGTCCGCGGAATGATTCGCTGAAGACGATGAGCTCGACGAGGTCGCGGAGGCCGTTGCCTTTGGCGGCGGCGCGGGTGGCGATTGCGTCGATGCGGGGCTTGTCGAGAGCCGAGAGTTTGCGGCCGGTTGAGTACGTGAGGAGGCGGTCGATCAGGAAGCGCGAGAACTCCGGCTTGCGGCGGGAGATGGCTTCGCGCAGGCCTGTGATGTCGGCGAACTTGTCGCCTGTGGTGAGTTCGCCCGAAGCGTCGATGGGTTTGCCGCCTGGGTACTTGTCGCGCCAGCGGCCGATGGGGTCGAAGTTTTCGAGGGCGAAGCCGGGGGGATCGATGGAACGATGGCAGGACATGCAGGTCTGATCCTGGCGATGCTTGGTGAGCAGGTCGCGCACTGTTTTTGCGCCGCGGACGTCGGGGTCGAGAGCCGGCACGTCGTCGGGAGGTGGGGGTGGGGGAGTGCCGAAGATGTTGTCGAGCATCCAGACGCCACGTGTGACCGGAGAGGTCTCAATGCCGTTGGCAGAAACTGTGAGGATGCTGCCATGGCCGAGCAGGCCGCCGCGGCGTGAGTCTGTGAAGGGGACTTTGCGGAACTGGTGGCCGCCCGCGGTGGGCACCGCCGCATCCATGCCGTAGAGGCGGGCGAGCGGTTTGTTGAGGAAGCTGTAGCGGGCGTCGATGAAGTCGTGGATCGACTTGTTTTCGTCGAGGAGATGGCGCATCAGCATGCGGGTCTCGGACTTCATTGCGTCTTCGAGGCCGTCCCAATAATAGGCGCCGAAGGCGTCACGATCTGGCGGCATGTCGTCGAGGCTGCGCAGGTTGAGCCAACTGTCGAGGAAGCCGTTGACGAAAGCCTGAGAGCGGGGGCTGGCCAGGAGTCGGCGCGTTTCTGAAAGCAGTACTTCGGGTTTCAGCAGAGCGCCAGTGCTGGCCTGGCGCAGTAGCGCTTCGTCGGGCATGGTGGACCAGAGGAAGTAAGAGAGCCTGGAGGCCAGGGCGTATGCGGAGGTCGCTTGAGGCTCTTTGTCGGATGCGATGTATAGAAAGGCGGGAGAGCAGAGGACGGCTTTGAAGGCGTCGGCGAGGGCCGCTTGCGGCTCGATGCCTGCCGCGCGACGCTTGTCGACAATGGCCATCAGCCGATCGACCTCTTGCGTGGTGGCGGAACGGCGGTAGGCGCGGGTGGCGAAGCTTGTGAGGAGCTCGCGAGAACGCTCGGGCGAGAAGGGGCGGTTGCCGTAGAGGATCTGCTGGCTGGGTGCGACTGGTGATGCATCGAGCGGGCCGCGGAGTTCGACCTGATGGATGCGGATCTGCGGAATCGCGCCGTACTTCATCATGGCGAAGCGGCCTTCGACGATGCCCTGAGCTTTGCGCTGGTCCTCGGGTAAGAATTCCGGGAAGCGACGGACGAATCCACCGAATACGTTTCGGACGTTGTTGATGCCGTTGGGGAAGGTGAAGCGAGGTTGGTAGCCGCGATCGAGGTGGACGCGGAAGGTGACCCACTGGGGAGGGCCATCGATGAGTTCGACGGGCTCGGCGAGCTGAGGTTGAATCGGTTGCTCCTGGTGGAGGTAGCCGGCCTGGGCGTTGCCGGCGACGACACCGAGGCGGAAGGGTTCTTGCGGGTCTCTGCCGAACAGTTTGGGGTCGTAGGGGTTGTTGCGATGCAGGGACTCGGCGAGGACTTTGATCTCGTAGATGCCGTCGTAGGGAGCGCCTTCGGCGAAGGAATAGAGCGGGGCAAAGGCGCCTTCATGGTGCGGAGTACGGGGGTGTTCGTAGAGCAGCATGAAGTTCATCATCTTGTTGCGGTTGCGTGCGCCGTCGAGCTCTTTTTGCTGGCGGAAGCTATCTTTGAAGACCCAGGTGCGTGGGGCTGGGGGCGGGGCAGCGGGTAGGGCCTTACGGATGATGGCGTCAGCGGCGTCCAGGTATTGTTCGAGCAGGTAGCTTGAGGTGACGAGGGTTTCGCCAATGTTGTCCATCTGGGCGAATTGCTGGTCGCGCGGGAAGCGACTGGTGGGATCGAATTGATCCATGTCGAGCTTGAGCAAGTCGCCGATGGTATTGCGGTACTCGCGGCGGTTTAAGCGACGGAGAGAAGTTTGTTGCGGAGCCTGTTTGGCGAGATGTGTGAGAAAGGCCTGGCGCTCGGCGGGGCTGGGCTGGCGGGCCTGGCGTGGGGGCATGGTGCCGGATTCGACGCGCTTCGAGATGGCGGCGAGGTCGGAATCAGAAAGGGGACTGCGATCGAAACGACGATTGCCGAGTTTTACTTTTTCGCCGTGGCAGGAGGTGCAGTAGGTGGAGACGAAGGTCTGGGCGGGGTGCTGATTCGCCGCCAGGATTAACAGACACAGGGATGGCAGCATGCGTTAGATCCCGCGCAGGGTGCCGGTGGAGAGGGCGAATTTTTGCTGTTCGATACCAAAGCGCTGCAGCATGCTGAGGAACAGATTGGCGAGAGGTTGTTTGCCGGGGCCGTTGGTTGGGAAGGCCTGATAGGTGCCGTGGCGGAAGCCGCCGCCGGCGAGGACGATGGGCAAGTTGAGATTGGTGTGGGCGTTGCCGTTGCCCATGCCGCTGCCGAACAGGACCATGGTGTGGTCGAGAAGAGTGCCGTCGCCATCTTCGATCGATTTGAGCTTGGCGAGGAAGCGAGAGAATTGCTCGGTCTGGTAGCGCTCGAGTTTGACGAGGAGGTCGATGGCTTCGGGTTCCTGACCGTGATGCGAGAGGGCGTGGTATTCCTTGCGGACCCCCAGCACGGAGGCCTCAAAGCCGCCCGCGATTTCGAGGGTAGTGATGCGGGTGGAATCGGTTTGCAGGGCGAGAGCCATGAGGTCGTAGAGAACAGGGATGTCGTTGGTCAGGCCGCGATTCCCGGGCTCTTCCATGGGGGCTTTGGGTTTGGGGACGCCGGCCCACTTTTGCCGGAGTTCGATCACTTTTTCGACGTCGCGAACGGAGGTGAAGTATTCGTCGAGTTTCTGCCTGTCGCTCGAGCCGAGTTGGCGCTGGAGGGATTTGGCATCATTCTGGACGGCGTCGAGAATGGAGCCCTGGAGGGTGAGGCGGTCTTTGGTGGAGAGGCGTTCCTGTTCGCCTTCGTTCACGAAGAGCTTGCGGAATAATTCGCGCGGGCCCTGGATGGGGTTGACGCGGGTGCCGCTGCGGGTCCAGCACATCATGCAGCCACCGTGGAGGCCGTCTTCGGAGCCGAGAGTCAAACTGGGGAAGCGTGTTGCGCCGCCGACGCTTTCGGCCATGCGCTGATCGAGGCTGATGTTGCCATCGGGGAGGCTCTTGGCGTCGACTTGGCGGACGCCGCTGAGGAAGGAATGTACGGCGAAGTGGCCGCCTTTGACGCCATGGTCGAGGCCCGAGAAGACGGTGAGGTCTTTGCGATGCTGGGCGATGGGTTCGAGTAAGTGGGGCGTGTCGTAGTCGGCGCCGGTGCGTTGTGGGAAGAACTGCTGGGCGTAGAAGCCGAAGGCGTTGCCGATGGCGACTGCGCGCATGGGCCGCACGGTGCTCGCGTTGGCCGCGAGTGCGGTAACGGCGATGTTTGAGCCAAGGACCTTGCTTGTGAGGGAATCGAGGATCGGCAGAGCGAGTTGGATTCCTGCGGCGCGCAAGAAGAAGCGGCGGCCGGCGAGGCCAGGGCGGTTGGCTGACATGGGTTGATTTTATCCCAGGAGCTTCGGTGCAAGCGAGCCGGATTGACGCAGAAGAGGCACCTTGTTTGTGCCGACGTCGCAGTATTCTTAGATTCGATTTGAGGTCGATTCGAAGATCCAAAGTTGTTCGATCTCTCGTGTGATCTCGCGCAATATGTGTGACCGAGTACCAACGAAACATCGTGGGGTCTTTGGGCCAACTGGATAGGGAGAACGCGCCGTTGGCGCTTGCCATCAATGGGCGGGCGAAACCTGTGGTGGAGAGTGCTGCGAGCTACCAGGAATTGCTTGAGTGTCTCCATAGTGCCGAGACTGATGCCGCCATCCGGCAGGCGTGAGGCAGCCGCTGAGAGCAAAGACTTAGCGGTAGGCATCCCTGTGGCTGGGCCGCCAGCGATCTCGACTGGTCACCCCAATAGTGATCGATGGCAGGTCTTGCTATCGCTCATGAATATCGCTATTGTGAGCGATAGGGTGGCTGCGTATCGATCATGACCTGGAACTGGCAACAATCCGACTGGCCCAACTTCACCTGGGATGCCAAGCGCCTGCGCAAGGCCGAAGAGCAGTTCCTTGTCGGTAGTGGCATTGTGGCAGGCACGATCAAGCATCTCGGGGATGAGAATCGCGAACTGTTGACGATTGAGGCAATCAGCACCGAGGCCTTAACCACATCTGAAATCGAAGGGGAGATTTTGGATCGCGCGAGCGTCCAGTCTTCCATTCGCAGGCAGCTTGGTCTGGCCACTGATCATCGACGCGTCAAACCGGCTGAACAGGGGATCGCTGAGATGATGGTCAGTTTGTACCGGAGCTTCGCAGATCCACTCTCCGATGACATGCTCTTCGCATCGCACAAGATGCTCACCAATGGGCGTCGCGATCTGAAGGACATCGGACGGTATCGAATCGATGACGAACCGATGCGGGTGGTCTCCGGGAGCATTCATGCGCCAAGGGTGCATTTTGAAGCGCCGCCGTCGGCAAGGGTCACAAGCGAGATGGCGCGGTTTGTGAAGTGGTTCAACCGCACGGCCCCCGATGGCAGTGATCCCTTGCCCGCTCTCACGCGGGCCGGGATTGCGCATTTGTACTTTGAGTCGATCCATCCCTTTGAGGATGGGAACGGACGCCTTGGGCGCGCGATTTCTGAGAAGGCGTTGGCGCAGTCGTTGGGGCATCCAACCCTGACGGCCCTCGCCGCGACAATCCTGATTCGCCGGAAGGCGTATTATGAAGCGCTTGAAGTTGCGAACAAGGCCAACAATCTGACGCCGTGGACTTGTTGGTTTGCAGGCATTGGCCTAGAGGCGCAAAAGCGGACTGAAGCACTTGTAGAATTTCTGCTCGACAAGTCGCGGCTGCTTGACCGACTTCGCGGCCAACTCAACGCCCGGCAGGAGAAGGCTATCCTGCGAATGCTGCGTGAGGGGCCTGAGGGATTCCAGGGTGGACTGAGTGCCGGGAATTACGGGACGATCACCGGCGCATCACCGGCAACTGCGACGCGCGACCTCGCGGATCTTGTCGATAAGAAGGCGCTGTATCGTCAAGGCGAGCGGCGTCATGCCCGCTATGAACTCGCGGTTGGTTTGCGGCCGGTGCCGCAGGTGAAGATCGACGAATACGGCAACGTGATTTAAACGGCGAAACCTGGACGGCCAAAGGGGTGATTGTGGGCGGCGATCAGCATGGCCAGTTGTGTATGTCAAGTTCTGCAATTACGAATTTGGCCAATGCTGCCTTTCTGGGCTTTTAGGGGAGGAGTGCAGAGGAGGGGATGTGCCCCTCCTTTGCATCCAGTAATGTAGAGTCCCACCGCCG
>VFZU01000158.1 GCA_016870995.1 Acidobacteriota bacterium
GGCCAAGCAAGCTGCTGCTCCGGCCAAGCAAGCTGCTGCTCCGGCCAAGCAAGCTGCTGCTCCGGCCAAGCAAGCTGCTGCTCCGGCCAAGCAAGCTGCCGCTCCGGCTAAGAAAGCTGCTGCTCCGGCTAAGAAAGCTGCTGCTCCGGCCAAGAAAGCTGCCGCTCCAGCTAAGAAGGCTGCAGCGCCAGCCAAGAAATCCGCCGCACCAGCCAAGAAGGCTGCGGCTCCAGCTAAGAAAGCTGCTGCTCCGGCCAAGAAGGCTGCCGCGCCAGCCAAGAAGGTAGCCGCCAAAAAAGTCGCAGCCAAGAAGGTCGTGGCCAAGAAGGCCGCACCAAAGAAAGTTGCGGCAAAGAAGCCTGTTGCCAAGAAGGTCGTCGCGAAAAAGGTCGCACCGAAAAAAGTCGTAGCCAAAAAGGCCGCACCGAAGAAAGTTGTGGCAAAAAAGGTCGCACCCAAGAAGGTCGTAGCCAAGAAGAAGGCCGCCCCCAAACCTCAAAAGGTTTCCAAAAAGGCGGCCAAGAAAGTCGTAAAGAAGAAGCGTTAGGCTTCGTTAACGACCTTTCTACATTTCTGGAAGAGTTCCATCAACGCATCTGCGTGACTCTCTGCGGAATTGGAGGGCTTGATCGCGCCGAAGCCGGCGGTGGAAGCGGATGTTTTTCCGTAGCCGGTCTGGGCCGCGATGAACTTCATCATTTCGAGAGCAATCTCGTCCTCTTTATGCTTTGCGCTATCTTGTGTATTGTTTGTCGTTGCAGCCATGACATCCTTACTTTAGCGCATCTCTCATGCCAGTAATCGCCACGAGATGGCTGCGTCCCATGCGGGGCGGCTCCCAAACCCACCTGATCCAAGCCTCCGACGGCCACCATTACGTCGTCAAACTGACAAACAATCCACAAGGCTTAAGAACGCTCATCAACGAATGGGTGGCACAGCGAATTCTCACTCACTTGCGGATTCCCTGCCCCGAGGTTGAAGTGGTGTCAATTGAAGGCGAGTTTATCGAGGCGAACCCGAAACTGGGAATCCTGCGCGGCCAGAGTTTGACACCAGCGGTTGCGGGCTGGCATTTCGGATCGCGATTTCCAGGTGATCCCGGAATGATCGCGGTTTACGATGTGCTGCCGGACATCCAGTTACTCACCTGCCGGAATCTGCACCATTTTGCAGCAGTGCTGGCGTTCGATAAGTGGACGGGAAATGCCGACTCAAGGCAGTGCGTCTTCTACCGGGCCAAGCTGGCCGAGGTGCTACCCAACGAGGATCTGTATCCGGCGCCAGAGGCGATGATGCGGGGGCTGGTTGCTTCAATGATCGACCACGGGTATTGCTTTAACGGCATCTATTGGGACTTTCCGGATGCGCCGGGCTATGGGTTGTTTTACCGCGCGGAGGTGCATCGCAAAGTGCGCGGGTGGACTGATTTTGAGCCATGGATCGAAAGAATCCGATCGTTTCCAGAATCGGTGTTCGATAAAGCACTGCACGAGATTCCCCGGGCATGGCTGGATGCGGCCGAGCGGGATGAGCTGGTGGCTTTGTTTGAGAAGCTACTGCGCAGACGGAGCAAGGTGCCAGACTTGATCGAGGCCGTTAAAGACCGTTATCCCGAGCGCTTCCCTAACTGGCGCTGAACTTCAGCGGCGACCCATTCGGCAGTCCAGGGAGCGAGCAGAATGCCGTTGCGATAGTGGCCGTAGGCGAGGATCGTGCGCTCATCGAGACGCTCCACCACGGGAACGTCACCCTCGGCAGCAGGGCGAAAGCCGAACCAATGCGCAGCCGGTGGGGCATCTTTTAAAGCAGGCAAGAGAGCTTCGGCGCGGCTTTGGAGTTCGGAAAGGAATGCGGGATCCTGACTTTGGTCGAAGCCGATGCGCTGTTCGGTGGAACCAGCAATGACGCGGCCCGAATTGCGCTGAAGGATGTAGGTGTGGCCATCGCGGAGGATGCCCCCGATTATGGAAACGGGCAGGTGATCCCAGGCGATGATGTAGCCCTTAACGGGTTCGACAGCAGGGATGCCGGGCAACTGCCAGGCTCCGGTGCAAAGGATGCGGGGATTGCTTGAAAGTTCGTCGAGCGATGAGATCTCGCGATGAATCAGGCGGACACGAGAAGTCAATTCTCGAAGCAGGTCGCGGGGGTCCACATGGCCATCGAGCAGATCCGAACTGGGCGTAAAGTCGATTGGTCCACCGATCGATTCGATCCAGGCCGGGTACATTTTGGCCGAGGTAATGGCGCGAGATCGCCAGGTTTCGTCAGGGAAGGTTTCCGCCAGTGCCCCCAGCATGCCGGCCCCCGCGTAGCTGGCCGAGGCCGTTCGACCAGGGTCACGATCATAGACCACGCAATCGATGTTTCGCCGACCCAGTTCAAACGCGCACGCAAGGCCAATCAGCCCACCACCCACAATCTCTATCACTCCCTTTAGAATAAAGGGTAAATGCACGATTTTATGTTGGTGAACGAGGCAGTGCAGCCGGCCACGGACAAGACGATGTCGCCGGGGCATGTGGGCGCGGTGAATGGATGGGGCGTTTTTTCGACTTTGCGGGTGCATCATGGAGTGCTATTTGCATGGCAGCGGCACTTTGAGCGGATGAAGAAGGATGCGGCGTTGCTGCGGGTTCCCTTCCCTGAGAATTCAGAATGGATGGAGCAGCAGTTGTTGAAGCTGATCGAGGCGAATGGGGCCGGGGAATCGACGCTACGCGTGATCGTGGTGAGGAATAAAGGTGGGATGTGGGAAGGCCCCGGGATCGAGCGCGCTTACGACCTGTACGCATTTACGACCGGGCTAAAAGATTGGGGCAAGAGCGTGCGCTTGGGCGTGGTGCCTCATGCGCGGCATGCAGAGAATGAATACGCAGGGACAAAGATGTTGAGTTGGAGCTTTAACCTCTGCATGTATGAGCGGGCGCACGATGAAGGGTTCGACGAAGTGGTGCTTCTCAACGAACGGGGAGAGGTGTCGGAATTGACCTCGGCGAATCTCTTTGCGGTTTTTGGCAATGAGGTGGTGACGCCACCGCTGAATTCCGGTTGTTTGCCAGGGGTGACGCGTGCCTTGTTGCTCGAAGAAGTTCGAGTGGATGGGGTGACTGTAAAAGAGGGTGTTTTGATGTCCGCGGATCTGGAACGCGCCGATGGGTTGTTTATCACCTCAAGCACAAGGGACTTGCTGCCCGTGGCCGAGGTGCAGGGCCTGAAGATCCAACAGGGAGATGCAGTGCGGGCTCGACTGAATGCGGCGTTTCAAAAAAACCTGGACGAGTATTGCCTGACGCATCAAGGTGCGACAACGCGGGCATAGGCGCGCAGGACGTTAGAAGGCACGGAGTATTGGTCGAATTCTTCGGGTGAGACCCAGCGGACGGCTTGGCTTTCGTCACTGAGGGCGAGGATGGTGGAAGCGGCTTCAAAGGCGACCAGGACATCGTGGTGGAGATGGTAGGGCTCGACCTGGATTCCGTTTTTGATTTTTGCGGGAATGCCGTGAACGTCCGCGCCAATGACGCGAGGATGGACGGTGGCGAGACCGGTCTCCTCAAGAACTTCTCGTGCGGCGGCGGCGTGGATCGAAGAATCGTCGGGTTCGACATGCCCACCTGGGAGCAGCCAGCGGTTGAGGCGACCGTGGAGAACCATCGCAATAGATCGGCGATCTGGGTGGAGCACAAGGCCCGTCGATGTAATGTGCCCGGGCGTAAACTGTTGACGGGAAAAGGGTTGGTCAGTTTCAACGAGCAACATGCGGATCAGCTCGACGCTCTTTTCGTCACCCGTCAGGGTGTCTGGAAGGGTCAAAGAGAAGTTTTGGGCCATGCTCTAATGCTCCCACTCTAAGTGGACGATCAAGAGAGGGAATAAATAAGTCAGTAGAGCCGCCATTTGGTCCGATAAGGTTTTGCCTGCCACAGATCAGTTTGGTACCAGAAAAGCGGCTGCGCTAGCATCTTCCGGCCCGGAGTACTTTCGGATTTAAGAAGAAGCCCCTAGGTAAAAGGCCTAAGGCTACCTGAGATCAAAGGCTTTCGCCACCTACTGACTAGGAAGTGGTTCTACACCCGGTTATTCTGGCTGTGGGCAACAAGTACTATTCATGCGTTGTGGCTACTGTAAAGGCAAAATCGGATTCTGGCGCAGTCTCTCCGACCGAGAGTACTGCACCGAAGAACATCGGCGCCGCGGCAAGGCAGTGAGCGCGCGTAATGCACGCGAAAGCCTGATCTACGGCGACGAAGAACTGTACAACTTTGTAGACGATAGGAGAAAGAAAAAGAAGCAGAACTCAAAGCTTCAAGCGCAGATCATCGTTGTGTTGTCGACGATCATGATTGGGGTTTTGGCATTTTCTGCAGCCACAGGTTCGACCGGTACTGGCCCGCTGGGACCCAAGGGAATTTCGCTGACGGGTGAGCTATCAAAAACAAGCCCGATCATTGCCCAAGCCAACGAATACTTCAAGACGATCATCCCCGAGAATTCACCGGTTAAGATCCACGAGGACTTTAGCAGCGGGGTGAGGGGCTGGGTGGGCGGCAGTGCCAGCGAGTGGGATAACGATAGTGGCCGGATGCGGCCGTCGAGCTTGAAGATCTGGAAGCCTTCAGTGAAGCTGGCGGATTACCGGATGGAGTTTGAGGGGCAGATTGAAAAGAACGCGATGAGCTGGGCGTTTCGCGCTCCCGATCTGCGGAACTACTATGCGACCAAAATCCAGGTCCGCAAGACAGGCAATCTGCCGACCGCAGATATCGTGAGATATGCGATGTTAAATGGGATCGAGAAAGACCGGCAACGCTTGCCGCTGCCGATTTCGATCCGGCCAGATACTCTGTACCACGTGCAAATGAGCATCCGCGGGAATCAATTTACGACCAAGGTGAACGGCCAGGTGGTAGACAGCTGGACCGACAGCCGTCTGAAGCGCGGCGGTGTGGGTTTCTTCTCTGACAAGGGTGAATCTTCTGCAATTCACTGGGTCGATGTACGGGAAGAACGCGAAGGGATTTTCTCGCGATTGTTCGCGATGGGATTCTTTGTGAGCCCGGTTGGATTGTACGAGCTTGAATAGGCTCGATGGTCGGGTATCATAGGACTATTGCGGTCGTGGCGGAATTGGCAGACGCACTGGTTTTAGGTACCAGCGGGGCAACCCATCCGAGTTCGACCCTCGGCGACCGCACCACTTTCAAAACAGAACACTTAGCAGCAGGGTTTTCCATCTCACATCACCCTCCCTACGCCGTCCATTGTGCGAGTATGGTGCGAGTTCTCCACAGACCGCTTTTCAAGGGACTCGGTAAACCCGCCCAGCCTATCCGCCGCCAGCCTTAAATCAGACTCGGCAACGATGTCATAGCGCGTGAAAATCTCCCGCGTGCGATGCCCGGTGATCGTCATTGCCGTCGTCTCTGGTATCCCGGCTTGGAGCATTGCCCGAACTGCGCTACGCCGCAAATCGTGAACCAGCAGCCCGGCTAACCCTGCCCGCTTCGCCGCCGCGTCCCATCCATCGCGGATATCGCGCATAGGCTTGCCGCGATAGTGAAACACGTGCTCGCAATCGGGGTAATGTGTCTGTTGCTTCTCCCGCTCAAAGCGAAGCACTTCCCACAGTTGGGAGACCATTAGGATCGTCCTCCCTTCGCGTGTCTTGGTTGTACCTGGGTCTAACCGAATGGTTCCCCGCTCTAGGTCAACATTCTGCCAGCGCAGAGAGAGTAGCTCCATCTTCCTGCATCCGGTGAAGAAGCCCGCCACAAAGAATGGTTTCAGGCATTCGGGCAACTCTCGCAATAGCCTCTGATAGCCGTCAAAGTCAAGGAATCCGGTGCGAGTATTGGACTCACGGAATAACTTGATCTTCGGAACGCTCCCGGCCTTTGGCGGGGATGCCTCGATACCAAGAACGAACGCCCTGCGAAGGGTTGTTAATTCCCTGTTGATTGTCCCCGTTGCCGCGCCTTCGCCTCGCCGCTGCTCACAGTAACGCGAGATGTCCCCGCTCGTCAGCTTCGCCGCTCGCATCGGACAAAAGTATGGCCGCAAGTGCCGCCTAAGCCGATGCTCCAGCGTGACGACATCACGGCCATTGAGAGAATAGTCTGTTGCCAGATCGTCGAGCAGTTCGCCGATGCTAGTTCGGTCCTGCGCGAACACTTCCGCGCCTCGGCCCTTCATCTTCAGCATTTGCCCAAGGATGCGCTCGGCGTCAGCTTTTCGACCCGCCACTACTTGACTGGAGTAGACGCGACGGCGGTAGCATCCAGCCCGACATAGCAACGTACCCGCCATTCGCCTTTGGCGTGTTCTTTGATCGTTCCTGATCGGCGAGCCATTAAATGGCCTCCAGTGCGCTGGCAAGCATTTCAGGATTCGACCGCGCCGCCGTCCGTACATGATGCTCAAAACATTCTTGAGAATTGCGCCAGTTCTCCACAGTAAGCGTAACTTTCTCGATATCAAGCAAACCCTCTCCGTACGCGGTCAAAATGCCCTCAAGGAACTCCGACGCGGATGTAGTGTGCTTGTGTTCGAGATCAGCTTCGAGCCTGGTGAATGCGGTTGTGAGTTGATTCGTCATTGTGTTTTTCTCATATCGCTGGATGTGAATAAGTGCCGCCGCGGCCGGTGGGTGCTGTGCAGCCCGACGGGGAAACCGTGGCGGCAGAGTCGAAATCGCATTTGGATGCTTTGATAAGGAGGATGAAGAAATGAACCGGCGGCAAATGATTTTCACGGGTGCGGCCACCGCGGCGAGCGCCATGCGCGTGGCGAGTGCCAACGACAAGATCTCGGTGGCGATGCTCCGGAGAGTCCTTCTCCAATCCCAGGTGCGTCCGGTTTTGATAATAGTAGTCCACGAAACCTTGCAGGTGACCGGACAAGCTCCGTTCGCCGAACACGATTACGTGGTCCAAGTACTCGCGGCGAATGGTGCCGATGACCCGTTCCACGTAAGCTCGTTGCCAGGGAGAACGCGGTGCCGACAGCACCTGGTTGATCCCCGTGGATTTGATCTGATCGAAGACTTCTTTCCCGAAGATCCGGTCGCGATCCCGGAGCAAATAGCGGGGCACCGTGTCCCAGGGAAAGGCTTCGCGGAGTTGCTGAGCGGTCCACTCTGCGGTGGGATGAGCGGTCACGGCAAAGTGAAGAATCCGGCGGCGGTCGTGATCCAGCACCAGAAAGACATACAGCACCTGTAATCGGATCTTTGGCACCGTAAAGAAGTCGACCGAAACCATGGTCTTGACGTGATTTTCAAGGAAGGTCCGCCACGTCTGCGATGGTGGTTTGTGATTGCGCACCATGTACTAGCTCACGCTCGTTTCGCCGACGGAAATACCAAGCTTGAGCAGTTCGCCATGAATCCGCGGTGCGCCACAGAGAGGGTTGTCCCGGCTCATGGCACGAATCAAGGATCGGACATCCGCTGGGACTGCCGGTCGCCCCGGCCTCTCCCGCCGAATCTTCCACGTCCAGAACAGCCGGAAGCCCTTGCGATGCCAACCGATCACCGTCGCCAGCTTGATATTGATCGAACTCGGTTGCCAATCCGTCCAGACCGCCGCCAACCAGGCCCACAGTAACCGATCAGTGGCCGTCAGCTTCGGCCGCTGCACCGAACATTGCAGAACACCGAGCTGATGACGGAGGGCCAGAATCTCAAGCTGAAGCGCCGCTCGCTGGCGAAAGAACGCCAAGAGAGCCGCCGCCAGCGCCACCAACGAAGGCGAATAAGGGAATCGAAGGAAGAAAGGCAACCCCCAATTTATCAGCAACTTCGAGGTTTGCGAGAACCATCGACCACCTGAGCGGGCGCGGAATTGATCGAAGGAGTAATCGTTACCATTATATGTGCCGGCAGGAGTAGCGAAGCCCTCGAGGTCTCTCAGTTCGGGGTGAGATGGCCCAACAGTGATCGGGACGCTTTCGGACAAAACGTCCCGCTGCGTCTCGAAGCCGAAGATCGGGATCATGGCGCGCTCGGGAGACGAACTTGAAAGGACCGTAGGTCATGTGACGGATCATGCGCTTCTGATCGCGCGCGTAGAACCTCTCTGTATCCGACTTTGATTGCTGGGCCCGCAAGACGTCGCGCAGGGCTTGTTCTGCCGTGTCGAGGTATCGGGCCATCTGAACGTGGGAGACATCGAGGGCCTCGCCGGATTTATTGAAGCGATGCGAAATGCCATCTTCCAGAAGGCTGTCGCGAAGTTGGAGCGACGGCGCAGCGAACAAATATTGAAGAGTATTTTCATACTCGTAGCGGTTCAAGCGTCGCAAGACAGACCGTCCCTAATTGGCATTCTGGGAGGATTCGAACTGTTCGATCCGATGGGAGAGCGCCTGAAGAAACGCGGACTTGTCGTAGTTGGCCGGAGGCTTGGGAGGCATGGAACCGCTTGAGACGGCGTCGTGGATGCAGACCCAACGAGAGAGAGTTTCCCGGTTCGCGAAGCCTGGATCCAGTTGCGTGAAATTGAGCCCCATCGGCGCGGTCTTTCCCTGGTGGCAGGCGACGCAGTTTCGCTGGAGAAATAGCTCCGATTGAGCGAACGCGGCGATCAGCAATACGGAAAACATAAGCTGCGATGTGCCGACATTTTGTCAGTGACCTGACGCCCTAAAATCGTACCAGCGGAAATCATAGGATCTTTCAAGAGGAAAGGAGAGATCAATGAAGAAGAAGC
>VFZU01000159.1 GCA_016870995.1 Acidobacteriota bacterium
GCCCTCCGGGCTCCTTCCGCAGCCCCGGAATCGTGTTTGTTTTCTCTCGACATCGAACATCTCCTTTCGAACATTTTCTCTATGAAATGTCCCAGGGAGCTGTCCATCAAAATCGCGGAGCGGGAGACCTACATCATGGGAGGTTCTATCAGTTCATTTTTGGCGGGCAATGGGACTGCGAATACCGGCATTCGCGCCACGTTGAATTCTTTGTCGGGGATCACCGCACTTGCGTTCAACTTCTCAGCATTTCGTTTTTCGTCAGGCGGTGTTCCGATTTACTCCGCAATTGGGGCTCCGATCGTATTGCAGATGGATCTGTTCGAGAACGGAATCCAAACGGGTACCAGGTCGCTCACTGTGCCTGTCGGTTCACTTGGGCTAGGGTTCATGGGCTTTACAACTACCGGCAACATCACGGGAATCAAGTTGTATATGGACGCACCGACTAACACTGATGCCAACCGAATCGTACTTGATAACTTCGCCTACGCATCTGCCGCAGGCGAACCCCCTCCGACTAGCGGTGGTGGAGAAATCCCCGAACCATCAACGTACCTGTTGTGCACGGTTGGGCTGCTTGGTGCTGCTTTCTTGCGGCGACGGTCAGCCTAGGAGCAGTTCCATATCCAACAGTTCCGGGCTATTGGCCCCTCTCCCATCCGGAACCTCTACAAAGCCCAGCGCCCTGTACATGCGTACCGCGCTGGGCATTTTCATTGGAATTGTGTCGAGTTGCATCCGCTCATATCCGATCTTGCGGGCTTCCTCAATCGCAGCCTGAAGAAGTGCGAGCCCCAGGCCTTTGCCTCGAAATTGCGGGTAGACGAACAACCGTTTGAGTTCGACCCTGCCAACTCCGAAGGGCCGTAATGCGACACAGCCGCCTTCAGCGAGAAAAACGCAATCGTACCGGCCTGGCAAAGAGGCGAGTTCCTTCTCAAAGCCCTGAAAGCACAAATCCACGTTGATATCTGCCTGATAGTCGCGGAATAAGCTCCGGACCAGCTGAACATCCTCAGGGAAGCGGGCTTTACGAATGTTAAACTCAAAATTACGTGGGTTCAGAGGCCAAAGATTCCTTTCAAGAGCTAGTCGATATTATGGCGCGATTGCGAGCTCCGGGGGGTTGTCCTTGGGATCGCGAACAGACCTTCGATTCCATCAAGCGTTACACCATCGAAGAGACCTATGAAGTCATCGATGCGATCGAGCGAAAAGACTTTGCGGCATTATGCGAAGAACTTGGGGATCTGATGTTGCAACCCGTCTTCTACGCCCAGATGGCTTCTGAAGCAGGATTGTTCAATATCGCAGACGCCCTTGATTCCATCAATCGTAAGTTGATCCGCAGGCATCCGCATGTTTTTGCTGATGTCGAGGCGAATACTCCGGATGAGGTTTTAAAGAATTGGGATGCCATCAAGGCCACAGAAAAGCCCGATGCTCCCAAAGGGCTGCTTGAAACTGTGAACCGTGCGCAGCCTGCTTTGATGGAAGCGATGCAGATCTCAAAGCGAGCTGCCAAAGCCGGGTTCGAGTGGCCGGATCATGAGTCCGTTGTGGCTAAGCTGCAAGAGGAAGTGGCCGAACTTGAAGAAGCCCGTAAGACAAACGACGCAGCTGAGATCGAAGGTGAAATCGGTGATCTGTTGTTCACGGTTGTAAATCTCGCGCGTTGGGCAGGGGTCGATCCCGAACAAGCTTTGCGCCATACCAATGCTAAGTTTCGCCGCCGCTTCTCTCATGTCGAATCGCGAGTTGAGCAACAGGGCAAAGCACTGGCCGGCACCCCCATTGAAGAACTGGAAAGCTACTGGCAGGAGGCCAAGAAGGCATGATCGAGATACGCGCGCTGACCGAACATCAGGAGTTCGAAGAGGCGGTCGCATTACAGAAGACGATCTGGGGATTTGAAGAGATCGAGTTGTTGCCGGTGCGGTTGTTTGTCGTCGCCACCAAAGTGGGCGGCCAAGTATTTGGCGCTTTTGACCAAGGACGAATGGTTGCTTTTCTGCTGGCCATCCCCGGCCTGAAGCCCGGCGGCAAGTATTACCTGCACAGCCACATGATGGGCGTCTTGAGTGATTACCGCAATGCCGGCATTGGTCGGATGCTGAAGTTGCGCCAAAGGGAAGAAGCTGCTGCTCGGCAGATTCCTTTAGTCGAGTGGACGTTTGATCCACTTGAGGTAAAGAACGCCTTTTTCAATATTGAGCGGCTTGGAGCCGTTGTGCGTCGCTATGTGTTGAATCAGTACGGTACAACTACGAGTGCACTGCATGGTGGGCTCCCCACCGACCGCTGCGTTGCGGAATGGCACATCGGAAGTGACCGAGTCGCTTCACTGCTTTCGGACGGTAAGTTTGAGCGACCTGCGGAGGCCGCTCGAATTGAGGTGCCGACTGCAATCCAGCTGTGGAAGAGTCAAGATCCGGCCCGTGCGCGAGAGGCACAAGCCGCGATCAGCAGTCAGTTTCAAGAATATTTCCGATCGGGCCTGGCCGTCACTGGTTTTGAGCGCGCCGACGACAAAGGGATCTACATACTTAGCAAATGGCCTTCGTAATTGAACAGATCAAACTGCGGCAGATTGAAATGCCGCTCGTGCATTTCTTCCAGACCAGCTTCGGACGCACCTACTCGCGCAAGATCATTCTGGTTGAAGTGACGGCTGGTGGAGTCTCCGGCTGGGGCGAAGTTACGGCCGGTGAGAATCCTTTCTATAACGAGGAGTGGACCGATGCCTGTTGGCCGCTGCTGCGTGATTACGTCGCTCCCCGCGTATTGGGGCATGAGTTTGCTTCGGCCGCTGAAGTGGGCGATCGATCTGCTCACATCCGCGGCCACCTGATGGCGCGCGGCGGGCTTGAAGTTGCCTGTTGGGACCTTGAAGCCCGATTGAAAGGGATTCCGCTCTATCAGGCCATCGGTGGCGGCGCACACAAGCAGATTGCTTGCGGCGTTTCGATCGGCATCCAGGACAGCGTCGATCAGTTGCTTGGCAAGATCGAAACGGAAGTGAACGCCGGCTACCGTCGCATCAAGATCAAGATTGCTCCGGGCTGGGACGTTGAAGTGATTCGTGAAGTTCGCAAACGCTTCCCCAAGATCCTTCTGATGGGCGATGCGAATTCCGCCTACCGTCTGAGTGACTGGCAACTTTTGGCTGCGCTCGACGAGTTCGATCTGATGATGATCGAACAGCCTCTGGCTCACGACGAGATCATCGATCACGCGGAATTGCAGGCTAAGTTGAAGACTCCGATTTGTCTGGATGAATGCATTCGTTCCGCCCACCAGGCTGAACAGGCGATTCGCATGCAAGCTGGACGCATTATCAATATCAAGCTGGGTCGGGTTGGTGGCTACGCTGAAGCCAAGCGAGTTCATGACGTTGCCTTGAGCCACAACATTCCCGTGTGGTGCGGTGGCATGCTTGAGTCTGGCATTGGCCGTGCTGCCAATATCGCGCTCTCGACGTTGCCCAACTTCGTTCTGCCTGGAGACGTCAGCGCAAGCAAGCGCTACTGGAAGCAAGACGTCATCACGAAGCCTGTTGAGGTGTCCAGCGATGGGCTGATCACTGTGCCCGAAGGTCCGGGCTTCGGTTTCGAAGTGGACCCGAAGTTCCTCGATTCCATCACCGTGAGACAGGAGACCATCGTCAAGCCTTGAGTGAGGGAAGCAGTAAACGCCATCTTTACGCTCTGATGTTCCTTGTGACCTTGCTCTGGAGTTTTAACTTCGTTACGAGCAAGGTGGCGATGCGCCAGTGGCAACCCGTGCTGTTGACTGGCTGCCGAACCACGCTTGCGTTGTTGCTTTGCCTACCTCTCTATTGGCGTGAGCGGCCTCATCAATGGACATGGCCCGTCTTCTGGCGATTTGTCGGACTGGGTACCCTTGGAATGGCAGCCAACCAGTTGTTCTTTGCCATGGGGGTAAAGCGTACCAGTGTCGCCCATGGCGCGCTGATCGTTGGCATGACCCCGCTATTCACCTACTTTCTTTCATGTGCGGTTGGGCAAGAACACTTTCGCCCCAAGAAACTGATTGGAATGGCCGTGGCGCTAGCTGGCATTGCGGTTCTGCAATCGAAGACGGCAGGCGGCGCCTCTTTGATTGGTGATGCCCTGGTAATGCTTGGTTGTCTCACCTTCACGGTGTTCACCGTCTTTTCCAAGCCGCTGAGCGGAACACTCTCACCGGTGGCGACAGTTACGCTCAACTTTCTGGGAGCTGTTGTTTTTCTCGCGCCCGCCACAATCACTCTCTCGCTTGATTTTCCGTTTCGGCAACTGTTGCCGATTTCATGGCTCTGCTTGCTCTTCATGGCGGCCATCCCGAGCGTATTCTGCTTCCTGCTGTACTATCGCGTGCTCAAGCATCTTCCTGCATCGAAACTCACAACGTTTACCTACCTGCAACCTGTCATGGCTTCGGCGATGGCGATCCCAATGCTGGGTGAATCGATGAACGTCAGCTTGCTCGCAGGGGGATTGCTGATTCTGTTAGGCGTCTTTCTCACGGAGCGGTTCTGATGGCCGCCACCATCGCTGGTTTGTTGCGTCGTAACCACAACTACCGGTTGCTTTGGTCCGGTCAGCTGATCAGTGAAATTGGGGACCACTTCAACAACATTGCCGTGTTCTCGATGGCCATTAAGCAGGAGCATGGCGGACTTCTGGTGGGTGGCGTTCTCATTGCCCGCGCTTTGCCGATGTTGGTTGCGGGTCCGCTGGCTGGCGTAGTGCTCGACCGGCTGGATCGGCGCAAGGTCATGATCGCGAGCGATTTGATTCGGGCCTTGATTGCCCTTGGTTTCATCTTTACGATTGGCCAATCGAGCAATACACTCCTATTCGTTTTTAGTGCTCTGCTAATGTTTGCCAGCCCCTTTTTCACAAGTGGCCGCAACGCGATCCTGCCCGTCGTTGCCAAGGGTGAAGAACTGATTCCTGCCAACGCCCTCACACAAACTACTGCCTGGGCGACAACGGGAATCGGCGCATTTCTGGGTGGCGCCTCGGTTGCTGTCTTTGGTTACGAGGGCGCATTTTTAATCAATGCGTTGAGCTTTGTTTTGAGCGCCGCTTGCTTGGCGCTCTTCCGCTCTGCTCCCGGTGAGTTTCTCCCTCCAGCTGAGAACGCACATCGCGAGTTTCATCCACACCGGGAATTCATGGATGGTCTCCGGTATTTACGGGGCGAGCCGTTGTTGCTGGCCATTGCACTGCTTGGCGTAGGCTGGGCGACAGGTGGAGGTGCAGCTCAGATTCTGTTCAGTGTGTTTGGGGAAAAGGTTTTTGGTCGGGGCCCGGCCGGGATTGGTATTGTCTGGGGTGCGGCCGGATTTGGTCTGGTTGTTGGCGGCGTGCTTGCCAACTGGTTGAACAAGCGCTTGAGCTTTGAGGGTTATAAGCGGACTGTCGCCGTTGCCTATCTGGCGCATGGTGCCTTGTACGTCGCTTTCGCTTTGGAGCACAATTTCGCTTTGGCTTTGGTCTTTATTGGGCTATCGCGTGCTGCGGGTGCAACCTCAAGCGTAGTGAATTACGCCAAGGTGCTGCGGTACGCGGACGATCAATATCGTGGTCGTGTCTTCGCGACAATGGAAACGATGACTTGGAGCACGATGATGATCAGCTTGTTTGCGGCTGGCATTGCGACCGAGAGTGTCGATCCGCGGACCATTGCCGCCGTAGCAGGTTGCTTCAGCGGTACAACCGGTCTGGTCTGGGCGTGGGCGAATTGGACGGGCAAACTTCGAATTCCTGAGAGTGGAGGCTAGATGGAAGAACAAGTCAAAGGCACCATCTACGACTCTCGCCAACTCAAGCGCCTTCTCCCGTACGCTTGGCCCTATCGCAAAACCGTTCTGTTGAGTCTGCTGTTGCTAACTGGGCAGTCGCTTGCTCAGATCCTTACACCGTTGTTTACTCGTGTTGCCATCGACAAGTACATCGTTAAGAAGGTTGATGGGTTCGATGGTTTTCTTTCGATTCTCAACCCCTGGTTGCCCGACAACGTTTGGCAGGGGCTCACGTTCCTGAGCGTACTCTTCGGTTTGGCTTTGCTCGTCCGGCTTGGGCTTGAGTACGGGCAGCAATTGGCCATGCAGTATACCGGCCAGCGCATTATGTTCGATTTGCGCCGCGACATCTATTCCCGTCTGCAACAGCTCGATGTTCAGTTTTTTGATCGCAATCCGGTTGGCCGCATCGTCACGCGCGTCACAAGCGATGTGGATCAACTAAACGAGTTCTTTTCCGCAGCTTTGGTCACCATCATTGGCGATCTGATGATCATTGCGTTGGTACTTGTGGCAATGTTTCAGTTGAGCGGGAAGCTCACGCTGATCATGCTTGGGATTCTGCCTGTCGTGCTCCTTACGACGATGCTGTTTCGCAAGCAGGTGAGTCTCGACTATCGGCGGCAACGTGTCGCAATTGCCAAGCTCAATGCTTTTCTCCAAGAGCATACGGGTGGCATGAACGTGCTCCAGCTATTCCATCGAGAAGAAAAGGCGACCGAGCAATTTGTAGCAGTGAATCGGGAGAACATGGATGCCTGGAAGAGTTCAATCTTCGCTTACGGATGGTTTTATCCCGTCGTCGAATTTGAAGGCATGATTGCGATGGGCGCTGTGTTGACTTATGGCGGATTCGCGGCTAGAGACGGGGAGTTGACGGTCGGGATTCTTGTCGCGTTCTTGCAGTTCGCGATGCGGTTCTTTGGTCCCATCCAGGATCTGAGTGAAAAGTACAATACGGTACAAACGTCGATGGCCGCGAGCGAACGAGTGTTCGCTATGCTCGACGAGCCTGTAGGAATTCTCGGTCCGCAGTTACTAGTGAAGCCAAGCGGCGAGGCTTCGATTGAATTTCGCAAAGTTGGCTTTGCATACAAAGAGCAGGACTGGATTTTACAGGACTTGAGCTTTCGGGTCGAACCTGGGGAAACGATTGCCATTGTTGGTCACACTGGGGCAGGGAAGAGTACGATCACAAATCTGATGCTTCGTTTTTACGATGTCCAGCAAGGTGAAGTGTTGGTCGGTGGACAGAATGTGCGGAGCTTTGATCCTCCTTCGCTGAGGCAGCATTTTGGTGTAGTTCTTCAGGACCCATTCCTGTTTACTGGCACCTTGCGCGACAACATTCGTCTTGGTGATGAGTCGATCACTGACGAGGGAATTGAAGACGCTTGCAGAAGAGTGAATCTTTGGGATTTTGTGCAATCCCGAGCCGAGGGGCTGGATCTTGCAGTTCATGAGCGCGGAGCGGGTTTGTCCACCGGACAAAAGC
The DNA here is from genome assembly GCA_016870995.1 of Acidobacteriota bacterium. Lineage (GTDB taxonomy): Bacteria > Acidobacteriota > Terriglobia > Bryobacterales > Bryobacteraceae > Bryobacter. Next base: position 7,311 of record VFZU01000159.1, read on the forward strand.
AATTGGTCAGCTTTGCCAGGGCACTGGTCCGGGAACCGAAGTTTTTAATTCTCGACGAGGCCACTTCGAGCGTGGATACCGAAACGGAACAGAAGATTCAGCGGGCCCTCGATGTCATGCTCATGGGCCGTACTGCAATCGTTATCGCGCACCGGCTGAGCACCATTCAAAAGGCAAGCCGCATCTTTGTGATGCACCGAGGCCAGTTGCGGGAGTCGGGGACTCACCAGCAATTGCTCCGCGAGCGGGGCCTTTACTGGAAGCTCTATCAATTGCAGTATAAAGACCAGGAAGTGGCGCCAGCGACAACTCTCTAGCGATTTCGAAGAGGGTATCTCTTCAAAATGCGATGGCCTACTATTCGGATTTCATCTGTATCCGATCACAATAGTGCGACGGCGAATTTCTTACTGCCGTTGTTTCCACATTCAGTTTCCGCCGGACGCAAAGCAATCCTTTTTCTTGGGGAGTTCTCTTGCCTGTTTACCGTCCACGCACCCGACTCGTCAATTTTCGCTTGAGCGAAGACGAATACGAACTGCTGAAGCAAACTTGCGCCCGCTCGGGTGCACGCAGTGTGTCTGACTATGCCCGTGCCGCGGTATTGTCCGGGGCATCAACTGCGTCTCCGACGATCGAGCCTGTAGGTTCGAGTCCATGTGCAGATCGATGGAACCGCTTAGAAGCGTTGATCCAGCAATTGGAATCAAAGATGACGCGAGTTGAGGTGAGCCCGCTCCATGGATAACACGAAGCAGGAGATGATTCCCTCAAGCCCACGTTCCTTGCAACGCAAGAACGCGGCACTAGGAACTTGTTGAAAAACTCCCAGCGGCACCTGTGACGCGGGAGCATTTTCGAGCATCTATGTTGTATGCGCGGAAACGACCAGAACCAGGCATCGCTGATCAGCTACGTGAGTCTTGAAGACCGGATAGCGCCGGAGCATCCGCTGCGCAAGGTGCGGGCGCTGGTGGAC
>VFZU01000160.1 GCA_016870995.1 Acidobacteriota bacterium
TAGGGCAAAAACCAAAGCTTTGCGGCTTCCGGCGGAGCTCTGCCCGGCCGCAAAAACCTTCTCGAATGCCTAAGAAACGATCAAGAAAAAACCAGAACTGACGAACAGGGGCTTTTTCAACAGGCTCTTAGGGGTCGCGGGGCAGTGGTGATGCACCATAACGTCACAGAACACATGCAGATGATGGAAAAGATCAGCCTACAGGTGGCGGCGCTACAATCTTCCGCGAATGCAATCCTGATCATCGATCTTGAGGGAAGGATTGATTGGGTCAACGCTGCGTTCGAATCGATGACGGGTTATTCGAGCGAAGAGGCTTTACAGAAAACGCTTTCCTTGCTCGAGCCAGTCTCCATCCGGACACCGATCGGCGAAATGATCCAGCTTTGTCGTCAAAGCGGGAATCTCTCGAAGGGAGAATCGGAACTACTTCGCAAGTCGGGCGAATCTTTCATGGCACGAAAGTCGATTACTCCCATTCAATCCACTCTGGGTTGGATCTCGCATTTCATCCTAACGATTGAAAACACTACGGAACAACGCCGGGCCCAAGCGCAGATGCGCTATCTTGCCGAGCACGATCAATTGACGAATCTGTGGAACCGCAAGAGCTTCATCGCCTGGCTGGAAGAAGCGATTGCCCGGCAGTCAGCGGCGAACGGAAGAATTGCCGTTCTCTTCCTTGACCTCGACCGATTCAAAGACACCAACGACACACTCGGACATCTCGTCGGCGACCGTATGTTGCTCGAGATCGCCCAGCGACTGAAAGCGAACCTGCAAACCCCAGACACCTTGGCCCGTTTTGGCGGAGACGAGTTTGTGATGTTCATCGAAAACGTCCCGGATCAGGAGAGCATCGACTTTGCTGTAAACCGCATTTTGCAGAGTTTTGTCCGGCCTATTGAAGTGGAGGGGAGGGCGATTTTTGTTTCTGCAAGCGTAGGGGTAACGGTGTTTCCTCAGGACGGCAAGACGGCCGAAGACCTTTTGCGAAATGCAGACCTTGCCATGTACCGAGCCAAAGCCGAGGGCAGGCGAGGCTATCGGTTTTACGACCAATTACTGGAAGCTGAAATCCAGGAGCGTGTTTCAATTCAAAACGACCTGTCGCGAGCGATTGCCACTAAAGACTTGTGGGTGGCATTCCAGCCGCAAATTGACTTAAGAACGAACCAAGTGATCGGCGGAGAAAGTCTGCTTCGATGGAAGACGGGTATGCAACGTCAGATTCCTATCGGCAAGGTCATTGCGATCGCCGAGGAATCTGGTTTGATTCTCTCGATTGGGGAGTGGGTGATCCGGGAATCTATCGTGCAACTGCAGAGTTGGCAGAAACGGGGATTGCCGATGAAGGTCTCAGTCAATTTGTCTGCTGTGCAGTTTAACCAGCAAGACGTGTTCGGTATCGTCATGAGCCTTTTGCGGAACTCTGACATCGCTCCGTCGGCTTTGAAGGTGGAGATCTCGGAGACGGTGTTGCTGAATCGTTCGACCCGCGTCCGTGAAACACTGCATGCGCTGCATGGAGCCGGGATTGGGCTGGTGCTAGACGATTTTGGCACTGGATACTCTTCGCTCAGCTACCTGCAGGAGTTTCCGATTGAAGCAGTCAAGATCGACACCTCCTTCCTGAAGGGTATCGGGAGCAACGGCAACGATGAGGCGATTGTGCGCGGCATCATTAAGCTTGCCCATTCTCTGGGACAGAGGGTTGTGGCCGAGGGCGTGGAAACCCAGCAACAGCTGGATTTCTTGCGTGATTTCGAGTGCGATGCCGCCCAAGGCTTCCTTTTTGGTCACCCGGCGGTGGCCGCCGAACTGGATCAGCGTATGGTTCTACAAGCCGCTCCCAAGGCTTCCGCAGCTTCCGCGTAAATATTTTTGACATTTTTTTGGGGACGCAGATCTGCGGAAGCGAGTGGTGTCGTTTGCCTAAATGAGACTACTCAACATGAAAAACTTTTTCTCTGCTGCCTCATTGGCAATTCTCTTCGGCATGTCGCTCATGCCTGCCTCCGCCCAGACCGCTCTCGTGCGTGTTGTTCACGCTAGCGTCGACGCTCCCGGTGTGGACGTCCTCGTCGATGGCAACGTTGCTTTCCAGAATCTGAAGTTCAAGGACTACACCAACTACACCGCCGTGCCTGCTGGCATGCGCATGCTTGCCCTCAACGTTGCTGGTACCAGCACCACCGCTTTGAGCCTTCCCTTCACTCTGATGAACGGCGTTTCCTACACTTTTTATGCATTTGGCAAGCTGTCTAACGGCACTCTGACCATCATCGGCACTGGTGATGAACTCACCGCCCCGGCAATGAATCAGACTAAGGTCCGCGTTGTCCATGGTGCTTCCACTGCTCCCGGTGTTGATGTGTACGTGACCGCTCCGTTCGCCGCATTGCCGAACGCTGCGCTGCTCACTGGTGTTCCTTTCACCGCTTCCTCCGGCTACCTCACGGTTCCCGCAGGCGACTATCAAGCACGTGTCACCGTCGCTGGTACGAAGACGGTTGCCATTGACTCGCGTCGAGTTAGCCTCAATGGCGGCACTGTCAAAACGATCGTGGCCGTCGACGGCGCTCAGACGGGCACCTTCGAACTGATTGTGTTGAACGACGTAAACTAACTTTTCCCTCCACTGACTTGCGCGAAGCTCCGGTTCCCACCGGACTTCGCGCATTTTTCATTTAGGGAGTGAATTCAACTTCGAATTCGAAAAAGCCCTCGTTGAGCCCGAAATCACCCTTGCGCCCATTGACTGAAAAATAGGTTCGACCTTCGCGGACTTGTTGGATCAGAGCTCCTGCCGCGGCTACCTTGTTCAAAAGTTCATCGCGCGGCGCGGTTGAATTCCCCTCTGGCCCATTGCATGCTTCGTTTTTACCGCCTTGCCGATTCCAACAGACGGTACCAACCACCTTTGAGATCCGTGAATCCCCAACCCTTCCGAGGCTAACCGCCCATTCAAGATTTGCAGGTAGAACGATACGGAAACGGTGTGGCCCGAGAGATTCAACCAACGCTTTTGCGGGGGTGCACAAGGTCCGGTCTGGCAGACACTGCTCTCCTTTGAATTGAATCGACGACTCTACCTGGGGCAACTCGGCTCGAAATTGCCATTCGTAAACATCGTGGTTCTGATAGCCCTCTCCTGTGGCGGCGGTGAAGCCGATGAATGCCTTGCCGCCAACACCGACAATTGTTTCCAGATCGATCCGCGATCGCAGGACGGGATCGTTAGCGTTATCGAGAAAAACGATCAATTCTGGCCGATTATAAGCGATGCGAACCTGATGCTCCTGGCCGTCCTTGATATCGATGGGAGGGCTGGCCTCAAGTGCCAATCGGCGTGCTGGCCATTTTCCATCGCCATTCAAGAAGAGCCCAATCGAATTGCCCGAAGGATCCCGCTCTTCCTCGTTTTCAAATGTGTCGAAAAAGACGGCGAGGCTGCGTGGAATTCCTTTTGTGGAAGGGTTATTCGGTCCTCGCCCTACAGAGAAGCCACCTGCAGCGCCACGTCCGGCAATCACGTTGGGGCCTAGCGTCTGAATCACGAAGGCAAAACCATCAGCCCCACCGTATGGATTGTCCGCAGGCTTGCTCAAGCGGAAGCGGAAAGTCGTCTCAAACGCAGAGCCGAGTGCAACGGGAAGCTTCGCCCAAGCGGCACCGGATTGGTACTTACGAGAAGGCGTTAGATGAATGATCTGCCCTTCGCGCCGGGCGTCCTTGACCAACTGCAATGATTCTGGCGTGGTCTGTGCCAGATAGAACAAAAGCAACGGAATCATTCGATCACAACCTTTCTGATCTCAAGCCTGCGCTTAGGCGTTTCCCCATCCACTTCTTCTTTTTCGAATGCCTCGAGCACTTCCAGCCCCTCGATGATTTTCGCGAAAGCCGAATACTGTCCGTCCAAATGGGGCGAAGGAGCCAAAACGAAAAAGAACGAAGTGGTGGCGGAATTCGGATCCTCTGTGCGAGCCATCGAAAGGATGCCACGCGTGTGTTTTACGTCGCCACCGAATTCGCCCTTCACAGGATGGACCCATCGATCTGCCCGGTGAGCCTGAGTACCTTGACGGTAGCCTTCGCTGCCACCTTGCACTACAAACCCCTTTGCGATGCGATGAAAGCCTTGACCCTCATACCAGCCCGACTGCGCAAGCTTTAGGAAATTGCGAGCGTTTTCGATAGCCCACTCCGGGTGGGTTTCCACACGCACTGCCCCAAGGGTCGTTTCGATCCTAACGATGCGCTTCAACTCCTCCAGCCTGGCGTCGAGAAAAGGTTCTGTCTTCTTTTTGTCGATCGAGGTCTTGAGAATTTTGAGAGGCTTTTCTGCCATGCCTTCGGTTGAGGCAGGGATGTTCGAGATCTTTTCGAGAACTTCAAAACCTTCTGTCACTCGGCCAAACGCGGAGTACTTGCCGTCGAGGGAAGGCTGTGGAGCAAGGCAGACGAAGAACTGGGCGCCGTCGCTATCCGGCATGTTGGGAATACTCACGGTGGATACGACGCCCTTTTCATGTTTGAGGTCGCTGAACTCGGCCTTCTGAAGCTTTAAGCCCCCTGTGCCGAATAGATTTTTCGGCGTCTGTGGATCTTTCAATAGGGGGTCGCCCCCTTGTATCAATGCGTTTGCATACACACGATGAAAGCCGCTGCCGTTGTAGTAGTTCTTGCGAACTAGGTCGAGAAAGAACTCGACGTGCTTTGGAGCTTTGTCGGGATACAGTTCGATACGAAAAGAACCCGCCTCGGTCTCAACCACCACTTCGATGTCCTGGGTCGCCGGGGCTTGCGCTAGCGCCACAATCAGGGCAAGAGTCCACATGCCTTCTATCGTAATTCCCGTGATAGACTCATCGCGTTCCCACACATATGAGAATTTGCATTTTGATCGCCTGCATTGGCTGCGCATTTGCGGCTGAAAATAAGAAACCTGTCCTTCCCGCGCCTTACGCCACGCCGTCAGCCACCAACCCGCCCAAGGTTGTGGCGCAGCCGGATGGCCGCCAGTTGACCGTACCGGCCGGATTTACCGTTGCCGAATATGCCTCGGGCTTCACGAAACCGCGCATCATGCTGCAATTGCCTGGTGGTGCTGTGCTTGTTTCCGATAGCGTGGCCAATGGCTCCGTAATCGCACTTACCAATGGAGGGAAGGAGCGGAAGGCCCTGATTACGGGCCTCGCCAAACCCTTCGGTCTCGCTATGCACGAAGGCTACCTTTATGTGTCTGAAGATGAGGCAATCAAACGCTACAAGCTCGACGAGAAGACCCTCTCGGTGGGCGCGGGTGAGGCGGTGGTTTCCCTGAAGGGCTACAACAAAGGCCACTGGACGAGGTCGATTGGCTTTGATCCGAAGACGAAGAAAATGTATGTTTCGGTGGGCTCGGGTTCGAATGTCGATACCGGAGACCCAGAGAACCGTGCGGCGATCAACGTATACAACGCCGACGGCACCAGCCCCGAAATCTTCGCGACTGGCCTGCGTAATCCCGTCTCCATCAAGTTCCACCCGACCAGCAATACACTGTGGGCCACGGTGCAGGAACGCGACGGCCTTGGTGATGACCTCGTACCCGACTTCTTTACCTCGGTGAAGAAAGATGCCTTTTACGGTTGGCCCTTTGCTTACATTGGCCCCAACGAGGAGCCCCGCCACAAGGGCGAGGCGCCAGAGAAAGTGGCAAAGACCGTGGTACCCGACGTGGTTCTGCCTGCTCACGTTGCGGCGATGGACTTCACCTTTTATACCGGCAAGCTGTTCCCGTCGAAGTACCGCAATGGAGCTTTCCTGGCTCAACGCGGTTCTGGAAATCGCAGCAAGCGCGTCGGATACAACATCGTTTTCATCCCCTTCAAGGGTGGCAAGCCTGCGGGCGCACCAGAAGAATTTCTGGGCGGCTGGATGATGGACGCCGGCCAGCGGGAAGTGTGGGGCCGCCCTGTTGGCGTGCTACAGCTGAACGATGGCAGCCTGTTGGTCTCTGAAGATGGGAACAACAAGGTGTGGCACATTGGCTACAAGAAGTGATATAAACTATAGTTAACTCGCAAGAGTCACCTATGGTTCAAAAAATCTCAGGCAAGTCTCTCGCAGAAGTTCACTCCTCCGTCGGCGTCAAGCATGTTGGGTTCTGGCGCCGCATGATGGCATTCTCGGGCCCCGCCTATCTCGTCAGCGTCGGTTATATGGACCCAGGCAACTGGGCCACCGACCTCGAGGGCGGGGCCCGTTTTGGTTATCAGTTGTTGTGGGTGCTGGTCATGTCAAACCTGATGGCCGTGCTGCTACAAACGCTGAGTGCGCGGCTTGGGTTGATTCGGGGCAGAGACCTCGCGCAAGCCTGTCGCGAAGCCTATCCTCCGGTCGTGAACTACTCGCTTTGGATTCTCTGCGAGCTCGCGATTGCAGCTTGTGACCTGGCTGAAATTGTAGGCGCGGCGATTGCCTTGAATCTGTTGTTCCAAATGCCATTGCTTTATGGGGTGTTGATCACCAGTTTCGATGCATTGGTGATTTTGTGGCTGACGCGCTACGGGATTCGGTTTATCGAGAGTCTGGTTCTGGTGTTGATCGCAACGATTGGTGGCTGCTTTGCGGTGGAGATCTTTTGGGCTAAGCCGAATTTGGCCGAAATGGCGACCGGGCTGGTGCCGCGGCTGAATTCGGAGAGTCTCTATGTGGCGATCGGCATTCTTGGAGCCACCGTCATGCCGCATAACCTGTATCTGCACTCAGCCCTGGTTCAGACACGGCGCATTGGGGCAACGCTCGAAGATAAACGCATCGCTTGCCGATTCAACTTTCTGGATAGCGCGCTTGCGCTGAACCTAGCGCTGTTTGTAAACGCGGGTATTCTGATTCTCGCCGCCAGCACGTTCTTCAAAAACGGGCAGGAAGTAAAAGAGATTCAGCAGGCGCACCTGCTGCTTGCACCGCTGCTGGGAACCACGATGGCCAGCGTGCTCTTCGCGGTGGCTTTACTTGCCAGCGGACAATCATCAACAATTACCGGCACCATGGCAGGGCAAATCGTCATGGAAGGCTTTGTGAATTTGCGCATGCAGCCCTGGCTGCGGCGACTGCTGACGCGCTTGCTGGCAATCGTGCCGGCGATTTTGACAATCATTTTGGCTGGAGAATCTGCCACCTATCAGTTGCTCATCCTGAGCCAGGTTGTCTTGAGTCTTCAGTTGCCCTTTGCGATCATCCCGTTGATTCACTTCACATCTGACAAAGCCAAGATGGGTGAGTTCGCCAATAAACTTTGGGTGAAAGTTTTGGCTTGGCTGACGGCCGCGATTATTGTCGCTTTGAATTTGCGTTTGGCCTGGCAGACTTTGAGTCCGCTTGGGGGTTGGGCCTTTGCTCTTGTGGCTCCGATTGTAGGGATGTTAATTTGGGTCACTCTGAATCCCTGGCTGGCAAAGCACCAGCCGGCGAGGCAGGTGGATTCGATGCCGCTTTCGGAGGTTCCGGCAATGGAACCACCCAAGTACGCAAACATTCTGGTTCCGCTTGACCACTCCGACCGCGACGCAACGGCGCTGGCACATGCGAGTGCGCTGGCGCGTCAGCATGGCGCAAAGCTGCATTTGCTGCATGTGGAAGAAGGCGTCACAAGCCAGGTGTATGGAGATTTGAGCGAGACGGCTGAGGTAGAAGAAGGACATCTTTACCTGGCCCGCATCGCAGCCAGACTTCAAGAACAGGAAATCGCCTGTGAAATTCGCATCATTCATCGAGAAAGTCCAAGAAAAGCGATTGTCGAAGCAGCCCGCGAACTAGTACCAGATCTGATTGTTATGGGTGCTCACGGGCACTCTGGAATCAAGGACTTAATCTTCGGAACGACGATTAACGCAGTACGTCATGAGGTTTCCGTGCCAGTTCTAATAGTCCGATAGTACTAGTACAGAAACACCAATTGACTAGTAAGTAGCACCACTCAATTCCTCGTTGCCACATGCTAATTTTGTGGAGCATTGATTTACAGCTCACTAAGTGATGTGTAAAAGGGGGTCCGAACCGGGCACATGGATAACGGAATAAACCGGGCACATAGGTAACACTTTTGGCTGGAGGGGGAAGCACCCGATGGCCTGGAAAGAGACTTGTGTGATCGAGCAAAGAGAAGAGTTCATCGAGGATTGG
>VFZU01000161.1 GCA_016870995.1 Acidobacteriota bacterium
CCTTCCGCAGCCCCGGAATCGTGTTTGTTTTCTCTCGACATCGAACATCTCCTTTCGAACATTTTCTCTATGAAATGTCCCAGGGAGCTGTCCATCAAAATCGCGGAGCGGGAGAAGTCCAGTACCATGGGTACCGCTCTGCCCTCCGGGTAAATAAAAGAAAGAACTACGCGGCCGAAGCTTTATTTTGCTTCGTGCTCACGAAAGACGCACGCTGGTGGACCGAAGATTCGCTGGAGCCCATCGGAGTCGAAGTTGGCGAGACTTCGAGCTTCTTCAGTGCGTCCAGAACAATACTTCTTTCCTCTGTGCGGCCTTGTTCTTTCAGTTGATTGTCGAACTGCCTGAGCAGTCCCGACAGCGCCTGTACGTCGGCGCGAACGGGTCGTTGGTTGGACATATCTAATGCTACTAGCGTCTTCGCATTTCGGTTTGGATCATTTCTCAAATTATTTTTTTCAGCACTAAGTAGTTTTAGTCCGACCGAATGCGATATCGCCCTCGCTTCAAAGCTTGCTTGGATCGATCCGCCAGAGGTTTTGCTGCCTCAAATTGGATATCCAAATAGACATATGACCATAGCGTATGGCGTCTCCACCGGGTCCGACCCACTGCTTAGTCACCGTGTTTGTCCTGGCATCAATAAACGTGATCGGAATGTCAAAAACCGTCACCCAAAGCCCACCACCACCAAAGCTCACCTCACCGCCACCACCTGGAATTCCTGCCTCAATTTTCGCCAGAATGGCATCCGTTTTCGCGTCTACGCGAGTCACCGTGCCGTCCCCTTGGTTTACAGTCCAAACGCTGCCACCGCCCGCCGTAAGGAACCGTGGCTGGGGTCCTACTTCGATCTCTTTGAGCACCGTGTTTTTCTTGGCATCGACCTTCACCAATTTGCCACTCTTGTTGGCAGTCACCCACACAGCACCTTGAGAAAACTCCACCGCAACACTCCCGGCAGGCACGGTAACTTCGGCCTTCACCTGGTTGGTTTTCGGGTCGATCCTCGTTAGCACACCCTGTGCATCGCTAACAATCCAAATGGAATCCTTGCTTACTGTCACGCCGCCTTCGCTATCGGCCGGGCCAACAGGAATGGTTGCGACGACCTTGTTGGTCTTCATATCGACGCGCGCGAGCCCCTTGCCTTTACCTGTTCCACGCTCGCCGCAAAGCGGCACCCACACGCTGCCGAATCCCGCTGTGAGTCCAGAGCAGGGCCGCGGACCCACCTCGACGACAGCCACCACCTGGCTGGTTTTTGCGTCAATCCGGTGGACGGTGTTCTTCGGACCGTTCGATACCCAGACCGCATCTTTGGTGACCACTTGCCAGTCTGGTACTCCCGGTACGCTGATCTCGGCTACGGGCTTGATCGTGTCCATTCCGCGCTTGACTCCAGGAGTACTAATACCTGGTCGCACCACCCTCGGCCCGCCGGGTCCCTTCTTTTTGAGAGCCGCTTCCTGGGCCATCATCATCGCGCCTGCCAGCGCCACCAAAGCAAGTGTCTTTTTCATCTCACTGATTCTCCGTGCGCCACTACGGCGGTATCTGCTTCCACCGCGCGGCTGAATTTCATCACCATCACAAACCCAATCCAACTCAAAACGGGCGGCACCAGCGTATCAAGACCAGCCCATTCCGCTGGCGCTACAAAGTGCGCAATCAGCCGGGCACTGGTTCCCGTTACGATTGCCGCAACGGCCGCCTCCGCCTTGGCGGTCCGCGAGTGCACACCATAAAAGAGCGGCACTACACAGCCCGCAAATACAATGTCGAATGCAATCACCAGCAGGATCCCTGGCTCAGGCTTCACATACGCCATCAACCCTGCCAGCATCGCCGTCGGGATCGCCATCAATCGCGATATCGTCAACATCTTCGCGTCATCAACCGGGGTCTCGCGGTAGCGCTCGAACAGGTTACGAGCGGCAACGACGCTCATCACCAGCATTGCCCCGTTCGCTGTTGACATCGAGGCCCCCAGTACGCCGATGAACACCATCACACCCACCCAATACGGCAACAATCCGTTTGCCAGAGTTGGCAGCACCATTCGCGCGTCGTCTACCTTCGGCACCAGGCTCACGCTATACAACCCCATCACGGTCGCGCAGCCTCCTACCACCAGCGTCAGCACAGCCGCGTAGTAGCAAGCATTTTTGGCAGTCTTTCCGCTCTTGGCACTGAACACTCGTTCCATGAAATCGAGAGCCATCGCGTTACCCAGCGCGAGTGACAAAAAGCCGGCCCAGTTCGGCAAAGCCCCGGCACTCAACTTGGTCAGCGCACTGACATCCAACTTGCCCGCCGCTACGGCCGCGTCCATCGGCCCGGTCCCATGAGTTACCAGCAGGTAAACTGCCGCGGAGATAAAACCAACCAACGCTACATGAATCTGGAAGAAGTCCGTCCAGATCGCAGAATAAAGCCCACCCGCCATTGTGTAGGCCAGAATCACAACCGTACCCACAACCAGCGCCTGCGTATAGCTAATCCCGCTCACCACACTCAAGATCCAGGCGACCGCGCTGAGATTCCCTGCAATCAACACGGTGAAGCACACGAGCGTCACAACGCTCACCAGCAACTCCGTACCTTTACCGTAGCGACGGTAGAAAAACTCAGGCAGTGTCAGCAAGTCCATTTCGTTGAGCGGCTGCGCCAGGTACTTCCCCACCACCAGAAGACTGACTGCCAGCCCCAACGGTATCAGCAGACCACCCCACAAATTGCTTGACCACACTAGGGACACGTTACCCAACGTCGCATTCCCATCCACCGCTTGCGCCAGCAAGGCCGTCCCCACAACCAGAAACGGCATCGACTTCCCACACACCGTATACCTCTCACTTGACCCGCGCACCTGCGTATACGTATACAAACCGATCGCCAGGGAAATGGCCATAAAAATGACCACCGGCCAGAACATCGCTGTCATTGAGTTTCGCGCTCCTTAAGGGTTGTTCCAGCGAGGGAAAGAAGCGCTCAGACGGGGAGACTCAACCAAATTAACAAATCATGGGGCCAATCGCCGCACCTTATGGACCTCATCAATAATATGAAAGCGCCTGTGCCCGTCCCCGGCCAGATGCAGCGAATCCAGTTCCACCACATCCACCAGCAACACAGCAAAATTCTGGTAGCCGACCTCGCTCTCTTCTTCGGTTGGTCGCCGCCGCTCGAGGCCTGGGGGGAACACATTTGGGGCATCCCAATCAATTTCCATTCCCGGCACCGAGGTGGCCAAGTAGGTCCGCTTGCTCATCGGCAGACACCGATCCCAGGCCGAGCGCGCCACAGCATCATCCGTGTGTAGCATCGCAATCCCCCTGACCCGCACCTGCCACTTGCCCGGCCCATCGTAAAACACCACGCCCACCACTGGCTGCTTCTTGAACTGGGCAAACTTCGGGCTTCGCCGGTCAATATGAAAGCGCAAGATTCGCCGCTGTTCGTCAGCCTCTCGCAAAGTCAGCACGCGTCCCGAAGGGTAACCCTCCTCGTCCACACTCATCACCACAGGCTGCCGGAATGGGTGCGCGCGCTCTCGGGTGGCTCTTTCAAATTCCGCCCAACACAAGCTTCTTTCGTCTGTTGTCATGGCTTCGTTGCTACCCCGCAAATGTGTGGCCCCGCCAACCACAAAGGCAAATGAAAATGCTCTACTTCTTTGATAGTAAGTCCCGCCTCACAAATCAAGCGCAAAGTCTCGCGGTTTGGGTGACAACCTCCTGCGCAGCAGCGCCAGGCAGGTAACCATCGATCCTGCAACCGCCGCAATGGGCTACCTCGATCCGCTGCCACATGCTCCACAAACACCAGCTGGCCGCCAGGGCGTAAAGAGGCAAACAATCCTCTCAGTACTTCTGTAACTTCTTCAACACTGCACAGCACCAAAGAGCAAATCGCCGCCTCATACTCGCCCGGTTGCGCTCGATACGGTTCGACGAGCAATCGGCCCCCTTCCGGAACAGCGATGTTCCGGGCCAGCCATCGGTTCGGCTCATAACCCGTCCAAACGACATCTTGGGCCAGGTACTGCAGATTTACCCCATTGCCCGCTCCGATCTCCAGCACTCGCCCCTTCAAGCCACAGAGCAGCGCACGTTTCCGCTCAGCTACCATTGGCTCGTGAAACCGGCTCGCCAACCTCATCAACCAGGCGAACCACATTTACTTCAGCTCAACTGTGACCGTCCGATAAGGCAACTTTCCTTGATTGGTCAGCTGCGGCGCGGCTTCACCCTTGTCGTGCCAGATCACCTCTCCTGCTTTTCGTTTGCGAATGGTGAGTTCACCCGTCACCGGATCCTTCCGCTCGTAGGCGCAGTCTTCCAAAAAGATGATGACCTGGTCCGTTTCCCTCACACCAGATTCACGCGGAACTCCAGGTAGATAGGTCGTTTCCACGACTTTCACTTTTCGATTTTCCAGCACGGTTTTCACTGGCAGCGCGGCCGACAACAGCCACCCGCCCATAAATGCAGCTAATATCAGCAGTCGCGAATTTTCCATAACGGTTGCGATTATGCTAACCTAACAGTCGAATAAAAGGTTGATTAAGGAACGAAGAGGAGTACCCCCCTTTAATGGCATTGGCAGTTGAAGCGAAAAAAGAAATTGTGGCGGTAAACGCCCGTCACAAGAAGGACGTTGGTTCGACGGAAGTACAGGTTGCCCTGCTGAGCGCTCGCATTACGCAGCTCACCCAGCACTTCCAAACTCATAAGAAGGATCACAGCTCACGCCGTGGTCTTCTGTTGCTCGTCGCGCAGCGGCGTAAGCTGCTCGACTATCTGAAGGGCCGTAATCCCCAACAGTATCAGGCACTGATCGCAAAGCTCGGGATTCGCAAGTAACCAATTTAAAACCAATCCAGCAGCCGGAATTCGCTTCTCCGGCTGTTGTTGTATTTGGGGTATAGCCTGATCTCTCCTTGATCTGATTCAAGACCACCGCGTCCTATCGTAGCGACGCGCTCAGGAGGAATCATAGATGATTCACACAGTAGAAATCGATCTCGAAGGTCATAAGATTACCATCGAGACCGGCAAGATGGCCAAGCAGGCCAATGGATCGGTCGTCATCCGGTGCGGCGACTCGGTCGTCCTCTCGACGGCCTGTTCCAATCTCAAAGCCAAAGAAAACCAGAGCTTTTTCCCGCTCACCTGCGATTACCGCGAATACACTTACGCCGCTGGTAAGTACCCGGGTGGCTACATCAAGCGTGAAGGCCGCATGAGCGAAAAGGAAACGCTCAATGCCCGCCTTATGGATCGCCCGATCCGTCCACTGTTCCCCGAAGGCTACCTGAGCGACACACAGGTTGTTGGTTATGTGATCTCGGCTGACCCCGAGCGCGACCCTGGCATCCTCGCCCTTTCCGGTGCAGGTGCGGCCCTCGCCATTTCCGACATCCCCTTCCATCACTTGCTCGCCGGTGTCCGCGTTGCCGTCCTCGATGGCAAGCTGATCGCTCTGCCGTCCTACGACGAAGCCAAGCGCGCCGAGATTTCGATCGTGGTTGCGGGCACCGAAGCTGGCGTTGTCATGGTCGAAGCCGGCGGTTTTGGCGCCCCGGAAGCCGATGTCGTTCGTTGTGTTGATTTCGGTCTCGAATGCTGCCGCAAGATCATCGCCGGCATCAAGGAACTCGTTTCTAAAGCTGGCAAAACCAAGCGCGTCTTCACGCCGGCCACCTTTGATCAGTCGACCTATGACGCGATCGAGAAGGCCGTCAAGACCGACCTCACCGACGCCCTCGACACCAAGAAGTACACCAAGCTCGATTCTTACGCCAAGGTCGACGAATGCAAGGCCAAGGCCAAGGCTCTGTTTGAAGGCGACACCGACGAACTGAAGGCCAAGCAGGCTGTCGCTGGCAAGTACTTCGACATGCTGAAGGAAAAGATCTTCCGCGAAGAGATGCTCGACAAGCGCCGTCGTCCCGATGGCCGCGCTTTCGACGAAATCCGCAAGCTCGAAATGGAAGTTGGCATTCTGCCCCGCACGCACGGATCCTGCTTGTTCACGCGCGGTGAAACGCAGGCCCTCGTCACCACGACGCTCGGCACCAGCGACGACGAACAGAAGATCGAAATGCTCGACGCCTCTGAAACCTCCAAGCGCTGGATGCTGCACTACAACTTCCCGCCCTTCTCGGTCGGGGAAGTCGGCTTCATGCGTGGCGCTGGTCGCCGCGAAATCGGCCACGGCAACCTCGCCGAACGCGCCATTGCGGCGGTTCTTCCTCCGCCTGAAAAGTTTGGCTACACGCTCCGCTGCGTCTCTGACATTCTTGAGTCCAACGGTTCTTCATCGATGGCCAGCATCTGCGGCGGCATCCTGTCGCTGATGGATGCGGGCGTTCCGATCAAGGCGCCCGTCGCTGGTATCGCCATGGGCCTAGTCAAGGAAGGCGACAAGTACGCCATCCTCACCGACATCGCCGGCGCTGAAGATCATTACGGCGACATGGATTTCAAGGTGGCCGGCACACGCGACACCATCACCGCCCTGCAGATGGATCTCAAGATCCAGGACGTCTCGAGCGGCCTCCTCACCGAAGCTCTTGAACAGGCCCGCCGCGGCCGCATTTTCCTGCTCGACGCGATGGACCAGTGCCTCGCCGAACCGCGCAAGGAAATGTCTGTCCATGCTCCTCGCATGTACCAGGTCACCATCCCGACCGACAAGATTCGCGAACTGATCGGCCCCGGCGGCAAGGTCATCCGCGGCATCGTGGAGCAGACCGGTGCCAAGATCGACGTCGAGGACGATGGCACAGTGAAGGTCTTCGCGGCCGATTCTGTCGCCGCCAACAAGGCCCTCACGATGATCAACAACATCTGTGCCGTGGCTGAAGTGGGCAAGACCTACCTCGGCACCGTCACCCGCATCGCTGACTTCGGCGCATTCGTCGAGATCATCCCTGGCACCGACGGCTTGCTGCACATCAGCGAAATCAGCGAAGCCCGCGTTCGCCAGGTCCGCGACGAACTCAACGAGGGCGACCAGATCATGGTGA
Organism: Acidobacteriota bacterium; assembly: GCA_016870995.1. Lineage (GTDB taxonomy): Bacteria > Acidobacteriota > Terriglobia > Bryobacterales > Bryobacteraceae > Bryobacter. The sequence continues at coordinate 7,037 of VFZU01000161.1, forward strand.
AGGTCCTCGGCGTCGAAGGCAACAAGATCAAGCTCAGCCGCAAAGCTCTTCTCAAAGAGCAGCGCGAGAAGCTTAAGGGCACCGCTGGCGCTTAACCTTCAACGAGTCAAGTGAACGACAAGCCCGCCGCCTCCAAGCGGCGGTTTTGCATTTCAACGGACAACTTTTCATACACTTTAGTGAAACGATGATTTCTATCAGGCTCAACCCGGCAATCGAAGATCGCTTGACTCAGCTTTCCAAGAAGACGGCCCGGACGAAGACCTTTTACGCTAAACAACTCATCGAGAATCATCTGGATGATCTTGAGGACCGCTGCCTGGCTGAATCTCGCCTTGAATGCCGCCAACCCGCTATGAAAGCTAGCCAATTCAAGAAAGCACTTGGCGTGGGCCATTCTTAATGGAGAATATGATCTGCGAGATCGAGGATCGACGCCTAATTGTGTTGGTAGTCGCAGTTGGATATCGAAGCACTGTCTATAGCGATCAGGCGCTCGCTTTTGGTGTAATCTTGAGCTACGTGCACCTGTAGCTCAGCTGGATAGAGCATTTGGCTTCGAACCAAAGGGTCGGGGGTTCGAATCCCTCCGGGTGCACCATCTAAATCACTCTTTTTCAATTGATTGCCAGTCGCAAGCCCAAGTCAACACTTGGGCTGTTTTCGTTACTGTGCCCTTTCTTGTGCCCGGTGTGTTCCTCTTCCGCTTTTAGCACTGCCGCGCGAACAGTTTCCCAAGAGGGATGAATATAACGGCGGGTCGTGCAGAAATCGCTATGCACGGCGAGATGCGCCAGGGTGTACGGGTCCATCACTCGCGCCCACCGCGTCAGCCGGTTAGGCCGGGTCGTGTATGGTGTGAACGGCGCAACGCCAGAATTCGCAATCGGGGTTTTGTGACTGCGCTTTCTACTGCTCTGGTCAATGTGGCCTCTCTTTGTGGGTGCCGGGAATACCCACTCGCCGCCAATCGAGAATTGCCTTAACC
>VFZU01000162.1 GCA_016870995.1 Acidobacteriota bacterium
GCCGTCAAGGCGACCCTACGGGCAAGCTGCGCTTGGCCTTGACCGCTGCGCGCCTTGGGCAAAGCAACCTTATATCGAGGCGAAGGGCTTAACTGAAGGTCGAGATACTATGAATCCGCTGGACGAAGTTTGGACGTCTTGACAAGGGGTATCAGTATCTGAAGCTCGGCAAGACGGTGGGCGAACCAACTGCAGGCTGGATTATCTTTACGTGGAATCTACCTTTGTTTGATGGATCGCAGGTGCGGCTGCCGCGCAGTGCGATCACCGATATGCGGGGCAAGAACATGGAGCTTGCGCCGAGGCCGGTGGATATCGCAGTCGAAAGACCGCTGGGCGAGACGGGCGATAGCCAGATCGCGCGCGCTGTGACGGAGTTGCTCGCGCAGATCCGCTAGCGAGTTTGGCAGCGGGGGCAGAAGGTGGTGCCACGCTGGGTGACCAGCATGCGTTGGAGTACTGTGCCGCAGATTGGGCAGGGCTGGCCGTGCTTGCCGTAGACCTGATGGCGCAGTTGATAGCCGCCCTTTTCCCCGCGTGCATCGACGTAGTCGGAGATCGATGAGCCGCCAGCGGCGATGGCCTCGCGCAGGATTTCACGCGTGCATTGATGTAAGGTGGCGAGACGGGCGCGGGAGAGTTTTGCGGCGGAGGCGCAAGGGTGAATCTTCGCGTGGAATAGAGCTTCGTCGGTGTAAATGTTGCCCATGCCGCGGAGGGCTGATTGGTCGAGCAGGAGTGCTTTGATGCGCGTCTTGCGGCGCTTGGCGAGGGCGATGAATTCTTCGGGCGTTAGTTCAAGCGGGTCGGGGCCACGCTTGGGGTAATGTGTGTCCCAAAACATTTTGCCGAATTTGCGGATGTCGTCGTAGCGCACGGTGGCGCCTTCGAAAAGCAGGCGGCCGCGAGTGAACTTGCTGGTGTCGCTTGAGACCATCAACTGACCTGTCATGCCGAGGTGGATGAACAGCATGCCATCCGAGAAATCGAGAATGATGAATTTGCCGTAGCGGCGCACGGATTGGACTTGCTTGCCCACCGCTTCCATGGGAGCGATGCCTTCGACGGCAGTGACCTTGAGGCCGGGGAGGACTTGAGCCATGCCGCGCACCACGGTTTCGACTTCAGGCAGTTCAGGCAAGGATGTAGATCAGTCCTTCTTTGACCTTGACGGGAAACTTCTTGAGTTTCACGTCGGGGTTGCGGTCGTACTCGCCGGTGACGCAACTGAATTCCCAGCCGTGATAGGGGCAGATCAGCATGCCGTCGGCGTAGTTGCCGGCTCCGAGGGGTCCATTGCGATGAGGGCAAATTCCGTCGAGAGCGTGCAGGGTGCCTTCGTGGTTGCAGACCACGTAGGTATCGACGCCCACGATGACTTCGGTGCTGGTCCCGGGGGGTAGATCCTCTACGCGGGCCACCTCTAGAAGCGGCATATGATGAGGCTATCATGCGCTTCCTGCTTTTCTTGCTCATTGTGCTGCTCGCCAGCTGCAACAAGCCTGCTGTGCCGAAGATCGGTGTGATTCCGAAGGGGGCGAGCCATCAGTTCTGGTTGACCGTGCAGGCCGGTGCAATTGAGGCAGGTCGTGAATTTGGTTATGAGATTGAGTGGAATGCGCCAGCGCTTGAGATCGATGCCTCGCGGCAGATCGACATCATGCAGTCGATGGTGACGCGGCAGCTTGCGGGTGTTGCGATTGCGCCGGTGGATAAGCAGGCGCTGGCGGCGGTGATTGAGAAGGCAACGAAGCAGGGGGTTCCGGTTGCGGTTTATGACAGCGATGTGGATACGCGAAATCGGCTTACGTATATCGCGACCGATAACAAGGAAGCGGGGCGGATGGCGGCGCGCCGCATGGGCGAAGTGTTGAACGGCAAGGGCAAGGTGCTGGTGGTTGGGTTTATGCCTGGTAGTGCTTCGACGATGGAGCGCGAGGCGGGTTTTCTGGAGGAAGCGAAGGCGAAGTTTCCGAATCTTGAGGTGCTTGAGGTGCAGTTTGGGATGGCGAACCGGTCGAAGGCGATGGCAGTGACGGAGAATGCGATCACGGCGCACAAGGATCTGGCTGGAGTGTTCGCTGATAACGAGTCATCACTGGCGGGTGCGGTGCAGGCGCTGAAGCCGCGCGGGTTGAAGCAGATTCGGCTTGTTGGGATTGATGCCAGCGAGCAGTTGATTGCGGATCTGCGGGAGGATTGGATCGATTCGCTGATCGTTCAGGATCCTTTTCGGATGGGGTATCTGAGTGTGAAGGCGATTGCGGATAAGCGGAAGGGGAATGCTGTGACCGATCGAACCGATTTAGCTGCGAAGTTGATTTTGAAGGCAGATTTGGCGAATCCAGCGATCCAGGATTTGTTGTTTCCGAAACTTGAGAAGTGGTTGAAGGGTGCGTCCCCACAGCACTAAATTGGGATGCTAAACTTGAGAAATCGGGCCACCCTAGCTCAGTTGGTAGAGCGACTGATTCGTAATCAGTAGGTCGCCGGTTCAATTCCGGCGGGTGGCTCCATAAAATTCAGTTGTTTAGGGGCCCGCGCGTTGCGGGCCTCTGCCTTTTGACCCCAACGCTGACCCCAACTGGCTTCAGGATCGCATCCATCTTCTCGGCAGCATCACGCCGGATCTCATCCACCAAATGCGTGTATCGCTCCAACATTGCGCCTTGGTCCCAACCTAAAATCTGCTGAATCGCGCGCGGGTGGACCCCTTGAACCAATAAAAGTGTGGCGGCGCTGTGGCGTAGATCGTGGAACCGATGCCGAGGTAATCCGCACTCGGCAAGGATGCGCTGGAAGCGCTTCGTCACATTGCGGCTTTCGAGCGGGGTGCCGGTGGTGGTGCGAAAGACCAAATCAACCTCAACGGGCTTGCCTTCGTGCTCCACAATCGCAGCTTCCCATCGCTGACCGGCAAATGACCGTTCCATTTCCTGCTGCTGCCGGTGGGCGGCAAGGGCGGTGAGCGCCATGGCTGGCAGCGACACCGTGCGCGCCGCCTTGCGTGTCTTAGGGGTGTCCAGTAAAATCTTGCCTCCAACGCGGACTAAAGCATGGCGGACGTGCAGCACTCGGGCCTCAAAATCAACGTCTGACCATTGCAGAGCAAAGCATTCACCTTGCCGGAGGCCGAGGCCGACGGCGACGGTGATAAGCGCTTCCAGTCGATCCCCTGCGATGGCTGCAAGCAAGGTGCGGACCTGATCGGGGGCGAGTACTTCAACCGGCTTGGCTTGTGCGCGTGGGGCCTTTACCAGCGTGGCGACGTTGCGAGCGATGAGGCCATCGCGCAAGGTGTCGGCAAGGGCCTTGCGAATGACAGCGTGAAGGTATTGGACGGTCCTGCTGCTGAGGTCGTTTGTTTTCTGGGTGAGGAACTTGCGGAGTACTTGCGGATCGAGCTTGGTGAGTTGCCAGTGTCCGAGGCCGGGGGGTGATGTGCTTGGCGACCAACTGCCGGTATGAGGTAAGGGTCTTAGGCTTCAGCGCTGGCGCGGCAACATGCTCCAGCCAACCTGCAAGATAGCGGCCAAGAGTCAAACGGTCGTCGCTGGGCTGGATGCCGTGGGCTTGCTGCTGGCGGGCTTCTCTCAGCTTGTCGGTAACTTCTCGCTGAGTGTGTCCGAAAAGGCTCTTGCGGCGGGCAATGCCCTTCGAGTCACGGTAGCTGAAGCGGGCTTCCCATCGGCCATCGGTACGCTGCCGGATCGAGCCTTCAGAATTGGCACGTTTGCCTGTCTTCTTCATTGCCATGGCTGGTTTCTATTCTCCCTCTTGAGTGGATGACGTGCTGTGCCTTAGTGATAGACCAGAGCATTCAGTGTGAATCGGTGATAGAGGAATCGGGCTTTTCGGCCTAAGCGTGCCGCCGCGCCGAAACATAGGGGGCGGCACGTTGGCACGCATTGATGAAACCTTGTCACTGCAGGCCATCGCGTCCCTTGGGTTGCTTTGGCTTATTGGCACGTTTGGGGGTTCGCGTCTTCTTGTCTTCGGCGCGAACAGTTCGTTTGTGGAACCTAGACCTGCACGAATCCGAACAGAACCTTGATTGGTACCTGCTCGACAAGTAATCTTTCCCGCATGGGCAGGTGAGAATCCGTTGGCCGTCCGCTTGGTCTCTCACCAGCATCCAACCGAGATAGGAAAGGAGCGAAGCATAGGATCGGGTTATCACCGCCGGAGTTTGGCGCTTATGGCTTTTCATGCGCGATGGCTCAACCCAATCGCTTGAGGCGGAAAGAAGATAGTTGAGGTGACCTGAACTTCCATCGACTGCATCGCCAAGTCGGTTGTAGACCGATTCGACTAACCACTCAAGTGGTTCCCGATAATACCTAAGGCAATCTGGATCTGAGGGTTGAAAAGATAGATCCCTTGGCGGCTTCGTGAAGAACTCATTCAAAAAAGTTTTGCACGGCACCACCTTCGCCTCTGGATGAACTTCATATCCCCCCATCGAATTCATTACCAGCACTCCTTTCTTCGACGGTGATAACCCTCCATTTGCCCGCTTTAGCCCATTTGCCTGCCATCTGCCTCCCACGCGAGACCATGACCGGGCGACAACATCCTCAAAGGCATCCTCTCGTTGGATTGTGGAGGGTTCCTGAAGGTAAACGGTATCGTGCCAGAACAGTCCTATAAGGCCAAACTTCTGCACCCAACGCACCAGGGGTTCCGGCTTCACTTCTTCGCCGCAATGAATTTGCCTTGCGATCTCACCGGCTACTTGTAGAAAGCTGAGATAGGGACGGCTTCCCCGATTACTGCTTGATTCCACGATGAAGTCTTCCCACGGATCATAAGAGATCATGACCGCGTCGCGAGTCGGCTGGATATACCCATCAATCAGTTCGTATTCACTAAATTTCCACCACATTGGGGTGTTTCCTTATACTTCAAAATGTCCACGCATGTTCCATGCATTGAGTGGACAATTCCAAGGTACAACAACTTCATGGACGTTACTCAAATTCAAACTACGACAACCAAACGAGTTCTATACACTGCCGCCGAAGTTGCCGCGATGACCGGACTTTCGCGCGGGTTTATCTACGGCGCGATGCAGCGGGGCGAACTTCCCACGATAAGGCTTGGGCGTGCCGTTCGGGTTCATGTCGATGCGCTAACGCGCTGGATTGAGGTCGGTGCAAATGCCTAACGTGGCGGACGTGATCCGCGATTTAGGCGGACCGGAACTCATCCACAGGCGCTGCCGTGCATTCTGGCGCAGCGGCGCAAGCATGAGGATGCAGACCTGCGACGTGTTGAGCACATGGAGGCCGAATGAGCCTTGAACTGCAGCGAGTCGAAGCTAGTGTTGCGCTACGAGAAGTCGGCTTCAGTGATGGCGCTGTCTTTCGCCCTTACAAACGATTTCGAGAAGTTCTTGTCATCCCGCAAAGACTTGCAGCGCACAGTGGTTTCTCTCCGGGGGCGAAGCTAGTGTACGGGGTTTTGAGTAAGCATGCAGGGGAGCGAGGAGCGTGCTTCCCATCCATGCAAACAATCGGCAAATCCATTGGAGTAACTGAGCGGTGGGCAGCTAAGCTCGTCGGCGAGCTTGTAACGGGGGGCTTGCTAGTCAAGACTCGCGGGGGTAAGGGCAGGTCGAACCGCTATCACTTCGTTTGGCGATCTTGGTTGGATCTGCCAAACAGGATCGAGGATCCATACCAAAACGATTCTCAAAATGGCGATGACCTGAACGATCCTTCGTGTGTTGACCTGAACGCTAGTTCTGATCTCAGGGGAACGATACTTCCGCCTAAAAGGTTCAAGAAAGAGAATAATCTTGAAAAGAAAGACTTAGACTACCCGCTTCGCGGGCCTGAGTTTGATGTTGGGCAATCAGCAAGCAAAGAAGAAGCGGAGTTAGGACCCGGCAACGAACTAAGAGATGTAGTGACTCGCATGTTCAGGGAGCCATCGCGAGACGAAATCCGACGAATTGTTGCACGCACCCCAAATCTTAAGTCTGAGGAAGCTCTTGAGGCTATCCGGTCGGCTGACTTTCGGGGTTACAACTCGGAACACAAGCACGCACCCGGTTCTATCAGCTGGTTTGAGTCGGTCGTGACGGACCATTTCGAACAGAAGGTTCGGCGATGCAGCCCACCGATGAGTAATCTCGTTTTGGGCAAGGCAGACGAAGAGAACGAGGCTACTGTAAGGCTAACGCCCCAGCAATCACTGTGGTTCGAAGAGTTTTGGCAGATGTACTGGCGGACAGAGCAGAAGTTGAAAGCAGCGAAAGCTTTTGCCGAACAAATCACCAACGAAGAACTTTGGGAGGGGTGCAAACTCTACTTACAACATGAGATGGACGCAATGCTTGATCGAGACGAGGAGTTTAGACCTTACGCGGCCAAATGGTTGCGCGGCGAGGATTTTCTGGATGAGTTACACCCTGCGAGATTCACTGACGTCGAGGAGCGTGCCGCATGACCCCGCACTCGCCGGAGCTACCCGGCGACATCACCCGTTGGCCGGGCTACCCGTTGGAATACCTGATCTGCCAAAACAGATCGCAGCGAGCGGCGGCGGTGGAAGTCGGCAACATCATGCGATTCGCTGAAATCTCGCAGGAGCGTACGCGCATCTGGTGGCGAGTCTCGATGGCTCGCGAATGGCCGACTGGCGGCAAGTGGGCAGAAGCTAAGAGGGCTGGCATTGAACCCGCATTGCTGGCCTTGCAGCGGCTCAAGGCGCGTCTGAAAGTCACCGACGACGGCGGGGCTATCATCGCACCCTCGACGGCATCGCCTGACGAACTGGACGCGGCGCTAGGGGCGTTAGGGCTGGCGCATCTGGAACGGCGAAGCACTGAGGCCGGGGCGGTGGCAGCGTGAACGCGAAGCGCAAAGGCACCCGCAACGAACATCGCTCTATGCGCTTGCTCGAATCGGCGGGCTACTCCTGCACCCGCGCGGCGGCTAGACCGCAGCAACCTGATGGCCTTGTGTAAGCCCTGCCATAGCAGGCGGACGGCAAGGGGCGAATAAAGGCGGGCAACGGAGCTTGTAAGTCCTTTGTTTTCTATAAGTTGAAGAGGTTACCCAAGAAACCGCGCGATGAAGCAGACACGCGCCGCCGCTATCGCAAAGACTTCCCCTCAATTGGTTAGGGGGATGGTGCAAGAACTCTCCAGCAATGCGAAGCCTTTACCGCGCGTGCCGCCATGCGCAGAGGTTGTCAAAACAGCAAACTTACTTGCATCCGGCCTATCTCGATTCAAAGGTGACGAAAAGCTCTGCACTTAGCGTTTTCAAGGATTCCCGCTTTTCTAGCATTAGCGCAATGGCTTTCTCTCGCTTCGGCTTCGGCCTCCTTGAAATTGGAAAAAGGAAAGGTTGCCATTGATAGCAACGAGTTGAGACGTATTGTCAGAACACATTTCCCTCGCTTCCGTCAGATCGCTGCCTTCGTTCAAATCAACAGCACTGTGGATATGTCAGTGATTTACAAGCCTAAGGTGCCCGAACCAGAGCCACTGATTCATTGATGAAAATGATTGGAGATTTCTGTTCCGCTTTCAGGACGTTCGCCTGTCCTGTAAGCGGATTTCTTTATTCCAAGCAGGCCTTCTACGTCCACCTGATTGAATTCTTCGCCAGGTTCGGCGGTCCACTCCACCGAAACTTGAACGAACCGCCTGAATACTTCGCCTCAATCATTCTCTCGGCATCAAACGGTGACCTGGCCAACACAATCTCTTCCACCAATCTGCCGTTGAGGTAGTAGCGACACAGATATTCCTTCATTGTTCTTTCTTCCCTCCGAGAGGATTGCGCCTGAGTACGAAAAAACATTGGCAAGCCCAAAGATCGTACCAGTAATCATAAGCTGTATTTAAGCGGATGATCTCTGGACAGCGAGGGTTGCGGGCCTCGGGTGAAGAAGTGGTTACTTCATGCTGCCATGGGTTGCGCCTGGGCGAGTTTCCCATCGAGGAATGCCTGGTAGGGAGTGCAGCCCTGAGTTCGGTATCCATGATGAGGA
>VFZU01000163.1 GCA_016870995.1 Acidobacteriota bacterium
CTGTTCGTAAGTGTGCGGAAACAAACAAAAGTCGATTTTTACGTTTTTTCAGAAGTCCGGAGCTTCGCCACACCTTCGCTGTTCCGGGCCAAAGTGGGGAGTGCGGAGAGCTGGTGAGAAATCCGGGCTAGCTTCAGGTTGGCTTCGCCGGCTCCGATGTTGATATCGAGATCTGTGGCGACTTTAACGGGCAGTTGAACGCGCCAGTTGTTTTTCTCAAAGCTGAAGTTCTAGACATCCTTCGGCATGTCAATGATGGCGTGGGCGCGGAAGCTGGTGGTGTCGGGCTTGAAGTTGGGGCCCGGGCCGCCAGAGGAGTAATCGAATTGTGCGGTGACTTCGTCGGTTTCGCTGCTGGTGATTGTGAGTTCGCCAGCTGGCATTGAAACCTTAGCGTCGAGCATCTCGGACTTGGCGATGCTGCCCTTTTTGGTCTCAGAGATGACCGGACCAGAGAGCTTGCCCTTGGAGCAAGCGGTGAGAGCGAGGAGGGCAACGGCAAGCGCGAGGTGTTTTATGGCAGTGGTACGAGTGTAATCCCTTCAAAGCTGAATCCGGGGAGGCCCTGCGGATCCGTGATCTTCACTTGAAGTACGTGATCACCAGCGGGGAGGTTCAAATTTCCGAGAGTTTGTTTGGTGAAAACCCAGGCGTTGCCGGTTTCGACGATCTTGCCCGACGTGGTGAGGTTGCCGATGTGGACGTTGAAGGTCTTGTCCTTTGACGAGCGCGTGGCGGCGTAGCTGGCCTCAACTTTGTAGCGGCCGGCCTTGGGGATGGAGAGGTTCCAGGTGGGAATGTCGTCGGAGCGAGTCCAGTTGGTGAGGAAGACGTGACCGAGGGCGTTTTCTTTTTTGGCGCGCTGTTCGAAGCGGGTTTCGATTTCGCTCGATTCAATGCCGAGAGAGAAGATGCCCTTGTCGTTGGGCCGGATCGAGAAGGGATCGACCGTGGGTGCGCCGTCGAGGCGGAGAGCCACAACGCTGGCTCGCTCGTCGGGAGCAGTTTTGGGGACGGAGATCAGAATGTCGGCGCCGTCGCGACGCCAGGCGAGGGGTGTCTTTTTGGGGTCGGCGAGGAGGTGGGCGGAGTGGATCAGGTTCTTGAGACCGGGGACGCGGAGCTCGCCTGACTGGGGCCAGGCGAAGACGTGGAGGTAGAGGTTGGCGTCTTTTTGAGTGGCGCGGCCGAAGAACGGCATGCGGGTGAAGGGGCTGGCCTTGGTGCCGTAGATCGCTTCGCCATTGACCTTGAGCCATTCGCCCATTGCCTCAAGACGGGTGACGAAATCGGTCTGGATGGTGCCATCGGGCTTGGGGCCGATGTTGAGCAAGAGGTTGCCGCCCTTTGAGGTGACTTCGACCAGCATGCGGATCAAGTCACGCTCAGTTTTGAAGTTGGTTTCGTATTTGTTGTAGCCCCAGGAATCTGTATTGATGGTGACACAGCTTTCCCACAATGCGCCGTTAAAGCCCGTCGCAGGAACGAATTGTTCGGGAGTGCCAAAGTCGGCCTTGTTGCCGGGCTTGCGCTCATAGAGGCGGTCGTTGATGAGGGTGTTGGGGTTGAGGGTGCTGATGTAGTCGTAGACTTCGTCGTCACGCTTGAGGTTGGCGAGGGTGTGCTCCCATTCGCCGTCGAACCAGATCATGGCGACGTCGCCGTAGCCAGTGAGGAGTTCGCGGAGCTGCTCCTTCATGTAGTCGACGAAGAGGTTGTTGTTGCCACCTTCGTTGGGGGTTTTCGATTCCCAGGCGCGGCGAGGACGGTAGGCGGGGTGGTGCCAGTCCATGATGGAGTGATAGAAGCCGAGGCGGAGGTTGTGCTTGGGGGCGGCGATCGAGAGATCCTTCAGTGGATCGCCCTTGTAGGGGGTGATCTCCATGTCGTAATCGCTTGCTTTGGAGCGGTAGATCGAGAAGCCGTCGTGGTGCTTGCTGGTGATCACGACGTAGCGCGCGCCGGCGCGTTCGAAGAGACTGGTCCATTCGTTGGCGTTGAAGTTGACGGGATTGAAGGCCTTGGCGTACTGGTCATATTCAGCTTGAGGGATCTGGAAAAAGTGGCGGGCCCATTCGTGACGACCGAGCACGGAATAGGGGCCCCAATGGATGAAGATGCCGAACTTGGCGTCCTTAAACCACTGAAGTCGGTCGGCACCGCCGGGGGGTTGAGTGGGCTGGGCAAGCAGCGAAGTGGCCAAGAGGAAAAGCAGGGTACGCATAGGGTCTTTCGATTATTCTATTAGGTTCATGGTCAAAGTCGATCCGGCAATCACCCCATCCACCTTACTTCCTCAAATTGAACGCATGTGGCAGGCTTCGGCCGCCAAAATCGCCAGCCTGGAGGCTGACTGGGCGCCCGAGAAAGGGTCGCCTGTGTTTACGATCGCAGGCAAATACACGAGCCGGGGATGGACAGAGTGGACGCAGGGGTTCCAGTTTGGATCGGCGATTCTGCAGTTTGATGCGACCGGGGATCCGGAGTTTCTTGAGATGGGGCGGAGGCGGACGCTGGAATTGATGGCGCCGCATGTGACGCATATTGGCGTGCACGATCATGGGTTTAACAATGTGTCGACCTATGGGAATTTGTTGCGGCTGATGACCGAGGGCCGGACTGCGTTTGACGAGTGGGAAAAGAATTTTTACGAGTTTGCGCTGAAGGCGTCTGGTGCAGTGCAGGCGTCGCGGTGGTCAACGATCGCAGGCGGGGGCGGGTATGTTTATTCGTTCAATGGGCCGCATTCCTTATTTGTGGATACGATCCGCTCATTGCGGGCGTTGGCCGTAGGTCACCGGCTTGGGCATGTGCTGACGGCGGAGAACGATCAGCGGATTTCGTTGCTGGGTCGATTGATCGAGCATGCCGAGGCAACGGCCAAGTACAGCGTGTACTACGGCGAAGGTCGCGATTCGTATGATCTGCGCGGACGGACGGTGCATGAGGCGATCTTCAATCGGAATGATGGGAACTTCCGGTGTCCGAGCAGCCAGCAGGGGTATTCACCGTTCTCGACCTGGACGCGCGGGTTAGCTTGGGCGATGTGTGGATTTGCCGAGCAGCTTGAGTTTTTTGAGACGCTGAGCGATCCGGGGCTGGAGGCGGTGAAGGCGACGATGCTGCGTGCAGCCGAGGCGACTTGCGACTTTTATCTCGAACATACGCCGGTGTGTGGCGTGCCTTACTGGGATACGGGAGCACCGAACTTACATAAGTTAGGGGATTATCTGGATCGGCCGGCAGAGCCGTTTAATGACTGGGAGCCGGTCGATAGTTCTGCAGCCGCAATCGGGGCGCAGGGCCTGATTCGGTTGGGCGTGTATCTGAAGAACGAGAAGTATCTGCAGGCAGGGCTGACGGTGGTTCGCACGCTACTGGGAGAACCGTATTTGTCGACGGATGCTGCGCATCAGGGATTGCTACTGCACAGCGTGTATCATCGCCCGAATGGATGGGACCATGTGCCGGCTGGGCGCAAAGTGCCTTGCGGGGAGAGTTGCATGTGGGGCGATTATCACTTGCGCGAGGTGGCGCTGCTGGTGGAGCGGATGGCGAAGGGCAAGCCGTATTTGACTTTCTGGAGCTAATTAGCACCATTTCGCGAATCGCGAATTTTTCGGGCTGCCATTGGCGGACTCGCCCTCTATTCAAGGGAAGCTTCGCGGGTTGATCGGCCAATTGACGGAAACCCCAGCAAAACCAGTACGTCTTGCGAGGGTCGAGAAGCAGAGCACTGGCACTATTCTGAGCCGAGCCCTGAGAAAGCAAGCTGCTTAGGGATTTCACAACTGTGGAGTCGAGAAATTCCTCTCGAAGTCGGTAAAGCAAATGGGAAAAATACAGTAACAGGCATGCCTGGCAAAGAGCACTTGACGATGTTCCCTGACTTATTGTAGAATTGTCGACAATCTGACAATCCAATGCCAAAGCCAGCGCGAATCCTCCCCATGCCCGATCCGTCGAGCCGGTTTGAAAAGGTCAACAAGGAGTCAACACGCGACAAAGTGTACCGCTCCCTCCGCAACGCCATTCTTTCGGGCCAACTGCACTGCGGCGAAAGAGTGAAGGAGATTCCGCTGGCTCAGGAACTGGGTGTATCCCGTGCCATTCTCCGCGAAGCGATGCAGCAACTGATTCATGACGGTCTGCTTGAATCCAACTCCTATCGGGGTGCCCGCGTCATCGAGTTGCGCCCCGAACAAATCGACGAGATTATCGAGGCCCGCATCCTTCTCGAGGGCCGCGCCGTCCGCCTTGCCACCGAACGTATTCAGAACTCGCAACGAGAGGAATTGCAAGCCTTCGAGCGCCTGCTCAACAAGGAGAAAGACCCTCTGAAGGCGGGGCAACTCGATCTACTGTTGCACCAGCGCATTTGGCGCATTTCGGGCCAGGCCATGATCGAGAAACTGCTCCTGCAACTCACATCTCCGCTCTTCGCGATGAGCCTCCTAATGCGTAGCGCAGAAACCAGGGGGCACGAGCAGATGCCTGCACTCCCTCGCGGAACCCATAAGAGGCTCGTGGACGCAATATGCTTCGGCACGCCTGCGAAGGCGGCTCAGGAACTCGAGGCCCATCTCACTGAGAACTGGACCGCCATCCGCCGCCGCGTCGCCGAGTTCGTCGCCCGCGAGGAAGCAGGCAAGCTTTGACCAAACCCCAGGGCTTCATTCTTCCGCTCGCCACGCCGGTTCTGGCCTCAGGCGAGATCGACACCGCCACTTTGGCTCGGCTAATTGAATTCGAGATCGGAGCCGGAGCCGAGGCCATCTTCGCCAACGGAAGCATGGGTGGGTTCGCCTTCCACACGGACGAGCACCAAGCCCGACTGATCGGAGCTTGTGTAGACATTGTTGCCGGGCGGGTTCCCGTCTACGCCGGAGTTTCCGATACCAGCGTCTCCCGGGTACTCGCAAAACTTGAGCGCCTGGCGGGCCTGCCGCTGCGCGCTGTTGTTGCTCTGCCTCCTTTCTTTTTCCGGTACCAGCCTGCTGAGCTAGAGGCCTTTTTCGTGGCTATCGCCAGCGCATCCAGCTTTCCTCTGCTGCTTTACGACAATCCAAAACAAGTCGTTAACCGTCTTTCAGTGGAAAGCATCGTCAGACTTGCCGGCCATCCGAACATCCATGGCATCAAGCATTCCGGCGACGACGAGGAATTCTGGAAGCAGCTCCTCGATGCTTCCCTTCCTCGCGAACGCTTTGGCCTCATCTGCGGTGCCGAGCTCAAGATGGCGGCCGGTCTCGAAGCAGGCTTCGATGGAATCACCGGAGGTTTTCACAACGTCGTGCCAAGCCTGGCGGCCAGCTTAATGGCGGCCGCACGGGTGCGCGACTGGAACCAAGCCCACCGCATCCAGGATGAGATTTCTCGCCTTTATCCCGCCTTCGTTCAAGATGGCGGCTTTCGCGGGCTCAACCAAGCTATGGCCCGTCTTGGAATTGGCGGCACGTACACGCCTACTTTTTTGCACCAGGAGGTGCCCCTATGAAAGCTGTTTTTTCTCTTCTCGTCTTCGCTGCCTGTCTGGGTGCGCAGACCACCACAGCCCGGATCACCGGCGTCATCACAGACGCGAGTGGCGCTATTGTGCCAAACGCCCGGATCGTCGCCACAAACATTGCGACTGGCATTGCGCGTCCGACTGAAAGCGCGGGAGATGGAGCCTATCTTGTCACTAACCTCGTCGTGGGCGGTTACTCCGTTTCCGTCGAAGCGACAGGCTTCAAGCGCTTTGAGCAGAAGCCGGTTCTTCTTGAAGTCGACCAGACGGTGCGCGTCGATGTATCCCTCAAACCCGGTGACACCAAGGAGTCAATTACCGTCGAAGGCGGTCAGACCCTAGTCAATACTGACACTTCCGCGCTTGGACAGATTGTCGACAATAAGACAATCATACAAATGCCGATCGGCGCACGCAACTTCATGGCCCTGGCCACGCTCGTGCCCGGCGCTACCGCCGGCGCACCGGGAAACGATGTCAACCGTAGCCGGCAAGAAGGCGTTTCACTCTCGGTGAACGGGCAACGGGTGGAACACAACAATTTCATGCTGGACGGAGTCGACAACAACGCGACGCTGTTTGGCAATGCCATCGTCGTTCCTTCTCTCGACGCTGTCCAGGAGTTCAAAGTGCAAACTTCGAGCTACTCCGCCGAATATGGCCGCGCCGCAGGGGCAGTCGTAAACGTTGCCCTGAAGAACGGTTCCAATCAGATCCACGGCACGCTCTTCGAGTTCTTCCGCAACGACAAGCTCGACGCCAACGGGTTCTTCGCGAACTTTTTCGGCAACCGGCGTCAGCCTCTCCGACAGAATGTTTTCGGTGCCTCCGTCGGCGGTCCGGCCATCAAGAACAAACTCTTCTGGTTCGTCAATTACGAAGGGCTCCGCCGCCGCGATCTCAATGTCGGCGGGTTCCTTGTTCCCACGCCCGCCCAGCGGTCCGGCGACTTCAGCGGGTTACCGGTTCTCCACAACCCGCTCGAAATCAACGCGCAGAATGCGCGAGTACCATTTCCGGGGAATCGGATTCCCGAGTCGCGTCTGAACGCGCCCGCTCGCCGCATCGCGGCTCTCTATCCCCAGGCCAATCTTACAGGCGACCCGTCCCGCAATTATCAGCAGGCTCTATCGAGCCCCAGCGATCGAGACCAGGCTCACGGCCGAGGCGATTGGCAAATCAGTTCCAAGGACTCCCTGATGGGCCGCTACTCCTGGACCGATCGCGAAGACCTCGCCAACAACATCCTCTACAACGGCCAGATCACAGGTAACAAACACAAAGGCGGTGTGCTGGCGTACACCCGTGTCTTCTCTCCACTGGCCCTGAACGAAATCCGCTTCGGCTTCACGCGGTATCGGTTCTCTCTGATACCCGACGGCATCGGCCGCGACTTCCCCGCCGAACTTGGCCTGCCCAGCTTCGCCGCCTCCACCGACTTACAACGCTTTCCCACCGTGAATGTAACCAACTTCGCCTCCTTCGGCGGCAATGATGCCATTCCGCTGCTTCGCGAGGAGCAGGTATACCAGTTAATCGACCAGTTCACCTGGATCCGCGGCAAGCACGGAATCAAGATTGGTGGCGACTGGCGCAAGTACGGCAATCGCAACTTTCAGCCCCAGACATCAGCTGGTTTCTACGTCTTCAACGGCTCCTTCACTGGCGAGCGCGGCCGGCAGTATGCGAACGGTCTGGCCGACCTGCTCCTCGGCCTTCCACAGCAACAACGGATCCTTAACCCTGTCGGCTTCGATGCCGGCCGCCTTCGTAATCAGAAGCTCAGCCTCTACATCCAGGACGACTGGAACTTTCATCCTCGTCTCACTTTAAATCTCGGTATCCGCTGGGAGCGGGATGGCGCCTGGACAGAAGTAAATAACCGCTGGGGTGTTTTCGATTACGAGAGCGGATCGGTCGCTTACGCCAAGGACGCCAAACTCGATGTCGATCTCCGCTATCCTGTCACGCGTTTTCGCAACAACGAACTACGCCGGGCGATCAACAACAATATCGCTCCCAGGGCTGGACTCGCCTGGCGTCCCTTTGGCGGCAATGTTCCGCTCCGGACGTGGTGGACAGCGCGTTGGGAGTGAATTATTGCCATTGAATCACGCAGCAATTTTGAATTCAACAGAAAAATCGCGACGAGCTTGAGTTGGCGTTTTGTAGCCGAGACGCTC
>VFZU01000164.1 GCA_016870995.1 Acidobacteriota bacterium
CAAACTGCCGTTTCTAGGGTAATTGTGTGCCAACTTAGTTGTTTTGGATGTGCCAAGCGAAAAGTTTCTGTTACAGCTCCGTCGGTTTCTCCAGCAGCAAACTTAAGAACACAGCGGATTGCGATTCCAATCAGCTCTTAGGTTGAGTTCGAGCAGGCTTATGGCGGCAAGTTGATGGGTGCGCTGGCCGAGGTGAACAATGATGCTTTGATTTTGCGAATGGCAGCAGGCGGCAGCGCTTGTGTTCAAACGCTACTTTTGACGGGGATCAAGGGGTTGAAAAAGCGGGGAAGCCTAAGCCTGATGTTCGAATGGCAAGCTCTGCGATGCTTGATTCTCAGCTTGCCTCAATTTCAAAAGGCTCTCCGATCTCACTCACGACGGCTGAAGGCAATCAGATTCGTGGACGGTTGGGTGATGTGAACAAGGATTCTGTTTCGATTCAGATTCCCGAAGACGCCAGCTTTTCAACCAGGACTTTGGCCTTCGACCAAATTTCGAATCTCATCCCGATCAAGAAGTTGCCGGGAACTGCGGGATTGCAAAAGCACGCGAGGATCCAGCAGTCGTTAGTGGCGATTCCGATCGGCTCCAAATTAAACCTTGGCATGCAGGCGGGATCTCGCTCAGCGGCAGATTTCTCCGGATGGCATCCAATTCGCTTTCGATGCAGACACTTGAGTGCGCAATTGCATGAACAAGAGTATCCCGTTTGATCAAGTCGGCAGAGTTAATCTGCCCATGCCAGGGATTAAAGCTCTGATTTCTGGGGCGGGTTTTGCGAAGATTCAGC
The DNA here is from genome assembly GCA_016870995.1 of Acidobacteriota bacterium. Taxonomy (GTDB): domain Bacteria; phylum Acidobacteriota; class Terriglobia; order Bryobacterales; family Bryobacteraceae; genus Bryobacter. The sequence continues at coordinate 794 of VFZU01000164.1, forward strand.
ATCCGGGAATCTTGAAGTTCAAAGCCATGCCGAATGGCCAAAAGGTGTTTGCAAACTCGATGAGGGCTATGGATGCAGGTCGCAAAAAAAATGCAGTCGCTTGAACCTGGTCCAATACAGACGGTGAGAGGCTGGCTGAAGTCGACCGCAAGAAATACCGCAATGATTGTGGTCACGGCAACGATTACGGGGATTATCGCGAGCAGGTTTTAAGACGTGATTCCGTTCGGTTCGCCCAGACGTCCACTTTTGGCTGTTCAGAGCGTTGGAGAAGCCCGGCATGTGGTGCGCGCGGAATCCTGTTTCCGGAAGGTAGCAAGGCATTGAGCCATTTGGAGTATTGCCTTCAGAAGGCACAAAAGTCAGATCCCCAGCTCTGCGCCGAGCTTGGGATTGCTGATCCTGAAGCTGTCTCGCTTGGTTGTCGGCAGATCCTTGAGCTTTGAGTATGGTTGGGTGGAGGTCGGGCAGGTGGTCGCGAACGAACATCTCACCAAGGCAGATGGAATGATGTGCGGTGCAGCAGGTGAGGGTGAAGGCTAGAAGGACCGCTCAGGTGAAGCGCGAGTCTTCACAATCGAGATGTTTCTGGGAGTATGGACTTGCATATGGTCGAGTTGGGATACTTGTCAAATGACCTTTGCATTGCGAGTGGGATTCGGCATTTGGCTGGCGGCCACCATGGCGTGGGGCCAGATGATGCAACCTGCGGATTTGTGGAAGCGGCCGGTTGCCGAGGCCGATCGAAAGTTGGCCTACGGGTCAGGGGAGTTGCAATTTGGGGAGTTACGGTTACCCAAAGCAAAGGGTCTAGTGCCGGTAGTGGTGCTAGTTCACGGAGGGTGCTGGATGGACCGGTTGCCGGGGCGAGACGCTCGGGATACAAGCCTGGAGCCGATGCGGCCGCTGGCTGTAGCGCTGGCGGATGCAGGAGTGGCGACGTGGAATGTGGAGTACCGCCGGATGGGGAATGCGGGCGGCGGGTGGCCGGGAACTTACCAGGATTTGGGCGCGGCGGTCGACCATTTGAGAAGCATCGCTGGGGAGTATCGGCTCGATCTGAAGCGGGTTGTTGTCGTCGGACACTCGTCCGGAGGCCAGTTGGCACATTGGATTTGGGCGCGAGGGAAGCTGCCATCGGCGAGTGCTGTTTTTGGGAAGAATCCATTGCCTGTGCGGGCGGTGATGAATTTGGATGGGCCGCCCGATTTGGCAGATGCGCAGCCGCTGGAAAGGCAGTTCTGTGGTGGGCCCGCGATTACGAAGTTTCTTGAAGGGGCGCCGGCACAGCAGCCCGAACGGTACCGCGAGGGATCGGCGAAGGCGTGGCTTCCGATAGGGGTCTCACAATGGATAGTGTCAGGTGGGTTATTGCAAATGGCGGGGGACTTTGTGAGCAGTTATGAGGCGCTCGCTAAGGAAAAGGGCGAGACAGTAAATGTGCTGCGTCTGGAAGGGGCAGGGCATTTCGACATGTTGGCGCCGGAGGGGCCGCAAGGCAAGCCGGTGCTGGACATGATTTTGAAGCTGGTTCGGTGAGGGAAAGCACAACTGGCTAGCGACAGGATTTCTCCGGCATTCAGGGTATGAATCGCATCTTTCCTGTTCGAGGGGCGTGCAAAGGGCAACCCGTCGTCTCGAGGCTGGATCAAGGGGTTAGGCGAGCATGGTGGCGCGGGCGGAGCGGATCGTTTGTTCGAATTGCCCGAGGGGCTGGGTGTTGATGACGTCAGCTGATTCCAGCCAGCCGCGGCGGGCCATGCGGACGCCGTAACGCATGTTGTGGAAGTGCCTGGTGTGGTGGGCGTCCGTTGAAATCGTAAATTTGCAGCCTCTGGCTTTGGCCGCGCGGATCAGTGATGCATGGAGGTCAAGTCGCTCGGGGCTTGCATTGATTTCCATGAAGACGCCGCGTTCGGCGGCCTTTGCGGCGACTTTCTCGAAGGCATAAACGTAGGCGTCGCGATGAAGAAGGACTCGGCCCGTGGGGTGGCCGATGGTGTGGATGTAAGGATTGTCGAGGGCGGCGAGGAGGCGGTCGGTCATCGAGTGCTCGTCTAGGTTCATGTGACTGTGGACGCTGGCAACAACGAAGTCGAGCTGCGCAAGCGCTTCATTGTCGAGATCCATGTGACCGTCCTTCATGATGTCGCACTCGAGGCCAGAGAAAACTTTGATCCCATACTCTTCAGCCGCAATGCCCTTCACCATCTGAGCGAATGCAATGGCACGCTTCTCGTCGAGGCCGTTCGCCATGGCGAGCGCCTTGGAATGGTCTGTAATGACGATGTATTCGTAGCCGCAAGCTTTGGCCGCAAGGGCCATCTCTTCAAGCGTGCCTCGGCCGTCGGATTCGCGGGTATGCATATGAAGATCACCGCGGATCTGTTCGAGTTCGATGAGTTTCGGGAGCCGATTCTGTTCGGCTGCTTCGATCTCGCCGGTGTTCTCGCGAAGCTCGGGAGGAATCCAGGTGAGGCCGAGTGCCTGGTAGATTTCTTCTTCTGTGGCCGAGGCGATTACGTGGCCATCGGCTTCGCGGGCGAGTGCATATTCGTTGAGTGTGTAGCCCATTTTGACAGCGCGTGTGCGAAGTGAGACGTTGTGCTCCTTGCTGCCGGTGAAGTATTGCATGGCAGCACCGAAGGAAGCGGTGGGAAGGGCGCGCACGTCGACCTGAATGCCCTCTACCCCAACGCGGGCGCTGGCTTTGTTGTCACCCTTGGCGAGGAGTTCGTCGATTTTTGACCAGGACGCAAAAGTGTCGAGGGCTTTGGCCGATTCGGGGCCTGCCACCAGGATGTCTACATCGCCAATGGTCTCTTTGCCGCGGCGCAGGGAGCTAGCAGCAGTGACGCTGGAGATGCCAGGCAAGGTGGAGAAGAGAGACTGGAGTTCTTCGGCAGTTTCGCTGGCGAAGTCGATCAGGAAGCGGCCAGCGCTGCGGCGGTAAATTGCGATGGACTTGAGAATTTTCTCTTCGAGCTTGGCCCCCATGCGAGGCAGGTCACGGAGTTTTTGTTCGCGGCAAATGCGTTCGAGATCATCGATGGTGGAGACGCGAAAGTTCTCGATCAGGGCGGCGATCGATTTGGGGCCGAGGCCCTGGATCTTGAGCATCTCGAGGGAAGTAGGTGGATACTTCTCGAGCATCTCGTCGCGGCGCTCAAAACTGCCGCGTAGCTCGATCTCGGCGAGGATGGCGGCGATACCCTTGCCGATTCCCGGGATGTCCGTCACTTTGCGGGCCGGGTCGGCCAAGATGGAGGCGACAGATTCCGGGTGGCCTTCAATGGTCTTGGCTGCGTTGCGGTAGCTGCGAATGCGGAAGCTGTCTTCCGCGGCGATCTCCATGAGGTCGGCGGTTTCGTCGAGGAGTTTGGCGATGTGGATGTTATCCATCGACTCTATTGTCTCCATTGGAGGACGGAGCGGGCTCGATGTGGATGAGGACGTCGGCGACCCACGGAATGCTTGAGCGGATGGCGGAGCGCACGGCACCCGAGATATGGTGGGCGCGCTCGACGGTGAATTGCGGATCAACTTCGAGATGAAAATCGACGTGGTAGCCGAGGCCGGTTTTGCGAGCACGACACTTCTCGATGCCGAGTGCGTCGGGGACGGAAAGGGCGCAGGCACGGATGGCATCCAGCATCGGTTGCGATGGCATGGTGTCGAGGAGTTCGCGGGAGGACTGCCGGAGGACCTGGAAGCCGAGGAAGACGACCAGCACTGCGATCAGCAGACCGCCGATCGAATCAGCGTGCGAGAAAGTGATGGGGTCGTTAATGTTGAGGCCCAACGCGAGGATAGCGATGGTGCCAGAGAGGACGTCAAGCCAATCATTGGCAGCATCCGCAGAGAGAGCTGCGGAATGGAATTGTTTGGAGGCTCGCTGCTTCCAGCGAGCGAGGGCGAGCTTTAGGGCGGTGGATAGGATCAGAGTCCAGATGGCAAAGGCTTCCGGGCGGGTTTGGGGTTTACGGGCGTGGAGGATGGCCTGCCATGCAAAGATCGTGCCGGTGGCGATGAGGAATGCTCCGATGGCCTGGCCCGCGAGGATTTCAAAGCGGCCATGCCCATATGGGTGATCCTCATCGGGCGGCTGGGCAGAGAGGTTGAGGCCGAGCCAGAGGATCACAGAGGCGACGACATCGCCAGCACTTTCGATGCCGTCGGCGATGACGGCAAGGGAGTTGGCGAGAATGCCGACGGTGATCTTGACGACAGCCAGAAACAGGCCTGCGCCGATGCTAACGCGAGCGATACGAAGCGAGGACTGGGTCGCCGAATCCATGCCCTAAACAGTGTAGCGACAAGCCCTGTTGTACAATCGTCGGTATTGGCAGTGGAGCGAAACGGGGATGTTCCGCCCGTGTCGACTCACTCAAAAAAGAAACAGAGGCGACGAGATGGAAAAGCTGGCACAACAACAGCAAAACATACAAGAGGCTTTCCTCAATAACGCCCGCAAAGACAAGACTTACTTAACCATTTATTTGATGAGCGGGGTTAAGCTTTCCGGGCGGATCAAGAGTTTCGACAAGTACAGCGTTGTACTTGAGGCAAACAATCAAGAACAGCTGATCTTCAAACATGCGATTTCGACCGTGGTGGTCTCCAAGCAGGGACATGCCAGTGCGCATGCGGTCGGTGTAGGAAGCCCGGCACCGATTCCGGTCGAATCCAACGGGAACTAATTGCCAGAAATTGCGATCCTGACAGGCGTGCATTTGCGCCGGCAAAAAGAGCCGGTTAGCCCGTTAAGCGAGTTGTCGCTTGAGGATTCACTCAAAGAATTGCATGTGCTGGCCGAAAGCGCTGGCGCGACGGTTGCCGGAACGGTAGTGCAGGTCCGCGATAACGCCGACAAAGCGACGCTGATCGGTGAAGGCAAAATTGCCGAACTGAAAGCGATGGTCAGCGCTGCTTCGGCCGATACCGTATTGTTTGACTGCGAACTGACTCCAACGCAGCAGCGCAACCTTGAGAAGGAACTACACTGCAAGGTTCTGGATCGCACACAGCTGATTCTGGATTTGTTTGCAGCTCGTGCGCGAACCAGAGAAGGCCAATTACAAGTGGAGTTGGCGCAGCTGAATTACCTGATGCCACGGCTGGCGGGCCGGGGTGTGATGATGACTCGGCAGGGTGGTGGCATCGGAACCAGGGGGCCCGGCGAAACGCAGCTCGAATCGGACCGCCGCAAGATCGCACGCCGCCTGAAGGGGATCAAGCAGGATCTCGAAAAAGTGCGCGGTGGGCGCGGTATTCAGCGCAAGCAACGGCAAAGTGTGCCGCTGGCGACGGTGGCGCTGGTGGGGTATACAAACGCGGGAAAGAGTACCCTGTTTAACCGGCTGACGCATTCGGAAGTTTTGGCGGACGCAAAGATGTTCGCGACTCTAGACCCGACCGTACGGCATGTGGTGCTGCCTTCGAAGCGAAAGGTATTGTTGAGCGACACGGTGGGTTTTATCCGCAAGCTACCCACTACGTTGGTAGAGGCGTTTCGCGCGACGCTCGAAGAGGTTGTAGAGGCTGCTTTGTTGTTACATGTCGTAGACGCGTCAAGCCCGCATGCGGCTTCGTATGTGGAGCATGTGCAGCATGTGCTGAAAGAAATCGGAGCTGAAGGAACCAAGCAAATTCTGGTGATGAACAAGGCGGACCTCGTGGAGGATCCGATGGACCAGATTGCGCAGGCGCGTCGCATCCTGCAAGACGCGAATGCGGAATCGACTGCGATTCCAGTGAGTGCGTTGAACGGGATGGGGATGGACCGATTGCTTGCGGCGATCGATGCTGCATTGGATTTAGACCCGGTGGAGCGGATCCGTTTGCGGATACCAGCGCAGGAAGGGGCGAGCCTGCATCTAGTTCACGAAAAGGCTCGAGTGTATTCCAAAGAGTTTGTGGACGACTATTGCGAACTGGAAGTGGATGCGCCGGCCAGTGTGCGGCGGCGGTTGACGCAGTACGAATTGTTATCCTGAGGGCAGTTTTCGCGTGAACCTGCCGAATCTGCTAACCCTAGCCCGAATCTTCTTTGTGCCGCTCGTTGTAGCGGCACTAGTGCAGGAAAAGCGCGTCTACGATTTGGAATTTGGCAGTATTTCGATCCAACTGGGCAACGAGATGCTAGCCCTAGGGATTTTCGTGGTGGCTGCGCTGACGGACATGCTGGACGGGTATCTGGCGCGGAAGTGGAGTCAGATTACAACGCTCGGAATGTTGCTCGACCCAATCGCAGACAAGCTGCTGATTTCCTCTTCGCTGATCGCCTTGGTTGAGGTGAAGGCCGTTCCGGCCTGGATGGTGATTCTGATTATCGGGCGTGACTTTGCCATCAGCGGTCTTCGCAGCATTGCGATGAGCGAGGGGTACATGATCCCCGCCAGCGACCTCGGCAAGTCGAAGATGGTTTTGCAGGTGGCGGCGGTGGTACTGGCAATGGCGAGCCTGCGTAGGCCGGAATGGCAAACTCTAGCGAGCTTGGTGATGTGGGCCTCGGTGATCTTTACGCTGGTCTCGGCAATCGACTATGCACGACAGTTCTGGCGGAAGATCGACGTCAGTGTGAAACGCAGAAGGCGCAGGGAATTGCTGCTACTCGAGCGCTCGAGGCGACGAAGTGCCCGCAGCGGAGTCTCTCCCGCTCCGCGATTTTGATGGACAGCTCCCTGGGACATTTCATAGAGAAAATGTTCGAAAGGAGATGTTCGATGTCGAGAGAAAACAAACACGATTCCGGGGCTGCGGAAGGAGCCCGGAGG
>VFZU01000165.1 GCA_016870995.1 Acidobacteriota bacterium
TAGGGCAAAAACCAAAGCTTTGCGGCTTCCGGCGGAGCTCTGCCCGGCCGCAAAAACCTTCTCGAATGCCTAAGAAACGATCAAGAAAAAACCAGAACTGACGAACAGGGGCTTTTTCAACAGGCTCCTAGAGAGCGCGCAATGGAAGATCGCATCGAGGATCCAGACTTTGAACTGTTACAAGCCGCTCTGAAGGCACCGGAGGGCGACCTACGAGCTTTCGAGGAGTTGGTGGCTCGCTATCACCGTCGGATTCTTGCAAATTGCCGGTATCTGACGCGAGACGAGCAGTATTACGAAGACCTAGCGCAGGAAGTGTTTGTGAAAGCATTTTTTGCTTTGAAGTCGTTTGAAGGCCGATCCAGTTTTCGACACTGGCTGAAGAGGATCAAGGTGAATCATTAACTGCATCACATCAAGAAGCAGGAGACACGACAGGCTCAACCGCTCAATGAGGAGTTCGTCGAGGCTGGGAGCGTGGTGGAACCGATTGAAAGGCGGGAGCGGATCCAGGTGATCTTGAATTCGCTGCCGGACACTTTGCGGATTCCACTGGTGATGTGCGATAGGGATGAGTTGTCCTATGAAGAAATCTCGGCAGCACTTGGCATCGGGCTGTCGGCAACCAAGATGAGAATCAAAGGGGGCCGCGAGCAATTTCGCGAGCTCTATGAGGTGTCATGAACGAACCAGAACCAATTCGAGTTCTCACCGAACAGGAAGTTGCTCCTGCTCGGGATTTTCTTGGCCGAGTGCGCCGGGAAATTGAGCGCAAAGAAGCAGCGGTGCAGCTGGTTTCGTTCTCATGGCAGTTGCCCCAGGTGTTGGTGCTGGAGCTGTTGAAAATGTTTGATCCGGGGAAAGGCAAGCGGACATGAAAGAAAAGTTGATTCAGGCGTTTGGAAATCTAGCGGACTCGGCAATCCGTGCTACTCCAAAAATTGCATTGGGATTGTTATTGCTTGTCTTTGGCTTGCTGGTGGCCAAGGCCATCGAAGTGGGCTTGAGATATTCGCTCAAAAAGCTGCGAGTCGATTCTCTGCCGGAAAAACTTGGGGTGGATTCGGCACTGGCGCAATTGGGACTAACGCCGCCATTGTCGTTTTTGCTGCCACGCATTGCCTATTTCCTGGTGTTGCTTTTACTGCTGAATACGGCTGCGGATGCTCTCAGCCTGAGTGCGGTATCGAGTGCGATTGGAGCGTTTTTCGCCTATCTTCCCAACATCGTGGCTGCATTGCTGTTGCTGATTCTTGGCAGTACGGTGGGACAATTTGCCGGGCAGACGGTGGCGAATTCTGCTGCAAATTCAGGGATCGATTTTGCACCCGCGCTGGGTAAGGTAGTTTTGAGCGCCATCCTGTTTGTCTGCGCCATGATGGCGATTGCGCAGCTAAAAATCGACACGGAGATTGTACGGATTGTAACGAGTATTGTGCTGGGCGGCGCGGCGTTGGCGTTCGGACTGGCGTTCGGATTGGGAACGCGCGACTTAGTGAGAAACATCACGGCTGGTTTCTATGCATGGCGCGTTTTATTAGTCGGCAAAACCGTATCGATCGCGGGCGAGACGGGGGTGTTGAGTGCGGTTACGCCAACCCATCTCATTCTTGAGTCAGAGGGACGCGAGAGCGCGATTGCCAACGCTCAGATTCTTGATGAGGTTTCTCGCCAGAGCTAGTCTTCAAAGTGGCTGACGGTGGTGAAGCAACTGGCGAAAGCGTGGTCGAGAACGTCCTCGGTGAGTTCCCAAGGGCAGCGTTCAAACTTGATGTGATCGACGGCGTGGGTGATGACGTCGCGGGGATGGCAGCGGCGCATGCGCTTTTTGCCGTTTCGGTAGTACTTGGTGAGGAACTTGCCGATCAGATTTGAGCCGAAGGGGATTTCGACCTTCTTGCAGAATTGCTCGAAGATCTCCGCGAATTCAGCTTCGCCCGGACTGCGGAGAAACATCTTGTACTGGATGCGGCGCAAGAAGGCCTCATCACCGAGTTGCTCGGGATTGAGGTTGGTGGAAAAGACCAGGAAGCACTCAAAGGGGATCGTAATCTTGCCGCCCTGCTGGAAGTTGAGGTAATCGATCTTGCGTTCCATCGGGACGATCCAGCGGTTGAGAACTTCAGAGGGAGTGACCTTCTGACGGCCAAAGTCATCGATGAGATAGATGCCGTTGTTGGCTTTGATCTGGTAGGGGGCGTCGTAGATCTTGCTGGCAGGGTTGAAGCTGAGATCGAGATTTTGCAGTGTGAGTTCGCCGCCGGTGGTGATGAAGGGGCGCTTGGACCGGAAGTAGCGTTTGTCGTAAGCGTTATCGTCGCTGACAGCAGTGGCCAGAACGGAGAGGGAATCAGCAGGTTGATCGAGGGGCTTGTGATAGAGAGGATCGTAGACCTGAATGATTTGGCCCTGACACTCAATGGCATAAGGAATGTAGATGGGCGAGGTGTTGATGTTGAAGAGAGCTTCGGCCAGGAACGTTTTGCCGTTGCCGGGCTGTCCATAGATCAGGAAGCTCTTACCGGAGTTGACTGCAGGACCGATCTGATTCAGGATCTCGTCGCTGACGACCATGTGCTTGTAGGCAGCCGTCAGTGCTTCTTTGGTGAGCCAGCCAGGCTCAAGGCGCTGAAGCTTGACGATCTCGCAGTATTCTTCAAGGCTGACGGGTGCGGCCCCAGCGTAGGTGTTGATCTCAAGATATTGCTGGGCGAGTTTTCGGCCCGCTTCGCTGAGGACGAAAACAGTGGACATGTTGCCCATGCCCATGGAGCGCTTGGCGACCATGAGATGGCTGCGCTTCATGTTTTCGATCATGCCCTCGATGACGCTGTACTTGAAGCCCAGAGAATTGGAAATGTCTCTGCCCATGGCTTCGCCCTTGAAGTAAAGCTGCTTGAGGATGAGTTGCTCGACCGTGCTCTCCGCGATGCCGGTCTCCGCCATTGTATTGGGGGCCGAGGGAGTGGGTAGGCCATCGCTTTGAGGGCCAACGGGTTGAGTGCCAACGGGAATGGTAAAAGTCTCGTTTTCGAGCCCACCCAACTGTTCATTACGAATGACTTCTGGCTCGATGAAGGAATATGACTCTAGTTCGGATCTCATGGGACACATCACTCATCGGCACGAACATGAAAAGACCTTAGAGTTGTCAAGGTAAAGTATCGACATGAAGTTTACTCGACGCGCCGCGCTGGAATTGTCGCTGGCATTGTGGGCAAGAGCCGAGGAGCAGGCTCATCAACATGGCTCTACGAAGGAGAATGCGGCCGTTTACCGGTTCCGCTTTCTTGGACCGGCTGAAGTGACGACAATCCAAAGGTTTGCAGCCGTGATGATCCCGCCATCAGGCAGGAGCGGAGGGGCTGCGGCCGCGCACGTTTCTCGATATATCGACCACATTCTCGCGAGTGCAACACCCTCACTGGGCCGGCAATGGCGCCGAGGGTTGGCGGACTGGGCGAAGGCAAAAGATGAGGACAAGCTGCTCGGAAAACTCGCGGTGAACGAGTTTGCACCGAAGTCGAGGGAAGATCAGTTTTTCGTGCTGTTCAAATCTGCCCTGACAGCAGGCTTTTACACTTCGGAGGAGGGAATTCTCCAGGAGTTGGGATACCAGGGAATGGGATTCTTACGAGAGTTTCCGGGGTATCAGGGAGAAGAGTTTGTGAAGCCGGCCAACTATAAGCCGCTGCTGAGGAGCATATGAAGATTTACGACGTTTGCATTATCGGTTCGGGGGCTTCTGGCGGCATGACGGCGAACGTGCTGACGAAGGCGGGTCTTGATTGCGTGATGCTCGAGGCGGGAGCAATGAAAAGTGTCGCTCAGTTTCCCACGCACCGCATTCGGCGGTGGAATTTGCCTAACCGGGGGCTGAAGGGCGACTACTTCGAGGAGTGGCTGACCGAGACAGGGTTTCTTGCAGACAAGAAGAAAGAGCCATACTCGGTTGCGAATAACGAACGGTTCGATTGGTGGCGGATGCGTGCGGTGGGTGGAAAAAGTTTGTTTTGGGCAGGAGTGACGCCGAGGTTCGGCCCGAACGAGTTTCAGCCCAAGGATGATTTTGATACACGGTGGCCCCTGCGGTACGAAGAAATCGCGCCCTACTACGACCGCGTCGAGGAGATGATTGGCGTGTCGTCGACGGTGGAGGCGGTCGGTGGATTCCCCTTAAACAAGGGGCTGGCGCCGTTTAAGCCAAAACCAGCGGAGGTGGAGCTGACAAAGGCTTGCGAATCGATCGGTAAGGGATTGAAAGTATTGCCGATCCCGAAGGCGATCTTAAGCCAGGATTACAAAGGTCGACCCGCTTGCCATTACTGCGGGCCTTGCTGGCAGGGCTGCGATTCCGGCTCGAAGTTTGATTCGCTGCGCGTGTTTGTGATGGCAGCACGAAACAGTGGACGGCTGAATCTGATCACCAATGCAAGGGTGAAATCGCTGGAACTGGGCGAGGAAGGCCGCATTAAAACGGCGCACTACTTCGACGTCGAAAAGCGCGAATGGCGAGAGGTGCAGGCGAAGGCCTTTGTGCTGTGCGCGGGGGCCATTGAAAGTTCGCATATTCTGCTGAACTCGAAGATCGCGAATTCCAGCGGGCTGGTAGGGCGCTATTTGAGTGAGCATCTATATGCGGCGGTGGGAGGACATCTGCCGCAGTTGATGAATCGCAAGGTGGCCAACGAAGATGGCAACGGCGCCCATGTGTTTATTCCAGACCTGACGGAGAACTGGCGCGGGAACAAATACATTCGCGGGTATCAGATTTTTCCGACAGGCGGCACAGGCGAGTTCTCACTGGTGGGTAACAACATACCAGGATATGGCAAGCAGTGGATGGAGGCGGTCAGGGCCTACTACACGGCTGGTGTGAGCGTGTTGTTTCAAGGCGAAGTGTTGCCCTACAAGGACAACCGCATTGAGATCGACCCAACACTCAAGGACGATGCGGGGATTCCAGCGGCACGGTTTGTTTACTCATGGCACGAAAATGAGCGGGCCATGTTCAAAGACATGATCGAAGTGGGGAATGAAATTCTTCATAAGGCTGGGGCCGAGATGTTACCGAATCCGAACCCGAAGCCAGACCCCTATGGGCATTCGATTCATTATGTAGGCACTGCGCGAATGGGCGATAACCCAAAGACCAGCGTGACAAACAAATGGTCGCAAGCCCATGATGTGCCAAATCTGTTCGTCAACGACGGTGCCCCGTTTGTGACAGCAGGAAATCAAAACCCAACGCTGACGATTCTCGCTTTTGCACTCCGCTCGAGCGAGCGGATGGCGCGACTTCTTCAAGGAAATACATGGAAAGACTGAGAAAACTCTGGCCCGAAATCAAACCGACCCTGCACTACTGGGCCGAAACAGAGACGCATGTCTATTCCTTCAGCGTGTCAGCGAATCTCTTGCTGAGCTTCTTTCCGTTTCTAATCGTGATCACAAGCCTAGTCCGGTTTGCGTTGAACTGGTTCAACGTGGAGAAGGGGATCTATGTCGGCCTGCAGGATTACTTCGCCGGGGAGACTGGGGAGTTCCTGGTGCGGAATCTGCAGATGGCTGTGTATACGAATGGCCGGGCCCTGAGCTGGGTGTCGATGCTGTTGTTGCTGTTTACGGCGAACGGAATTTTCATGCCGCTTGAGGTAGCGTTTAACCGGATCTGGGAAATTGGTAAGAACCGGAGCTTCTTGATGAACCAGGTGATCAGTCAGGGATTGATTTTCGTTTGTGGCACGTTATGGCTGGTCACTTGTGCGGCAGCGGCACCCGTGGTGAAGATTGGATGGTTGAGCGCAATTGTGTACAAGGTGGCGTCGCTGCCAATCACGATCAGTATTGTGTTTCTGACGTATTGGTTGTTGCCCAACGCGAAGGTCCCGCCGTTGCTTGTGTTTGCGGCTTCTGTGTTTGTGGGCTTGTCGACCGAGCTGTTGAAGATCCTGAATATTCTGATCTGGCCATGGCTATTCAGCAAGCTGAAGCATGAATATGGAGCGTTTGTGCACTCGGTGACGATTCTGATCTGGAGCTATCTATACAGCATGCTTGTGCTGGGCGGCGCGGAGTGGTGCGCGCGCAAAGCCAGGGAGATGCGGCTGGATATTACGCCTCGCGAGGCGTGATGCGAAAGCTGAGCTTCATCCAGGGATCGGTGCCGACGGCACCGAGGGCGGCAGAGGGCGGCTTGAGACCGAACAAACGCATGTCGACGGTGGCGGTACCTTCAAAGACATTGCGGGACTTTTCTTCGTAAGCCACGCCAACGGGAGCCGATTTGCCGCGAATGGTCAGAAGACCGGATTCGGACTTGTAGAGGATCTCGGGAAAACGCTCGGCATCGAGCATGTCCTTGACGGCATACTCGGAGACCTTCTTGAGATCGCTCGCCTTGAGCCAGTCGTCTTTGCACTCGATGCGGCGGGCATCGAGCGAGATCTCATAGCGGTTGGGGTTGCGCTGAGCCACTCCCTTGAAAACCGGGAATTCAAAGATGTGTTTTTTGCCTTTCATCAGTCCTGTTTTGAGGACTTCGAGGCGAATGAAATTGCCGGGCGCGGGGGCGATGATCATTACTTTGCTCCAAAGCGAAAGTTTAGACCAACGCCGAGGAGGATGTTGTTGCGCTGGGCGTAATAGTTTCTGGCGTCGAACCGGAGTCCTACAAAGCGGTAGACCTTAAAGTCGACTCCGCCGCCAAACATCACGCCGAAGTGGCTGGTGCCTCGAGAGCCAGGAAAGGGGGCTGCGTTTTGCAGCAGTTGAGATTGTTCGTAGACGGCAAGCCCGAGGCCGCCAGTCACGAACGGGGAAAGCCGTGCTTTGGGATTAAAACTGACACGCAGCCCAGGCATGGCAAATAGAGAGGCAACATCGCGGCTGCCTTGTGGATTTACGAAATCCGCTTTGCGATTGGGGCTGGCGATGAAATCGAAGACGCCGCTGAGAGCCAGGGAGTTCGTTTTCTTTATGCGGTGGGCATGGTTCACGCCCAGGTATCTACCGGATTTAAAGTCCTCGCCCATATGGGAGCCAATGCTGAGAGTCACATCCTGCGATTGAGGAAGACCGAGTGCGAATACGAGTGGAAGCAACATACACTATGGAATTGGCGGCACAGGAAGAAAAAGTTACGCTCGAAAACTGGATGCAGCGCTATCAGGCGGGCGAAGGCTATGCACTGGAGGTTCTGGTTCGTGAAGTGTCTCCGCGCTTGAAGGTCATTTTCCGCGGCGGAGCGCCCGAGGGAGACGTGGAGGAACTGGTGCAAGAAACGTGGTTTCAGGTGCACCGGAGCCGACACACCTGGAGACCCGGGGAATTATTGTTGCCTTGGGTCTATTCGATTGTCCGGCATGTGCGCAGCCAAAGTTACCGGAAACGAACCCGACGGGCTGAAGTGGAACTAATTGAAAGAATTTCTATGCCGACACACTCCTGTCCAAATTAGGCTGGAACGGGATGGGGGACGCGCATAACGATTCGCTTTTGACGCAGTTTTTCCTGCTTCGTCAAATGGGGTTGTCCTTCGGTGGAGGAGTCGCTGGGCAGGAAAAGAG
>VFZU01000166.1 GCA_016870995.1 Acidobacteriota bacterium
ACTGGGTCGAGGCAATCCGGTATCTCAATATGACGCAACTCTCAGACCACAGAAAGGAGCAGTTGAGAAAACTCGAACAAGCCGCCTGACGGCGGTGGGACTCTACATTACTGGATGCAAAGGAGGGACACATCCCCTCCTCTGCACTCCTCCCCTAAAAGCCCAGAAAGGCAGCATTGGCCAAATTCGTAATTGCAGAACTTGACATACACAACTTTCGTCCGCTTGAATCCCGCACCAAAAGCCATGGTGCCGCGGCTACTCCGGTGGCCTCAGGACTGGATTCAAAGCGCAATTGATAGCCAGCGGATTCCAGCTGTTGATGAATCGGATTTCGCTTGCCGATGTACACCACCGTTTCACTGGCCCCAGGTGCAGGAGGCCGCGCGGCGAGGTGAGCCAGCAATTGTTCGGAACAACGGCAATCCTCGGTTGCGAAGTGATAGATCGATTGGGAAGCGAGTTTTTCACCCTCAACCCACTTGGCATGAACCGTGGTTTGAAGTGGGGCGTGAAAGGCAACCAAAAGCGCACCGGTGAGGCATGTCACCACTACGCCCAGGGCGGAAAGCAATGCCAATTTCGATATGGGGCGAGTCATCTGTCCCGAACCTTATCGACAAGGCTTAACGTTCTTGCAGGACTTCTTTAAGGAAGGGAATCGCGGCTGCGCCATCGGTGCGGTGTTCGCCATCAAAAAACGCGAGGCGGCGATTGAAGGGAGCCTTGACATAGCCCTTCAAGCGCTCGAATTCATAGACCACCCATTCATCGGTGCCTACTTTGTCCCGATGCCCGCGCTCCACCAGAAACGGGATGGGTTTGGAATGCAGCATCGAACCTAAGGCGGCAAGCTCGGCGTGGCTTGCGATATTGGCCATATTCCACTCGTAGATTTCGTATTCCTTCGTGTGGACGTAGCTATAGGGAAGCTCGGGAGAGATCAGCTTGCGGATCCATTCATTGAAGTTGCCGCCACAGACAATCCCCCGGAATCGGGAATCGAAAACAGGCACGCGGAGAGCGGTAGCACCGCCGTAAGACAGCCCGTAGTAGACAATTCGTTTGGAATCGACAAAGGGCAGCGTGGAGAGGTAATCGAGTGTGCGGCGGTACTGAGCCTCGACAAACGAAAACAGGGAAAGTCCGCGAGGGTTGGCCAGCAGTTGCAGGTGCCGGAACTCGCCACTGTAGGGGTTTTGCGGGCAGAAGACGATGAAACCGGCGGCGACGAGACGTTCGGCGAAGTTGCGATAGGTGCGGTAATCCGCAGTGTCGCTCGGCTGATGAAACAGAGATTGTGGACTGCCCATCAAGCCGTGCTGCACGATGACCAGCGGACGCCGTTCGAACTCACGCAGGCCTTTGGGTTTGAGCATCACTCCCTGGGCCACTACGCCCGGAAGGGCGTCGATCGTAATCGACAACCCGGTCCAGCCGGTATCTTCGACGACGGTTCTCTCGCGAGGCCGAAATGCGGCGGTGTAACGGGGCAATTCGCCGACGACCTCTTCATGCCAGCGGCGGGCGACAGCGCGCGCACCGCTGGACTTGAGCAGCGCCGAGCGTTTGGCTTCTGCACCAGGAATCAGGCCGAGCAGATGCTTTTCAATCTTGGAGACGTCGGTGGTGGCGCGCTCAACCCCGCGCTCGTCGTGACGCCGAATCGACATACCAAAAGCATTCTCTTGCGGCCGCGGCTTCTCGACTGGTCCGAAGAGCTGATCCATGGGCGGCTCCAGACGTACAGTGGCCTTGTAGCGCCGAGTTGCTTCGACATAATGCGCGAGTTCATAACCGAGTGGAATTTGGGCAAACGGGTAACCCATGCGGCGCACACGCTCGCGCAACTCAGGGGCGATCAGGCGCGGGGCAATCACAAGTGCTCCTGGATAGGCGGCGCAGTTCAGCTTCTTGTAGCTCAGCAGAACGACGACTTCGCGCGGTTTGAGTACTTCACAGCGGTCTGCTTCAAGCAGCAAAGGATGAGGCCTAGGGCGGCCTTGCTTTACCGGCAATTGCTCCAGGTAGGTGCGGATGCCGGACAGAATGTCCTCGACCTGACCGCAGGCGACCAGCGGCAGGGCGAGGCTAAACGCGAGTCTGGCGAGTGGTTGCATCAAATCGGACCCTTCTGCCTTGTCGCAGGCTTTCCATCGTCATCACCAGAGCGATCGCTGTCGACAGCCCGTTCTCCACCGTCGCGTTGGGATCTTTGCGCGAGCGGATGCAATCGAGGAAGTTGCGGATGTGATCGCGCGTGGCGCGAGCGAAATTGCCAGGCTCGACGTGCTGGCGCGAAGGCTTCAATTCAGGAGTGGTTGACTCAGGCACCAGCCACCAGCCTTCACGGTTCACATCGAGGCGGGCCTTGTTGCCATGAAACTGCTTCATCTGATCTTGCGAAGAATGGTAGCGCATAGCCTTATAGCCAAGAGTGAAGTTTGCCATGTAATTGTCGGCAAATTCCAGCACCACTGTGGCCGTGTCGGGGATCTCTGCGCCTTTGAGGTTGAGCTGCCCGCCAGCGGTGGTGACCGCAAGAGGAGCCTTGGAGTTCATGAACCACTGGATCGCATCGAAGATGTGCGCCGCCTGGCCAATGATGAGGCCGCCCGAGTAGTCGTAGTAGTAATACCAGTTGAAGAAGCGCTGGGCGTCGACGGGACGGTCTGGGGCGCTGCCAAGCCAGGCCTTCCAATCGAGATCGCCCTGGAGCTGCGCAGGGTTGAGTGAGGCCTGGTGGTTGAGCCACCAACTGGTGACCAGGCGAACGTCGCCGAGCACGCCGCTATCGATGACGCTCTTGGCTTCGATGAAGATGGGTGAGCTGCGGCGTTGGGTGCCGACCTGCAAGACGCGTTTGTTGGCGCGCACGGCGTCAACCATGCGATAGCCCTCTTCAATGGTGTGGCAGAGGGGCTTCTCGACGTAAACGTCCTTGCCGGCGTTGACAGCATCGATGACCATCGGGGCGTGCCAGTGATCGGGGGTGGCGACAACGACGGCATCGATCGATTTGTCGTCGAGCAGGCGGCGATAGTCCTGAAAGCCTTTGGCACCGGGAGAGGCGAGCTTGAGGCCTGCTTCGAGATTGGGCTGGTAAACATCGCAAACGGCCGGGATCGGAAAGCCGATCTCCTTGAATTCGCCCGCTAGAAAACGGCCACGGCCGCCGGCGCCGATCCAGCCCAGCATGGGACGGTCATTGGCACCCAGAATTCTCTGGTACGAGGCTGCTCCAGCCAATAGCGTTCTTCGGTCCATCGAATATATATTCTATATGGATGATCCACCGTCGAACAATCTTGCAAATGGGCGCGCTGGCGCCGGCGATTCTGAAGGGTCAAAGCCGCCCAAACATTCTGTGGATTCTAGGGGATGACCTGGGGCCGCAATTGAGCTGTTACGGGCATCCGCTGGTGCGGACGCCGAACATGGACCGGCTGGCGAATGAAGGAGTACGGTTTACGCGGGCGCACACGACGGCACCGGTGTGTTCGTCGAGCCGCAGCGCTTTCAATTTGGGGTTGTATCAGACGTATACCGGCACGCACAACCACCGCAGCCACCGGGACGATAACTACCAGCTGCCAGGCAGTGCACGGCTGATCTCCGAGAGGCTGGCCGAAGCAGGGTACTTCACGGCGAACGTTACTGGCATTTCACCCGGTGTACGTGGCACTGCAAAAACCGATTGGAACTGGAAGGCGGGAAAGGGGTTTATGGGTTCGCACTGGCGAGAGCGTGCCGCTGGGCAGCCGTTCTTTGCGCAGATCAACTTTCAGGCTCCGCACAAAGGCCCGGCGTTTGTCGAGGCGCGCAAGCAGGCGGAACTGGTGGATCCCGCCAAGGTGGAGCTGCCGCCCTACTATCCGGACGATCCGCGGGTACGCAACGAAGTCGCGAACTACTACGATGCGATCCATTTACTGGACAAGCAGGTGGGCGCGACGCTTGAGCAGTTGAAGTCGGACGGCGTGCTGGATAACACGGTGATCTTTCTGTTTGGCGATAACGGGAGGTGTTTGATCCGGGGTAAGCAGTGGCTTTATGACGCGGGGACGCATGTGCCGCTGCTGGTCCGATATCCAGGGACGCTGAAGGCGGGACTGGTGAGGGAGGAGCCGGTGTCGGCGCTCGACATCACTGCCCAGTCTCTGCTCTATGCGGGGTTGAAGTTGCCGGAGCCGTTTCATGGCCATCCGCTGTTTGGCGTGAAGCCCCGAGAGCATGTCTTTACCGCGCGCGACCGCTGCGACATGACGGTGGACCGCATCCGGGCCATACAAACCAAAAGATTCAAATTGATCCGTAACTTAATGCCAGAAAAGGCCTACACGCAACACAACGATTACATTCTGAAGGAGTATCCGACGTTTACGGCACTGAAGGAGTGGCATGCCGCGGGCAAGCTGAATGCGACGCAGAGTTTGTTTATGGCAGAGCGGAAGCCGGATGTGGAGTTTTATGACCTCGAGAAGGATCCACATGAGGTGAGGAATCTCGCCTCCGGGAATGAGTTCTCGCGGGAGCGTGGGCGGCTGGAGAAACTGCTTAGCGGTTGGATTGCTTCCGAGCCCAAACCTGTCCCCGGACATTCGAAACCGGTATAGTGACCCCGGGGTCGTAATTGGCTCGAATCCAGTTCTCGAGCTTTGTGAAGCGGTGTTTTGAGGGGTTGCTGCTGGGCCAGAGGCGAACGACGTCTTCATCGGGGAAGTTTTGCCAGAAGACGAACTGGGGGGGATGTTTCGTGACATCGTCGAGCATGATTTGTTCATCACGGGCTCCCATCATACCGGGCTGGAGAAAGTCATAGCGCGTGACCAGCCGGGCGTCGAGGAATGTGTAGAGGCCGGTGAGGTAGGGGTAGACGAGTAGAGTCGACTTGGGAGGAATCGCTTTTTCCAGAGTTTCGATGACTTCGACGTTGACTTCGGCACCCATTAACGTGCCCGCGCGGGTTGGGATTAAGGTGAGTCGGTCTGGCAACATCCAGGTACTCAGAGCGAGGTAGGCAAAGAGAATCAGGGCAATTCCTTCGGCCAGATTCTTGAGTGGATTTGGAATGAGCAGGTAGAGGACGGCAAACAGGAGCATAAAGTAGGGGCCCGAGACGAAGTGCAGGGAGTAGGCATCCCACTTAGGGTAAGTTGCCCCGAACAGGGCCAGGCAGTAGGCGATTGGTGCGACCAGTCGGGAATCGCGTTT
Source organism: Acidobacteriota bacterium (assembly GCA_016870995.1). Taxonomy (GTDB): domain Bacteria; phylum Acidobacteriota; class Terriglobia; order Bryobacterales; family Bryobacteraceae; genus Bryobacter. The sequence continues at coordinate 5,215 of VFZU01000166.1, forward strand.
GAGCCATGCGTAGAGAGTGGCGGCGACTATCGAGGAGGGAATCACGATCGCGCCCATGTAGACTTGCAAGAAGTATCGCTTCGGCACTTCATTGGGGAAGCGACCGTAGGGGAAGCGGTTTGCATCGACGTAGTTTTGCGCAGCCCAAACCATGCCATCCATGAAAGGCACAAGCTGTCCGCAGACGGCGAGTATGCCCGCTAAACCCAGGCAACCAAGGATCAAGCCAGATAGAAATGCCCTGCAGCGGGGACGCTCGCGGAATGCCAGGTACCCTGCGATCATTAGTGCGCTAACAGCGAAACTGGGGGTCGTGAAAATTGCGAAGGCCAAGAGCACACCGGCGAGTGCATTGAGAAGCTTGCTTGCAGCGGGTGCACATAGAAGGATCGCGGTGGCGAGTGCAAAAAAGGCCATACTCACCCATCGATGGTTTACTTCCATGCGGTTGGGGAGATCGAGCCAGACGCCCAACCAGACGAGACTGCCGAGGAGCCCGCAGGTTGTCCCGCTAATTTGTCTGACGAAGAAGGAAAGGCCGGCAACGATTGCACCTACGGAAATAGCGGTGGACCAACGCAGACTTGGCAGTCGGCCCCCAAAGATCGAATAGAGTCCCGCTTGAATCCAGTAGATAACGGGACCGATGAAGGCGAAGAAGTCCACGTAGATGGATTCTCCGGATGCAATCCGCTGGCCGCCATTGAGGTAGATGCCTTCGTCCAGGCTGACTCCGAAATAGTTCGCTGTCAGATGGAAACTCAAAAGGGCGCCTGCGAAGAAGAGCAGCAGGGCGATCAGGATAGGATTGCGAACGAAGGTTGAGGTCATGAAATAGAAAAAGGGTCACGCCGAAGCGTGACCCTGAGAATTGAAAGATAAGACGTACTGCTTGGAGCTAGCTGCGACGGCGACGGGCTGCTGCGGCCACACCAACCAAGCCTGCGCCGATGAGGGCGACGGTGCTGGGTTCGGGGACTTCCCCGTTGGTGGGAATCGTATCGTATGTGTAGACGACGGCAACGGCACCGGTAGCGGCTCCGCCGTAAACGTTGTTTACGTCAATACCTTTGGTGAAACTGACGTTTACCGTGAATGCGGCGTAAGTATTGGTCCCGGAACCAGCGGCGGTGAAGATCGGGGCGCCTGCGCTGCCACAGAACAAGGAAGCGGTTACGCTAGCGCTATCCAAGTTGCAATCTGCGTCATCCGGAGTGCCGATCGAAGGGTTGTAGTTGACATTGATCTGCAGCTGGCCATCCGCACCTGTCGAAGCGCTGCCATTACCATTGAAGGTGCTGAGAACAAAGATACCAACGCTGGTGATTTGGACGTTAGGCGGCAACGAGTTGAAGGCGGGGCAAGTCACAACTTCTGCACCGACCCCACCGTTACCGCTGTTGGCAACATTCGAGCAGTCAACCACTACTGTAGCAGCTGCAGAAACGGCGACTGAAGCGATCATTGCGACAGTCAATAAGAAAAACTTTTTCATTATCCCTCCTAGGATTCTCCCGCTCCGCGATTTTGATGGACAGCTCCCTGGGACATTTCATAGAGAAAATGTTCGAAAGGAGATGTTCGATGTCGAGAGAAAACAAACACGATTCCGGGGCTGCGGAAGGAG
>VFZU01000167.1 GCA_016870995.1 Acidobacteriota bacterium
CAGCCGCTTCACCGCCGCTACCTTAAAATCCCGCGTGAACTTCCTTCGCGTTTCAGACATGACTCAAATTCTCCTCGTTGGAATTTTCTGAGTCTAGTCTCGTGTCTCACTTTTGGGGACAACTCCAGTTTCGCGCGCGACACACTTACCCGCCAGTCGCTTCGCCGCGGGATTCTTTTGCTGCGACACTCCGCTGCCCCGCCCGTCCGAACAAGCGCAATCGCTGCCGAACATCAGCTTGTTTTGGTGGCGCTTCAGAAACCCGGCCGAGAACTCCGGATCGCGCGACATCGCGTTGTTGCGAGAGTTTGCCGATAGATCGCCGTATAAATTACCGAAATCGCTCAGCAGTTTGTCGGTGACGCCGCCCGGCTTCACCGGTCCGCTGGGATAGGCCGTTTCTTCCCGATAGTCCGCGCTGATATTGGCCCAAAACGCATCGGCGTGCCCGATGAACTTTGTCTTCGGATAAGCCTTCAACATCGTCGCGAAGTTCTTGAAACCGGTAGACCACTTCCCTTCCCCTTCAAAATGGTCCACTTCTTGGAAGTGGATCAGGATGGGCACATCCAACTCTGCGGCCAGCGCATAAGCGCGACGCAGTTCGGGCCCATCGGCAGCGACGTGAAACTTCAGTTCGCCAAAGGCCTTCGCCCCTTTCTTCACTGCCTCTGTCAGCACCTGCTCTGCATCGGGCTTGGTGATATCGGCACTCACGGACCAGATGAACTTCTCGGGGAACTTCGCCATGACGGCCGCAGCAGCATCCCCCGCCTGCGCGCGAGTCAGCAGCACCGCCTTGCCGACCCCGCAGCCGTCCATGTGAACCAGATTGGCGTCCTTCTCCAAACGCAAATCCTGGCGCCAGTGCAAATGGATGTCGATCACCTTTGACTTCCATTTCGGCGTGTCATTTGTCTGCCCGAAACAAGCCACTGCTCCGAGGGCCAAGACTTCTCTTCTTGAGTTCATGTCGGCAGTCTATCGAAACAAGAGCCGCGTCACTTCATCAGCCATCGCCCGAGCCATCAACTCATGTTGATCTGCGTCGAGATGAACGCCATCGGTCGCACTGGTCTTCGCCACTTGGCTGGCATCGAAGAATGCGCAACCAAGATCCTTCGCCACCTCTTCCAGCCCGACAGATAAACCAGCGGAGCGCAAATGAGCGCCTTCGAATTTCGGCATCGGTTGCACCTCGGATTGCCTCAACGCAGGCGGAGTCACGATCAGAATCGGTGGAGCCAACATTCCGGGCTCGATTGGGGCCCGCCGCATCTCCCCGACAATCGAGGCCACACCTTGAGCCGCGCTCCAGGGAGTCGTAAACGGGGTCGAGAACTGAAAGTCATTGGAGCCCAACATCACGATCGCCAAATCCAGAGGCGAGTTCACTTCCATCCGCTGACCGAGTCCAACCAGTCCATTTCGCCCTGGCTTGAAAGGATCCTCCCACACCGTCCGCCGCCCGTTCAAACAATCTTCAATGACGCGAATCTTGCCCTGGAGCGCCAATTCCATCGCGCCAGGCCATCTTTGCGTGAATGGAAGCCGCTTCCGGGTACCCGGCACGATCCCCCAACTCAACGAATCCCCATAAACCAGAACAGTCTTCATATATCGGGCAGCTTATCACCGCGACTTGCAGCCCCGATAAAAATCCGGTAGACTTAGAGTTTGTGGCAGCACTCCCGCTCGCTTTTGCGTGCATACAGCGCTGGTTTCCCACAGTTTGATCCGCCTTTAAAGGAAACAGACAGAGTTATGTACGCAGTGATTGAAGCCGGCGGTAAGCAGTACCGTGTCGCTCCCGGTGATCTTGTTCGAGTGGACACCCTCGCCGCCGAGCCCGGCGCTGAAGTCGAATTGGGCAAGGTTCTGATGGTTGCCGGCGATGCCGGTATCAAAACTGGCGCCGACGCCGCCGCCCTCAAGGTAACCGGCACCGTGACCAAGCATGGCCGCGCCGCCAAGATCATCGTTTTTAAGTTCAAGCGCAAGAAGCAGTACAAGCGCACGCAGGGTCACCGGCAGAACTTTACCGAAGTGAAAGTCAACGCGATCGCCTAACGCGGCCGCAAGAGCAACAGGAGTTAAAAGGCAATGGCAAGTAAAAAAGGCGCAGGCTCTACGAGAAACGGTCGCGATTCCGACAGTCAACGATTGGGTGTGAAGCGCTTCGGCGGCGAATTGGTCACTGGCGGATCGATTCTTGTTCGTCAACGCGGCACCCGCATCAACCCCGGCGAAAACGTTGGAGTTGGCAAGGATTTCACTCTTTACGCCCGCATCCCCGGCATCGTGGAGTTCCGCGATCGTGGTCGCATGGGCAAGTTTGTCAGCATCAAGGAAGTCAGCGTTAACTAACTTCCGCTTTAAGGAATCTGGTTCGGCCGCCAGCTGTATGCTTGGCGGCCTTTTGCATTTATGGTCCACTCTTCAAAATTCATCGACGAAGCGAAAGTCTACGTCCGCGGCGGCGACGGCGGCAACGGTTGCTCCGCATTTCGGCGCGAGAAGTTCGTTCCGCGTGGCGGCCCGTCTGGCGGCGATGGCGGCCGCGGCGGCGATGTCATTTTTGAAGCATCCCGGCACTACAACACGCTCTTTCACCTCCGGATGAACCCTGAGCACACCGCGGACCGCGGAAGGCATGGCGAGGGCTCTAACCGCACAGGACGCAATGGCGAGTCTCTCATTGTGAAAGTTCCTGTCGGCACGGTCGTCTACCACTGGGATACCGGAGAGCAGATTCACGACTTTACCTTTGACGGTGAACAATTCGTCGTCGCCAAAGGAGGGCGTGGCGGCCGCGGCAACCAGCACTTTGCCACTTCAACGCATCAAGCCCCTACGGAAAAGGAAGATGGCATCCCAGGCCATACCTACACTTTGCGTCTCGAGATGAAGTTGCTTGCCGATGTTGGCCTGGTCGGCTTCCCGAATGCCGGCAAAAGCACCCTGATCTCAAGACTGTCTGCCGCCAAGCCAGAGATTGCCGCCTATCCGTTCACGACCAAAGAACCAGTGCTCGGCGTCGTTTCCATGGATGAATTCGGCCGCGAGACTTTCATCATGGCCGACATCCCTGGCCTAATCGAAGGTGCCAGCGAAGGGCACGGCCTTGGCATCACCTTTTTGCGCCACGTGGAACGTACTCGCGTGCTGCTGCACCTCATCGACCTCTCTGAGTTCAACGAAAAGCGACCGGTCGAGGCTTATCACATCATTCAAAACGAACTCGGCAGCTTCAGCGAAAAGCTTCTCGAAAAGCCTCAGATCATCGTGGCCACAAAACTCGATTCGGCCCAGGACGAAACCCGTCTGGAGGAGCTGAAAGAGTTCTGTGAAGAACAGGGCCTGCCGTTGCACGTGATTTCGGCCATCACTGGTAAGGGCCTGAAGGACCTGCAACGGGCAACCTGGGCATTGGTGAAAGAGGCTTGGGAATCGGCTCATGACGAGCCGGATGACGACGAACAAGTCCCTCCACCAAGCCCTGAGGACTTGCTCAAGCTGTAGGCGCTAGAAACGCAACGCATTCAGCACGCCAACCACGATTCCGACTGCCACGAGAATCATCCCCAGAGCCTGCCGGAGTTTCGCCTCGCTGGCTAAACTACCCCATCGCAGCCCAACGAAAGTCCCAACCAGAGTTGCGCCTAAAAAGCTGAATGCCAGCCCAGCCACCCCAAGCCATTGCTCGCTCTGTTGCATGGCTCCACTCAGAGTATTGACGGCGATCACAGGCAAAGAAGTGGCAGTTGCCTGCTTGGCGTCCAAACCAGCCAGCGCGATCAATGCTGGCACCAGCAGAAACCCTCCCCCCACTCCGAGAAAACCCGTCAGAAACCCCACCAGCAACCCCGCCATCAGCGAAATCCAAATCCGGCTGCGCTGCCCGCCCTCTGCCTTGGAGGTCGTCAACAACATACGAGATCCCGCTGCAATCATGACTCCTGCGAAGCCGATCATCAGCAGTTGCGCCTCCACCCGAGTCGCCACGAAGGTCCCAACCCGCGTTGCGGGAATTCCTACCAAGGCAAATAGCAACACCTCACGCCAAGCAATCCGGCCCGTCCTGAATTGCAGCAACGTGCCAACGAGTGAAGCCAGCCCAACCACCAATTGCGACACAGCAACAGCCTGGCGCACGGGCAAACCCGCTACGTAAACCAACACAGGCAATGCAAGTATGGCGCCGCCACTACCCAACGCACCCAGCACCACCCCGATCAAAACCGCGAGCGGCAATACCAGCCAGGGATCAGCCACGCGTTCCCACTTGGGCCTGCTTCCATGCCGACTCGAGGCGCTTGAGTTCGCTTGAACACATCAGTTCGCACAATTGCTCCACCATAGGGTCAGACACATAATAGATCACTTCGAGTCCGAATTTTCGCCGAGCTACCAGCGCAGATTCGAAAAGCGCCTGCAAGTGGCGGCTGGTATTCGATTGGGTCAATCCCGTCGATTCCACCAATTGCGACACGCTCTTTTCCCCTTGCATCAACTCTCGCAAGATCCGCAGTCTAGACGGCTCGCCCATGGCCCGGAAGCGTTGCGCAATTGAGTCGATCAATGCGTCCGGAATCGAGGCCTTGATTTTCTTCACTATGACAACTATCCCTTCACTCCAAGCTTCATTAAGAATGTCATCATCGGGCACCAGTTGGAGAAAGCCGACTGGAAAAGATTCAGCCCAATGAAGGCGGTGAACCAATACCAACGCGGGTCGACGGTCTTTGCGAACACGACGCTCAAAACAATCAGTGCTCCGGCAATCATGCGCAACATTCTTTCTACATTCATGAGACTCTCCTCAGATACTTCTGGATTAGAAAATAAACTACTGGAACGGTAACGCGGGACAACGCTAGTGAAGCAATCTCACCGGCCATCAACGCGATGGCAAGACCCTGAAAAATCGGGTCGAACAAAATCACGCCAGAGCCGACTACGACTGCTGCTGCCGTCAGCATCATGGGACGAAAGCGAACCGCCCCCGCATCAATCACAGCCGCGTCCAGGGCCATGCTCTCTTTGAGTCGCAGCTCAATAAAGTCGACCAGGATGATCGAGTTTCTAACGACAATCCCCGCGCCCGCGATAAAGCCGATCATCGTAGTCGCCGTGAAAAATGCGCTCAAGAGTGCATGACCGGGAAGGATTCCCACGAGCGAAAACGGAATCGCAACCATGATTACTAGCGGCGTCACAAAGCTCTCAAACCATCCCACCACCAACACATAAATCAGCACAAGTACGGCTGCAAATGCGATTCCAAGATCGCGAAACACCTCATAGGTAATGTGCCACTCTCCGTCCCACTTCATTGCATAGCGGCTGCTGTCGAAGAGTTGTTGCGCCACGTATTGCTCGATCGTGTAGCCATAGGGTTTGTATTTCTCAATCTCGGGGCCAACTGCGAGTACTGCGTAAACCGGGCTTTCGATTTCTCCTGCGACATCAGCCGTCACTTAAGTCACCGGCATCAGGTTCTTGTGATAGGTGTTGCGTTCTTCCCGCGTGTCCACGACGGTCGTAAACTCGCTGATCACCACCATCGCCCCGTTCGCTCCCGGCACACGGATGCGCCGGATCCGGTCCAGATCCACGCGCTCAGCCTTATTGAGCCTCATCACGATCGGCACGGACTCCTGCTCTAACTCTTGATGCAACAGTCCCGCCGTTGAACCCATCGTTGCCAACCTCACCGCATCCGCAATCGCCGCCGGTGCAATGCCATGCAACCCAGCCTTCTCGCAATCCACACGCAGGTACTTCTTCGGCTGTTCTTCTTCGACATACCAGTCCGCATCGACAACGCCACGAGTGCGGCCGAAGATCTCGAGAAGCTCGGCAGCCACCTGCTTTTGCCCCTGCTGGGTCGGGCCGTAAACTCCAGCCACCAACGTTGCGAGCACAGGCGGACCCGGAGGCACCTCGGCCACCTGGATCTTCGCACCCAGTGTTGCCGCCAGCGGAGCCAACCTCACTCGCACCTGCTTGGCAATCTCATGGCTCTGCTGCTTGCGATCGGCCTTGCTGAGCAGATTCAGCTGGATGTCCGCGACGTTAGCGCCAGACCTGAGATAGTAATGACGCACCAGCCTGTTGAAGTTGTGCGGTGAGGCAGTACCGGCATAGGTTTGCGCATCGACGACTTCAGGTTGCGCCATTGCTTCGCGCGCCAGCAATGCTACGACGCGCTGCGTCTCTTCAAGCGCTGTCCCTTCGGGCATGTTCACAATCACCTGGAACTCGCTCTTGTTATCGAAGGGCAGCATCTTCACCTTTACCTAGCCCAGCGGAAACAGCAGCATCGCCCCAACCAGCAGCACAACCACGCCCATGAGAAAGCCGCCGGTCCATAGGGGACGGTGCAACAGTCGATCCATGTAGCGCCGATACATCTGAGTCACGAGATCTTCCCGTTCGTCTTGGTGCGCTGTCGTGGCGTGGCCCTCAAGCAACCGCACAGCGGCCCACGGAGTCACCAAAAACGCCACAATTATTGAGAACAACATCGCCGCCGTAGCCCCGATCGGGATCGGTCGCATATACGGACCCATCAAACCGCCCACAAATGCCATTGGCAAAATCGCCGCGACCACAGTCAAGGTTGCGAGAATCGTCGGGTTGCCCACTTCATTCACGGCTTCCACCACAACCGTTGCAAAGGCCCGCTCCCGGTTCTCAGGTAGCCTCGCGTGTTCCGCTCCGGACGTGGTGGACAGCGCGTTGGGAGTGAATTATTGCCATTGAATCACGCAGCAATTTTGAATTCAACAGAAAAATCGCGACGAGCTTGAGTTGGCGTTTTGTAGCCGAGACGCTC
>VFZU01000168.1 GCA_016870995.1 Acidobacteriota bacterium
CTGTTCGTAAGTGTGCGGAAACAAACAAAAGTCGATTTTTACGTTTTTTCAGAAGTCCGGAGCTTCGCCACACCTTCGCTGTTCCGGGCCAAAGTGGGGAGTGCGGAGAGCTGGTGAGAAATCCGGGCTAGTCAGGTATTCCAGATTCAGAACAGCGGCGATTGAATACCACGAGCAATGGCGCAAGTACACGCTTGGGTTTCTAGCCAAACGGCAGTACCTCGATTACGACGCGCTGCGTAATGTGCCGAAGTTCAAGTTCACTGGAGACAGCTACGGTGAGACCGTAGGCATGGCGCTGATCCGGTGCGGTTATTTTGGATTGATCTGCCTCGGGCTGACGTGGGGAATTTCCAAGGAACTGAAAAAGATCCTGCCGAAACGCAAGAAAGCCGCCCGATAAGGGCGGCTTTCTTGAAGAACTTGAAAGCAGTCGGAACTAGGAAATTTTGTACTCTTTGTACTCGACGTGCTTGCGGATGACCGGATCGAACTTCTTCTTCAGAAGCTTCTCCGTGGTCTTCTTGGGGTTTTTGGTGGTGGTGTAATAGTGCCCTGTGCCGGCTGTTGAAACGAGCTTGATATTGATGCGCATTCGGGTTTCCTCTTGTTACTTCTTACGGATCAGGGGCAACACTGCATCCACACCGACCTTGTCGATGGTGCGGAGAGCCTTGGCAGACAGACGGATGCGGATGAAGCGATTTTCGCTCGCCACCCAAATCCGCTTTTCGTGCAGGTTCGGTTCAAACCGGCGCTTGGTCTTGTTGTTCGCGTGCGAAACAGTGTGACCACTAATTGGCCGCTTGCCGGTGATGGGACATACTTTGGACATAACTTGACTCCAACTTGCGCAACCAGGGGATTGGTTTTGCCAGATAGGGAAGGCGCACAGCTCTGCTGTGACCAACACAATTCTTTAGTATAAGGCATCGGAGGCCGTTGCGCAACGCTAGCTAACCATACCACCGCCGCGGTGCACGGCGTGTGCATGCAGGTCCTCCATGGTGACGTACTGGAGAGCGTTGTGATGTGTTGATTCTAAAACCACTTGCGGCGCACATCCGGCGAGCAACGCCTCTTTCCAGCGCAGGGCGCAAAGGCACCATTGGTTGCCTGCTTTAAGCCCCGGGAAGCCCCAATCGAGGCGTGGCGTCGAGAGATCGTTACCCTTTGACTTCGAAAACTGGAGGAACTCGTCGGTCATGATGGCGCAGATGAGATGGCGGCCTTCGTCTTCGTCGCCGGTTTCGCAGCAACCTGTGCGGTAAAAGCCAGTCATGGGGTCTTTTGAGCACGGCTCGAGCATCTGGCCCAAAACATTGCGTTGTGGTCTAGGCATTATTCACCTCCTTAGGTTCGTGCAAAGCGAGGCGCAGCAAATTCAAACCGGATTGGACGGCGAAGGCGCGGACGCGGTCGCGATCGCCTGCCGGGTAGCGGAAGCGATGGGCTTTCAGAAATTGGTTCGGGCCGGCAACACCGATGAAAACGGTGCCGACGGGATTCTCTTCGGTTCCACCATCGGGACCGGCGAACCCGGTAAAGCTGAGTGCCCAATCTGAACCAGATCGGGAGCAGGCTCCGCTGGCCATTTGAAGGGCGACCGGTTCTGAGACTTCGCCATGTTGGGCAAGAACATCAGTATCGACGCCCAGGAGGCTGCTCTTTTGCTGAGCGTTGTAAGTAATAAAGCCGCCGACAAAGCAACGGGAGGCACCAGGTACGCTGCCAAAGCGGGACCCGACAAGCCCTGCGGTGAGGCTCTCGGCAACCGCGACAGTTTGACCCTTGCTCTCGAGCAAGCGAAGCACGGCTGACTCGAGTGGAGAGCCATCGCGCGAATAGATGCGGATGCCTAAAAGCGCTTCGATCTTTGCACTCAACTCCGAGGTGAGGCGATCGGCCTCGGTCTGTGAGGTGGTTTGAGCACGAAGGTGGACGGTGAGATCGCCCGTTTTGGCGAGGATGGTGGTGACAGGGTTTTCGTATTGCTTGTAGATGGGCGCAATCAAAGCATCAAGGTCAGATTCACCCATGCCGGTGAGGCGGAGAGTGACTGTTGAGAGGGCGAGAGGCGGCAGGATTTTTTCAAGGCGAGGGAAGAACTCGGCCTCGGCCATCGGCTTCATTTCGCCGGGCGGGCCAGGAAGCACGACGATGATTTTTCCGCCTTCGAGTTCGAGCCATTGGCCCGGGGCGGTACCGCGAGGATTGGGAAGCACCTCGGCACCTTCGAGGACATAAGCCTGGCGCTTGTTGATCTCGGCCATCTTACGCCCCATGGAAGCGAAGCGGGCTTCCAGCGCGGCACAGACCTGGTCGTCGAATCGAACTTCGCGGCCCGTGGCGAGACCGACGGCTTCGCGGGTGAGGTCGTCCTCAGTAGGCCCGAGGCCACCAGTGATCAGCAGCAGTTGGACATGATCGAGGCAATAGCGAATGGAGGCAACGAGTTCTTCGCGATGGTCGCCGACAACCATCTTCTGGCTGAGTTCGACACCGAGGAGGTTCAGTTTTTCCGTGAGGAACAGCGAATTGGTATCGACCCGGCTTGGAGTCAGCATCTCGCTGCCTACGGCAATGATTGCGGCACGCATCTATGCCATAGCGATGTCGACATCGACGCGGTAGATGGAATTGTTGGTGGCGACGGCCATCGAACGGGGAGGCAGCAGGCAGAGGCCGACGATACCGTGGCCAGAGAGAAAATGCTCGGCCTCACGCTTTGGGTTGATGCGGACCACGCCGCGACGCCCGGCGTAGCTGGCGGCGCAATAGAGGTTGCCATCGCGATCAAAGGCGATACCTTGCGGGCGGCCCAGCCCGCGATAAAAGACCTCGGCGTCGCCATTGGGGGCGATGCGCTGGATGGAGTCAAAGCTGGATGTGGTGGGGCCGGTTACGTACAGGTAGGAATCCGGACCGAAGGCGAGATGGTAGGCGGCGACCGACGGCTCCAGCGTGGCGAAGACGAAGACATCGCGCTGCTGGTTGACCTTGAAGATGGTGCCGGAACGGTCACCGACGTAGAGGTTGCCCGCCGGGTCGAAGGCGAGACCGGTGGCAATGCCCATCCCTTCGACGAAGGTGGCAATGTTACCTGACGGTGTGACCTGAAAGATGGTGCCGTCGTTGCGGCTGGAGACGTAGAGCAGGCCATCCTGATCGAAGGCGAGGCCGGTGGCGTTCATCACGTCGCTGACGAAGGGGCGGCACTCATAATTGAGGTCAATCTTGTAAACCGAGACGGGAGTTTTCTGGCCGCGGCTGCCGGAGAAGGTGGCGTAGATGTTGCCTTCGGAATCACAAGCAGGATTTGCCACGGGATGGAGGCTGTCGGCGATCTGAATCCCAATCGCGCAGTGATAGGGATCGGAGGACTCGCCTTGGCGGCGGACGGTGAGATCACCATAGGCAATCGCTTCAGGGACTTTTGCGATGACGAGGTTTCCCGAGCCAACCACAACTGAACCATGAGCGTCTCCAAAGAGGACATGAGGCCGCTCTTCGCCGCCGAGGTTAGCACCTCGGATCAAGAATTCACCGCCCGGCAAGGCGGCCTCGGGCAGGACACGATCAATACGGATGGAGGACATGGGGCTATTTCTATTCTTACAGAGGGAGGTTGAGGAAGTTGCGCAGTATGTAAAGCATGGCGGCGCTGTAAAGGCCGGCCATCAGGTCGTCAAGTATGACTCCCCAACCACCCGACAGACGTTCGAACTGACGAACGGGAAACGGTTTATAGATATCGAAGAGGCGGAAGAACCCGAAGGCCAAGAGGTAGGTGAGGGGCTGGTCGAGACCGGACCCGACGAAAGCAAGCATCTGGCCGAGCACTTCGTCGACAACCACGCATTGCGGGTCTTTTGTTTTGAGGGCATCGATCAAAACGTTGGTGGCCCAGACGGAGGGGATCAGGAACAGGAGCACGAAGCCCAGCACGTGGAAGGAAGTGAAGTAAGTGAAGCGGTGGAGCAAGTAGACGAGAAGTACGCCAACCAGCGCCCCAGCAGTGCCGGGTGCTTTGGGAGCGTAACCAGAATAAAAACTGGTAGCAATGACTTCAGCGAGAGCGAGTTTCATCGTCTTCTTCCTCCTTGCCGTGATGAACGCTCGCGCCCGGGATACGGTACTCCTCGCTTGACCAATTGCCGAGGTCGATCCTCTGGCATCGCTCGCCGCAGAATGGGAAGAAATTGTCACCCTGCTCGGTGACTTTTCGACAGATCGGACATTTGGCCTGCAAGGGCATCGTGAGTTAGATGTGCTGGTGCTGCCGTTTCGGCGCGGCGTTGAGGATCGGGAAGGGGTTTTCGATGAGGCGTGGCAGATTGGTTTCCGGTGCGCCAAAGACTTCGCCGATCAGGTCGTAATCGTGGGCTTCGGTGATGCGGATGCGGCGGATCTGGCCTTTGGCGAGAGCGCCATCGGAGACGTCGTTGATGAGGCAGAAGCCATCGATCTCGGGAGCCTGTGAGGGGAGGCGGCCCTGCCAGAGCAGGTCGGTTTCCTCAGAAGGACCTTCGATGAGGATGGGGAATTCGCGACCGATGAGGCTCTTATTGACCTTGCGCGAGATCTTGCGCTGGACGGCCATGAGACGCTGCTGGCGGTTGTGAATGGTGCGGCCATCGACTTTGGCGCCGAGTTCGAAGGACTTTGAAGTCTCTTCGTCGGAATACTTGAAGACGCCGAGGCGATCGAAATTCGCGGCTTGGACAAACTGGACGAGTTCTTCGAAGTCTTCCTTGGTTTCGCCAGGGAAGCCAACGATCATCGAGGTGCGGATGGCAACGCCGGGGATGGTGGCGCGGACGCGCTCGAGCAACTTGAGGAAGGCATCGGCGTTGGAGCCGCGCTTCATCAGCTTGAGAACGTTGCGGCTGGCATGCTGGAGCGGCATGTCAATGTACTTGACGAGTGCGGCGTGGCTTGCGATGGTGTCGAGCAGTTGCTGGGTGACGCGGTTGGGATAGCAGTAGAGGAAGCGCACCCATTTTTCAAAGGGGGTTTCAATGGAGGCGAGGCGGCCGAGCAGATGGGCGAGGCCGTCTTTGATGCCGAGATCTTCGCCGTAGCTGGTTGTGTCCTGCCCGATGAGATTGATCTCGCGGACACCCTGGCCGAATAGGCGCGTGGCTTCGGAAACGATCGACTCAAAACGGCGGCTGCGGAAGTTACCGCGGAATTGGGGGATAACGCAGAAGGTGCAAGGATGGTCGCAACCTTCGGCGATCTTGATGTAAGCCGAATAGCGACCGGTGGTGAGGACGCGGGGCGAGAGGTCGTGATAGAGGTAGGGCGTCGATTCGGGGGTGAACTTTTCGCCTTCACAGGCTTCGACGATCTTCTCGATTTCATTAGTGCCGACGAGGGCGTCCACTTCGGGGAGGCTGTCTTCAATCTCGCCGCGGAAGCGTTCTACGAGGCAACCGGCAACGACGAGGCGCTTGGCCTTGCCGAGTTCTTTATAACGGCCCATCTCGATGATGGTGTCGACCGATTCCTGCTTGGCTGGATTGATGAAGCTGCAGGTGTTGACGACGATGACTTCGGCGTCTTCCGGATTAGCCGTAAGCTCGTGACCATGAGCGGCGAGTTGCCCCATCATGACTTCTGAATCCACAAGATTCTTGGGACAACCTAAACTAACAAAACCGATTTTCAAGCAGAAATACCCAACTATCAGGGTAACGCGATTCGATGGGTTGCTGTTGGGGGCAACGAGTGTGTTGGCCATGTCGGGGAACTACCGCTAGAGACATCCCGGGCAGATGAGATCAGGTTTGGTTCGCTTGTATTTCCTGGCGATTCTGGCGGCTTTGTGAGGCCGATGGATTCGAATTGGACGGCTCGGGCGTTGCCGATGAAGGCTTCGCGCTAAGAAATTTCGGCACTGAATAACACGAGGGTGTTCAGAATATTAGTTAAAACGAAGGTCGTGGGTTTGCTCAGAATGCCTTCAACAAGCAAACACTCGGCTCGGCCAGAGAGATATTCAACCTGATCGGGGCGATGGAGTATTGGAATCGTTGGGCGGACGAGATCGTCGTCATCTGCGAGGGAGCTTTCGCAGTTCCTTAAGGAGTAGAGGCCGTGATTGAGAGAATTCGACTCAGCCTTGAGTATTCACGCGGGCCTGCGGACCCCGGTTGACTTTAGCCGACGGCTCAATTGGCAGTGAGAGCGGCTTGGGTGATCAATCGGGGGAGTGATGGCTAGTTGTCAGCAGTCTTGGGGATGCAGCGGAAATCGTTCTGCTTTGGGGACACCTACTTGCCAGAAGGGGGAGTGGAGGTTGGATTTGGCCAGGCTGAAAGAAGCGCTGACGCGAGAATGCGGGAAATGGCGCGAACTCAAGTATGCGACTACTCCTTGTGGCGTCACTCTCGATTTCCGCGCTCCTGGGCCAACGGTTGACTCTCGATTGGGGTACTTATCTAGGGATCGATGTGAGCAACTATCGGATGCTGCATGGGCGGGATTCCGCTGGAAACCTGTATGTCGCTACCGCACTGATTGGATCTTCTTATCGCAGCACGCTGGAGCCTTATCGCTGGAATAATCTCTACATTGCCAAACTCGACCCGAGTGGCAAGTTGATCTGGGGAACCTACTACGGCGGGTCATCCACAGCAACGCTGGGCGCTTTTCTTGTGGATGAAGCGGGAAATTCTTACCTTGCCGGGGTTAAGTATTAAGAGTTCTGCAAAAAGGAAATGGGTCATGCTAAACCTTTCACAAATCCGTTAGCGGCGGAGAAAGAGGAAAGGCAGATGACCCGAAAGCAGAATAGCGCAAAAGCGGACTGGAAGGCAGTGATGGGCCAGGACG
>VFZU01000169.1 GCA_016870995.1 Acidobacteriota bacterium
GCCGTCAAGGCGACCCTACGGGCAAGCTGCGCTTGGCCTTGACCGCTGCGCGCCTTGGGCAAAGCAACCTTATATCGAGGCGAAGGGCTTAACTGAAGGTCGAGATACTATGAATCCGCTGGACGAAGTTTGGACGTCTTGACATTTCCTTGCCAACCCACGCTTCGCCACCAACGGATAGCTTGCAACTGTTACTGGAGGAAGGCCGGATTGCCATGGGCGAACGGGATTCGTCCGGCACGCGCACACCAAACTGTGCCTGCAAAGACACCACGAGCCAGAAAGCGGGAACGAGCATAATTCTATTAGGATAAAAGGAAATCATGAAAATCGTGTTAGTAATGAGTTTTTGCGCGACGCTTTTGTTTCCGCAGGGCAAATCGCAGAAGGCCCATGTCCATGGCTCGGCCGAAATCAAGATCGCTATGGAAGGCCTAAAGGGCGAAGTCGAATTCGAGTCCCCAGCGGACGGGGTTATCGGCTTTGAATCCGAACCGAAAACCGCGGCTCAAAAACAGGTTGTCACTGCCGCTCTTGATACGCTGCGGAAACGCGGATCAGAACTTGTCATCTTCCCAGCATCGTCTGCTTGCAAATTGACCCATAAGGAAGTTGAAGTGCACCGCGAAGGGCCGCAACACGCTGAAGTTCACGCTCATTATGATCTGGCATGCGCCAAACCGATCACGAGTGAGATCAAGTTTGGCGCCACAAAGCTCTTCCCTCGCACGCGCGAAGTTAAGGTGACCTTTGTTTCCGAAAAATCACAAAAGAGCGTGAACATTATCTCTGACGCAGGCACCCTAAAACCTTAGGGCTTCGGCTGCTTTACGAATGTGAATGGGTAGGTGTTCGGCACCACATTCACCTCAGTAGTAAACGTGTGCGGATGCTTCGAGCCAGAATCATAAATCAGCTCGACGAAGAATGCGGTAAATCCGTTGGCGGGCTTCGCCACTTTCGCAACGTACTTCCCGTTGGTCAATGCCACTTTTTGTGATGTCCATGTAGCCTTTGTTTCGGTCAATCGAAAGTCCCGCGCCTTCGGATTTGTCACCTGCCATAGCTTGAGTTCTTTCGGTGCCTGCGTGGCATTGACCTCGATCGTACCGGCGTTCTTGTCAACCTTCCAGTTGAAATCAGGAATCGGCCGGTTGTTCGCGATCGAATCGCAGAACGCCGCCAGACTTTGGCTCACGCCGATTGGCTCAAGGCCGTGCCGAGTATTTGGCATATAGCGCAGATGCTTTTCGCCGAGCAGCTTTTTGTAGTAAAACTGCGAGCTATCCGGCAGGAAGAAGTCATCGCCGGCCGAATTGATGATCAGCTTCGGCATCGTCAAGCGATCGCGGTACTCATACGGCTCTTCAATCTTCATCAAGTTCTTGAACTGCTTCGTACCAAGCCAGCCCATAATGTTCATGTCTGTGTAGTCCTTGATAGCCGGTGCCCAGAAGCCATAAGCGCGATAGTGATGAATAAAGCTCGGCACAATGTTCAACAGGTCAATCACCATTGGGGCGATCGCGACCACGCGCTTGTCCACCGCCGCAATCGTCCACGTCGTCCATCCCCGCTTCGAGCCGCCGGTTACGATGAAGCGGTCGATATTGATCTCTCCGCCTTCCTTCGTCTTCAGGTATGCAGTCACAGTATCCATCGCTCTCACGCCAGCCTTTGTCATTGGCAGTCGCAATGGCCATTGGTCGTCCCCGGTGCGCATGTACTTGTCCCAGGTGTAAGCGATAATTCCGTCCTCGGTGCGATCCTTCGATTCGCCCGTAAACCGCAACGGCTCGCTCGGGATCTGCCGCAACTCGGCCATGACCATTCCTGTATCTTTCGCGATCGCGAGCATTATGGGATCCGGGTTCGGCTTGTTCCCCTTGTTATTCCCGCCGGCCACCATCAACATCGCAATGCCAGGCTTGGCATTGGCGGGCTTGTAGATCTGCAAAAAATGCTTCCAAACAGGCTTATCGACATCTTTCTCGCTACGCCATGTCTGGCTCGTCATCTCGAGCATGGAAACAGAAACGCCGCTGACAACCGAAGTGCCAACGGCGTTCCATTTATAACTGGCATCGGGCGCCCTCACGTAGCGGTCGAGAACTGTCTCGCCCCCTAGCGCGGTGGCGGCAACGATGAAAAGGCTACAGAGTAGCTGGGTTTGGGGCGTCCGGATTGAGCCCGAGGTCACGAATAGCTTGTGCGGCAGCATGAGCTTCCATCTTACCGTCACGAGCCAGTCTGGAGAGCGTCGCGGCGACAATCGATTCTGCGTCGATTTCAAAGAAGCGTCGCAGATAGCCACGATTTTCGCTGCGTCCAAAACCATCGGTTCCGAGTGCAGTCAATCGACCACACAGCCAGGGGGCCAACTGATCCGACACCACCTTCATGTACTCGCTCGAAGCGATGATCGGGCCGTGTGAGCCATCGAGCACTTCCTCGATCAGAGTACGGCGTGGAGTTTCCGTCGGGTGCAACCGGTTCCAACGCTCCACCTCGACCGCATTGCGGCGCAGGTTCACGTAGCTCGTTACCGACCAAACGTCCGCGCCGATTCCGAACCGTTCGGCCAGAATCTGCTGGGCACGCAGCGCTTCGTTCAGCATCGGGCCGGAGCCCCAAAGCTGTACCTGCGCTTCTCCAACGGAGGACTTCTTCAACTTGTAGATCCCGCGACGAATCCCGTTTTCGAGATCCGGAACATCCGTCGGCATCGCCGGTTGCGGATAGTTTTCGTTGTAAACGGTGATGTAGTAGAAAACATTCTCGCGGTTTTCATACATACGGCGGATGCCGTCCTGAATGATCACAGCCAGTTCATACGCGTACGCCGGGTCATAGCATTGGCAGGTCGGCACGACGCTGAACAACACATGGGTGTGTCCATCCTGGTGCTGCAAGCCTTCGCCGTTCAATGTGGTACGACCTGCCGTGCCACCCACCATGAAGCCCTTGCCGCGCGAATCGGCAAACGCCCAAACCTGATCGCCCACGCGCTGGAAGCCGAACATCGAGTAGTAGATGTAGAACGGAATCATCGGCGTGTTCAAGTTCGCATAAGCTGTGCCCGCCGCCGTGAAGCTGGCCATTGAACCCGCTTCGGTGATGCCTTCTTCAAGGATCTGCCCGTCGCGCGATTCCTTGTAGTAGAGGAACATGTCGCTATCGACAGGTTTATAAAGCTGGCCCTGGCTTGCGTAAATACCGACCTGGCGGAACAACGACTCCATACCAAATGTACGAGCTTCGTCCGGCACGATTGGGACGATAAACTTCGCGAGCGCCTTCTCTTTGAGCATGCTCTTCAAGATGCCGACAAACGCAGCAGTCGTCGACGCTGGCCGCCCGCCGGATCCATCCACAGACTCAGAGAACGAGGTCATTGGAGGCGCCTGCAAAGCCCAGTTGCCCTGGTTGCGAGCTGGAATGGGACCGCCCATGGCAGCACGCCGGGTGCGCATGTACTGCGCTTCTGCAGAATTCTCGTCTGGCTTATAGAAGCTTGCCGTCAGTGCAGCCTCGGCAGGCACCGGGATGTTGAAGCGCTTGCGCACGTATTCCAGTTCGCTCTCATTCAACTTCTTCGTGTTGTGCGCCACGTTGCGGCCTTCGCCAGCCTCACCCATACCGTAACCCTTGATGGTCTTCATCAGGATTACGGTGGGGCCGCCACGGTGATCGTAGGCGCGCCGTAGTGCGTTGTAAACCTTGACCGGATCATGACCACCGCGCTTCAGCGCGATGATTTGCTCGTCAGTCATCTCTGCCACCATGTCGGCCAGATCGGGATACTTGCCAAAGAACTCGTTGCGAATGAACGACGGGCCCTTCACCTTGAAGTTTTGATACTCGCCGTCCACGCACTCCGCCATGCGCTTGATCAGCGTGCCGTTCTTGTCCTTGGCGAAAAGCGGATCCCAGTTGGAGCCCCAGAGACACTTGATGACGTTCCAGCCTGCGCCGCGGAATGCTCCTTCCAACTCCTGAATGATGGAACCGTTACCACGTACCGGTCCATCCAGACGCTGCAGGTTGCAGTTGATGATAAAGATCAGGTTGTCCAACTTCTCGCGCGTCGCCAGAGTGAGGGCGCCCAGAGATTCCGGCTCGTCCGTCTCACCATCGCCGCCGATCATAATCACCTTGCGATCCGTCGCCGCGATCAATCCACGATTTTCGAGATAGCGCAGGAAGCGTGCATGATAAATCGAGTTGATCGGACCCAAGCCCATCGACACGGTCGGAAATTGCCAGAAGTCCGGCATCAACCAGGGGTGCGGATAGCTCGACAATCCGGGCGTATCCCGCAGCTCATGGCGGAAGTTCTTCAGATGCTCTTCGGTCAAGCGGCCTTCGAGGAAAGCACGCGAATACACACCGGGAGAAGCATGGCCCTGGTAGTAAACAAAGTCGCCTGGCTGGGTCGAGCCATCAGCGGCTTGAATCGACCCACGGAAGAAGTGGTTAAAGCCAACTTCTGAAATCGTGGCCAGCGAGGCAAAGGTTGAGATGTGCCCGCCGATACCGTCGTCATATTTGTTGGCGCGGGCCACCATGGCCATCGCGTTCCAACGAACAAACGCCTTGATGCGGCGCTCGATTTCGAGGTCCCCAGGGTATGGGACTTCTTCCCATACGGGCACCGTATTGATGTATGGTGTGTTCAGACGCATTGGCGCGGTCACACCCAGTTGTGCGGCACGAACCATGAGCTTTTGCAGCAGTTCGCTGGCTCGCTCTGGTCCGGTAATGTCGACGACTTGATCGAGGGCTTCCAGCCACTCGGACGTCTCTTGTGAGTTGACGTCGACCTGAATCTCGGGCTTCGTGGTAATCATTGCTGAGGGAATCTTTTCTTAATTTAACTTGTTTGGGGGCTCTCATGGGAAATCGAACTGGGCTGATTCGATGGATTCTTTCAATCGCACTCATTGCCTGCGCTCATGAGGACACCGGAAAACGGGAAGAATGGCAGATTTGGAGCCCTCGCCAGCAGCAAAAACCGACCGGAATCAAGCTGCCCGACGGCAGTCTGATTCTCACTGGTTCAGCCGCTCCGGCCGCCGCAGGAGGCTGGGTCAAGAATGTCAACGGCATCCAACCAGGCCTTTGGTTTCGCTTCGAAGCCGAGTACCAGGTTGAAGGATTAAGCAATCCCCGGCAGCAGGTTCTGATTCGGCTCCAATGGCGCGACGCCAAATGGGACCCGATTGGCGATCCTGAATACGCATGGCGCGAAGAGCGCTCTGGCCCCTGGACTCGGGTGTGGGAAGAAGTCCAAGCCCCGGCCAACGCCAAGCGCGCAGAGCTTCAACTGTGGCTCTACGATGCGCAGCTCGGAACTGTGGTGTTTCGAAATCCCGCCGTCGAACTCACCGAAACCCCGGCCAAACGCCCCGTCCGACTCGCGTCTCTCAACTTCCGCCCTAGCAACGCTCAAGGGGGCGAAGCCAACATCCACAAGCTCGTCGAACTCAGTCGGCAAACTCTCACCAAACCCACCGACCTCCTGGTCTTTGGAGAAGGCGTCACTGTCGTCGGTAGCAGCAAGAAGTACGCAGAAGTGGCCGAGCCCGCCAACGGCTACACGGCAAAGCTTCTTGGACAGCTCGCTCGGGAGAAGAATATGTATGTTGTCGCTGGAATCTACGAGAGCGATGGCGATTTCATCTACAACACGGCCATCCTCCTGGACCGCAAGGGCAACCTCGCTGGCAAGTACCGCAAGGTCATGCTCCCTCGCGAAGAGATCGAGCGAGGCCTTAGCCCAGGCAACGCGATGCAGGTCTTCGATACAGATTTTGGCAAGCTGGGCATCATGATCTGCTATGACGTCTTCTTTTCAGAACCGACGAAGTCGCTCGCGATGCAAGGAGCGGAGGTGGTGGCCATGCCGATCTGGGGCGGCAACGAGTGGCTCGCCAAAGCCCGTTCGATTGAAGGGCGATTCACGCTGGTCTCAAGCGGCTACGATCATCCAACGTACATACAGGATCCCAATGGCGACCGTCTCAGCCAGGCCAGCCAAAATGCGACCCTGGCTTACGCCGAGATTGACCTCGCAAAACAATACAGAGAAAAGTACCTCGGCGACATGCGGGCCCGGCGGATGCGCGAAACGCGCCTCGACTTGAAGATTCTGCCGTGAGACACAACCACGCCAAGGGTGTTGACGGGCATCCCTTTTGTTTGCTGTAATAAAAAGGTCGCAGGCGTTCCTCGGTAGCTCAATGGCAGAGCATTCGGCTGTTAACCGAAGGGTTGTAGGTTCGAATCCTACCCGGGGAGCCATTCCTTCCAGAGCAAACTCCCTTCCCTCGTTTTTCCCTACTTACTCTAGTCCTGTTCCTCTTTTTGGCATCCCTAGCAAACTCTGGTTCCGCTGTCCTTTCACAGAGTGCTCGATCCCAAATTTCTTCTTGGGGCCATCCGCATCGCAAGCCACCTGCTGAAGTTGTGTATGTCAAGTTCTGCAATTACGAATTTGGCCAATGCTGCCTTTCTGGGCTTTTAGGGGAGGAGTGCAGAGGAGGGGATGTGCCCCTCCTTTGCATCCAGTAATGTAGAGTCCCACCGCCG
>VFZU01000170.1 GCA_016870995.1 Acidobacteriota bacterium
CCGCTACCTTAAAATCCCGCGTGAACTTCCTTCGCGTTTCAGACATGACTCAAATTCTCCTCGTTGGAATTTTCTGAGTCTAGTCTCGTGTCTCACTTTTGGGGACAACTCCAGGATCGTTCTTCGTGCGCTTAAAGGGCGAAATGGACGGGAAGTTTTTCGTCCACGTTTTTGGCTCTAAGAGATTCAAAGAGAATCTTGAAAGGCAGGCTGTTGGGGCAACGATGCCAAGCCTGAATCACGATATTCTTAATAACTTGCTAATCCCTGTTCCGCCCATGGATCGACAGTGGGCTGAGGTTGAGAAAGCCAATGAGCTTTCGATCCATGTGCGGCACGTGGAGTCCATCTACCAGCAAAAACTCGACGCCCTCGAAGCTCTGAAAAAATCCCTGCTCCACCAGGCCTTTAGCGGCAACCTATAAGAACAGGGACTCTCTCCATGAACGAAGCCGAAACCAGAGCCGATCATATTGACCCCGCCCTTAAGGAAGCGGGCTGGGGCGTTGTGGAAGGAAGCCGCATCTTGCGCGAATACGACATCACGCCCGGCCGCATCGAAGGTCAGGGGCGGCGGGGGCGGGGCCTGACGGCCGATTACGTGCTCGTCTATCGCAACCAAAAACTGGCTGTCGTGGAAGCCAAAGCCTGGGATCAGGCCCCCTCCGAAGGTGTCGCTCAGGCCAAGAACTATGCGGCGAAGCTCGCCGTCCGCTATGCCTACGCCACCAACGGCCAGTCGATCTACGGCATCGACCTGACCGATGGCGAGGAGGGCCCATGCGTTGTCTTTCCCGGCCCGGAGGAACTCTGGAATCGCACCTTCGCCGAGGCCAACGCCTGGCGTGACCGATTCGCCGCTGTTCCCTTCGAAGGCAAAGGCGGCTTCTTTCAAGGCCGCTACTATCAGGACATCGCCGTTGAGCGCGTGCTGGCCGCACTGGGGAATGGCCGCGACCGCATTCTCTTAACGCTTGCCACCGGCACCGGCAAGACGTTCATTGCCTTTCAGATCGCCTGGAAGCTGTTCCAAAGCCGTTGGAATCTCAGCCGCGAACCTTCGCGCCGACCACGGATTTTGTTTCTGGCCGACCGCAATATTCTGGCTGATCAGGCCTATAACGCTTTCTCGGCCTTCGCCGAAGATGCGCTCGTGCGCATCGAGCCGGACGACATCCGCAAGAAGGGCAAAGTGCCCAAGAACGGCAGCCTCTTCTTCACCATCTTTCAAACCTTCATGAGCGGCCCGCCGAAAGACGGCAACCCGTCGCCGTATTTTGGCGAGTACCCGCCGGACTTCTTCGACTTCATCATCATTGACGAATGCCATCGCGGCGGCGCGAACGACGAAAGCAGCTGGCGCGGTATTTTGGAATACTTCCGGCCCGCCGTTCAACTTGGCCTGACGGCCACGCCCAAGCGCCGCGACAACGTGGACACGTACGCCTATTTCGGCGAGCCGGTGTTCATCTATTCGCTCAAGGACGGTATCAACGATGGGTTCTTGACGCCGTTTAAGGTCAAGCAGATTGCCACCACGCTCGACGACTACGTCTACACGCCGGACGACCAGCTGATCGAGGGCGAGATCGAAAGCGGCCGGCGCTACACGGAAAGTGACTTCAACAAAATAATCGAGATTAGGGAGCGCGAGGCGCACCGCGTGAAGCTTTTCCTGGATCTCATCAACCAGCAGGATAAGACGCTCGTTTTCTGCGCCACGCAAGCCCATGCCCTGGCCGTGCGCGACCTCATCAATCAGATGAAGCAGAGCAAAGACCCCAACTATTGCCAGCGCGTAACCGCTAACGATGGGGCACTCGGCGAGCAGCACTTGAGGGACTTTCAGGACAACGAGAAGAGTATTCCCACCATCCTGACCACCTCGCAGAAGCTTTCGACAGGCGTGGACGCGCGCAACGTGCGCAACATCGTACTCATGCGCCCAGTCAATTCCATGATCGAGTTCAAGCAGATCATCGGGCGCGGCACGCGGCTCTACGACGGCAAAGACTACTTCACGATCTACGACTTCGTGCGGGCGTATCTGCATTTTAACGATCCGGAATGGGACGGTGAACCCATGGATCCCGAGCCCCAGCCGGAACCCCGGCCCAGACCAGCAAGAGAAGACGATCCTGACCGGGCGCAAGTAAGAGAAGGGGATCCGCCACCTCCTCGCCAGAAGATCAAGGTGAAGTTAGCCGACGGCAAGGCACGCAACATCCAGCACATGATGGTCAACAGTTTTTGGCATCCAGACGGAACTCCCGTGTCCGCTCAACAGTTCCTCGAAATGTTGTTCGGCAAGCTCCCGGAGTTTTTCAGTGACGAGGATGAACTGCGAGCCATCTGGAGTGCGCCGGCTACCAGAGTCAAGCTGCTGGAGGGTTTGGCCGAAAAGGGCTTTGGCCAGGAGCAGCTTGCTGAAATGCAGACGATCATCAACGCGGAGAAGAGCGACCTATTTGATGTCCTGGCGCATGTTGCCTACGCGACGGCACCATTGACCCGCGAAGAGCGCGCTGCAATCGCCAAGGTCGCGATTAGCAGCAAATTTAGCGTTAAGCAGCAGGCGTTTCTCGATTTTGTTTTGGCTCAGTACATTAAGGTTGGGGTCGGTGAACTGGATCGGTCCAAGTTGTCGCCGTTGCTGAAACTTAAGTACAACAATGCAATCGCGGATGCGATAGCGGATTTAGGAAATCCCGAAGAGATCGGACAAGTCTTCTCAGGGTTTCAGCGGCATCTATACGAGCCATTGCGGTTGTCCAATCCTTGATTGCTTTGGATCGTCTACCGCCGGTTTCGCTGGATAGGCGCATTCAGGAAGGTGCACTGACAGCTTATGAAATGGATTATTGGAGGGCCAGACCTCCCCACAGAACTGTTGCAGGATCTGGAAGACGGTCGGTTGGTCCTGTTTTGTGGAGCTGGAATCTCGTATCCCGCAGGCCTGCCCGGCTTTCGTGGTCTCGTCGAGGATGTATATCGAAGAACTAACCAAAGAATGGTCGAGCTTGAGCAGGCCGAGTTCGATCGCTTGAACTTTGACCGAGTCCTAGGGCTACTTGAGAACAGGATCGGATCCACTATTGTGAGGAGAGCCGTTGTAAAGGCTTTGTCCTTAGACGCTTCCGCAGATCTCGCTACGCACCGCTCCCTGATTGCTCTGGCCACGAATGGCGACGGTGCCTGCCGGCTAGTTACCACAAACTTCGATCGCGGGTTCGAGTATGTTGCAGGAACCACCACTCTTATCGACTCCGCGCCGCGATTGCCCGTTCCCAAGGTTGGTGGCTGGAACAGCATTGTCCATCTGCACGGCCGAATCTACGACGCTGACCCTGAGGGCCGATCCCTTGTCATGACGAGTGCCGACTTTGGGTCCGCATATCTCACAGAGCGATGGGCGAGCCGCTTTCTGAGCGACCTGTTTCGCAGATTCGCAGTACTGTTTGTAGGCTACAGCGTGGAGGATCCAGTCGTGCGCTACATGATGGACGCGTTTGCCGCTGATCGAGCGCTCGGCGAGGGCGTCGGGAAGGCTTTTGTACTGGCTGGTTGCGCGGAAGGAAATGACGATAAAGAGACCTGTGCTTGGCAAGCAAAAGGTGTAATTCCTCTTCTGTACAACAGTAGTAACAACCACGCTGCGCTCCATCAGACGCTCTCCCATTGGGCGCAGTGTCATTCTCGTGGACTTCTCGGTAAAGAGAGCATCATTCAAGCGCACGCGAATAAGATTCCAACCAAGCCCTTCGACCAAGATCCGGTTGTCTCTCAGGTTGTTTGGGCTCTTTGCGAGCAAAGTGGTCATGTCGCTAGAGTCTTTGCTCAGCTTGACCCGGTGCCGCCTGTCGAGTGGTTGGAAGTGTTGCAAAAAGAGTCTTTATTGGACCTCCCGTGCGCTTCCAGTGCCGCGGTTGAGGTTTCACGTTGGAAGGTTCCACTAGTAGACAGTGGCAGGCGAACGACCTTCGCACCACAATTGAATGCAATCAGCAGTGCGCTGGGAGATTGGGTTACCAGGCACCTCGACAGGCCAGCGGTGCTCGATTGGGTCCTGGGGTTAGGCTCCGTTTTGCATCCCGATTTCCGCTGGCATATCCGGCGTCGTCTCGCCGACAAACCCGGTCTGCCCGCAGCCCTCCACCAGCTCTGGAAGGTGCTCGGGAGCGAGGCGGAGCTCGTCCGCAGTAACGTGCATCGCTTCACTTTCGACCTGCTCGGGCCTCTAGAGTCAGGGGAATGGGATTTGCAACTGAAGCATGGTGTTATCGATGCGCTGTCACCGGTGCTTGAATTTCGACCGCCAAACGTCAAGCTGATGTTCCCTAACCATCCGCTTGACGTCGGAGCGATTTCTAGTTTTGCCGAAGTGGAAGTAGTATTGCGATGCAAAGACCACGCTCGCTTGCTTGTCGATGCGATTTCTCAATCCCCGTGTAAGCATCAGATTCTGGCCGAACTGGCGGATGATGTAACCAGTCTCTTGAAGAGAGTTATGGCGCTTTATGAGTTGATGCAGAAGGCAAGCCCGATGCGGGATTGGAGCTATGTTGATCAGCCATCCATATCCCCGCATGAGGAGAACTCCGCTTTTCACGAATGGACTGTTCTTTTGGAATTGTGCAGAGAGTCGTGGACCGCACTTCTCCATACGGATTTAGCCCATGCGCTTCAGATGGTGTGGCGGTGGCGATCATTGCGGTACCCAGTTTTTCGAAGATTGTGCTTCTTCGCAATGAGCGAATCCGAACTAGTTGCACCCTCGGATTGCCTAGCCTACCTTCTTGAGGATGATGGCTGGTGGCTTTGGTCGATCCACGTAAACCGAGAGAAGTTTCGTCTCTTGCGCTCAATTTGGCAGAAGCTTTGTGAGAAAGAGTCAGCAGATTTGGTGAATCGTATTTTGACTGGGCCACCCAGATCAATGTTCCGAGATGACCTCAGCGACGAAGACTTCGAAAGAATAGCCAACCATGAGGTCTGGCTTCATCTTTTAAAGCTTCAACAGACAGATCGACCCCTACCCGAGATTGGCAATCAGAGGCTGACGGAATTGAGTTCTCGATACCCTGAATGGCAGGTCGATGACGATGAGCGGACTAAGTCTGCAATCTGGAAGGGAGGCGGGATTGGGAAACCGCCTGTTGAGGATCAGGATGAGTTCGTCAAGCTGTCCGATCATGACGTCATAGAGCGGCTTGGTGCCGTGAAGCTAGAGAACGGGGATCTTGAGAGGTGGGGCCATCTACTTTCTGTAAATCTTACTCGCGCGCTGGGCTTGCTTGCTGAGATGGCGAAAGCGGGGTCCTGGAATGGGCAGATCTGGCGTCCCGCACTCAAGTCCGTCAGCATTCCAAAGCAGTGTTTGCAACAATCGTTGATCCTTGCTCCACTCCTTGTGAATGCCCCAGATTCGTTGTTCGAAGAAATCACTGCTCCCGTTGCGTGGATGTTGAAGCAAATGGCGGAGGGAGATGAAGGCGACGAATTTGAATTGTTCTGGCAGGTTTGGGATCGTGTTCAACCATTCGCATTCCGTGATGCGCCAGAGGAAGTCTCCGATGTGCTGACTGCTGCACTAAACACACCAGCGGGACATTTGGCGCAAGCTATGCTCGACCAAACAGCAAGGTCGCGTCCCATCTTGGCTTCCGATTTGTCGAAAGGCTTGTGGGAGCGGCTAACTTTGCTGATTAAGGGCGTAGGTTATCCGTACAAGCTGGCTCGAGTGCATTTCGCATCTCGGTTGACTTGGTTACATGACTTAAACCCGAAATGGGTGGAGCAGCACTTTCTTCCTTTTTTCGATTGGGGCTGTTCACCAGAAGCAGCAGCGGTTTGGCATGGTTATTTATGGCAGGCCAGGATCACTCCAGACCTTTGGCCTCAGATTAAGAACCAATTTCTTGCTGCACTCAAGAAGGAGAATCAGTTGGGTCGATCTTATGTACAAATCTGTCATTTGCTAGCCGCAATCATTGTGACTCAACCTGATTGGTTGGCAAGAGATGAAATGCAATCGATACTCCATGATCTCGGTCCTGAGGGACGTGCACATGTGTCCCAAGCAATTTTTTGGCGCTTGGCAAGGGCTGGTTCACAAAGTGAAAGGCTGTGGAAGGAACTTGTGGGCCCCTGGCTGTCGGAATTTTGGCCGAAGGACCTTGATCTGCGAGAATCGAAAAGCTCCTTAAATTTGGCAATGGCAGTTACCTATGCGGGTTCATCCTTCAAAAGCGGAGTAGATGCTTTGGATCCACTGCTTGTTAGCGTAGAGTACCCTTCTGTTCTTTGGGAGCGGCTGTTAAAGGGTGGTTTTGCTGAGCGCGAGCCCCAAGCTACCTTGAGACTTTGCGGATCTATCGTCGACACAAGTTGTCAATGGCCAGATCCGAACCTTCGCATAATTCTCGACCAGATTCAAGCTTCCGATAATAAGGCAGGCGAACAACCCGTATTCCGCAAATTAAACGAATACCTGTCCGACCGGGCACATAG
>VFZU01000171.1 GCA_016870995.1 Acidobacteriota bacterium
GCAACAGAATGGACGGCATGAGCGGTTCCATTTGTCGTTGCTGCACGACCGTTTGGATGGAGGCGTGGAGTGGGACTTGCGGACACAGCAGCGCGTGTTTGAGCGCTATCGGCTGGAGTTCAACGAAAAGAGGCCGCACTCGGCGCTGGGAAACCGGACCCCGAGTGAATATGCGCTTGCAATCGCAAGCGCAGCACTCTGCATTGCTGAAATGGGAAGAGGTGGCTCAATCGCCACCCCCTCTTCCCAAACCCATCTCCCCGCTTCAAACCAGCGAGGGGAAGTTATATGATCGTGTGTGCGGAAATAGGGGGAAGGTCAAATAGTGATTTTGATCGAGAGAGTGCTGGGTGGCAAGAAGTTTGAAGACTTCACAAAGGAACAGATCTTTGCACCGCTTGGGATGAATGATTCGAGTTGGAGAAGCCGCTTTCGGCAGATTGTGCCGGGAAGGGCATTGGCCTATGGCACCGGTGAGAAAGGAATGCTCGAGCAGGCCACGCCGATTGAGAACATTATTGGGTGAGGCGAAATGCTGACGACAGTAGGGGACTTGCTCAAGTGGAATGAGAATTTTGTCCATGCCAAGGTCGGAGGGAAAGCCATGGTTGCGGCACAGCAGAAGCCTGCCGTATTGACCAATGGCAAAGCGATTTCGTATGCGGCTGGATTGATGTTGTGGGAGAGCGGGGGCATCAAAGAAGTGGCCCATTCTGGAGCGACGGGTGGGTATCGGACCTGGCTTGGTAGATATCCGGAATTTGGGGTGTCCGTTGCGGTGATGTGCAATTCGGGAAAAGCCAACGCGGTGATGCTCGGCAGACAGACGGCCATGTTGTGGACAGGCGGTAAAGAGGATCTGGACGAACCCGGAAAGGAGCTAAAGGGCATGTTCCGAAATCTGAGCGATAACACAGTGGAACGGAAGGGCTTTTTTGAGGATGCCGGCGGAGGTCGTCTGAAGCAGGAGACACCAAACGGAGATCTGTTGTTCGAAAGAGTTGAACCGTGGAAGGCTTCGGCGAAGGATGTTGCGGCGTTCATTGGCGAGTATGAGAGTGATAAGACGGGCTCACTCGTCGTAATTCAGGCGGGGCAGAAAGAGGGCGAACTGTCGTTGAAGGTTGAAGTGGCAAAGATGATGCTACGGCCCACCTTCCGGGATGCCTTTGAGACGGGGCCATATTCGTTCGTGTTTCGACGAAATGGCGCGGGCAAGGTCATCGAAATGAGCGCCGGAGATTCTCGGGTTTGGGATTTGCGGTTCCAACGCAGAGCAGGGAAATAGCCGGTGTGCAGCCTGTCGAAGTTCAATCTTTGATCGGCAGCTATGCGATGGATTAGGATTGAGGGGTGAACAGCGTACTCGACTTTGTAATGAATGGATTGATGCAGCGGTACTCGGAGCGGGTACCGGATGTGGGTAAGATCCTGGGCGCAATGGAGGATCGGGGTCTGGTAGGCAGCCGGGATGAAATCGAGAATGATCACATCGCCTTTCGAACTATGGGCGTGCCGCAGCTGGGAATGCGCAGCTTTGAGAAGATCTTCCTGGCGCTAGGTTATCAGAAGCGGGACCCTTACTATTTTGCCGGTAAGAAATTGGATGCTTTCTGGTATGCGCCCCCAACCGAGAAGCACCCTCGCATCTTCGTTTCTGAATTGCGGGTAGAGGACTTGAGCGAAGAGGCGCAGAGGATCATCCGGTCTTATACAGACGAAGTGGCGAAGGATCCCGTCGATTCTTTGGATCTCACGGATGGGGAGACAATCGACCGATTCCTGCATTCCGGGTTGTGGCGCCTTCCTACGTGGGAGGATTACAGCCGCCTGCTTGAGGAAAGCGAATATGCAGCCTGGGTGATCTACAACCGGTATTACCTGAACCACTTTACGATTAGCGTGCACAACCTCAAAGCACCGCACGAAACCGTGGAAGGCTTTAACAATTTTCTTGAAGATCTAGGCGTTAAGTTGAACGATGCAGGAGGGAAGACTAAAGTCAGCCCGGACGGATTGCTACTGCAGAGCTCGACGGTAGCAGAAATGGTGGATGCTGAGTTCGCCGATGGGCAGCGCCACCGCATTGCCGGTAGCTATGTTGAGTTTGCAGAGCGTCGGGTGCTGCCAGAGTTCGCCGGGGTAAGCCCCGTAGAACGGCGACACCGTCGTGACGGCTTTGAAGCTCAGAACGCAGACAAGATCTTCGAGAGTACGTTCTTGAGCCAAACCGGCGGCATGTAAAAGCTAGGCAATATAATATATGTTATCAGAATCGCTCCAATGGTCGCGACGTAGCCTTCTTACAGGGTTAGGCATCTCTTTCGCCCAACAAAAACGACCCAATGTATTGATTCTTTACGCAGACGATCAGCGCGCGGATACCATTCGAGAGCATGGAAACAGTTTGATCGACACCCCCAACCTCGATCGGTTGTCGCGTTCGGGTGTTTCTTTCCGAAGCTGCTACAACCAGGGTGGCCATGTGGGCGCTGTTTGCATTGCGAGCCGGGCCATGTTGATGAGTGGAAAAAGTTTATGGCGAGCCACCGGCCAAGGTGGTCTTGATGGGACGCTGATGCCGGAACGGTTTCGAGAAGCTGGCTACGAATCCTTCTTTACCGGAAAATGGCATAACGGCGAGCCGACGCTGCTCCGCAGCTTTGAGCAAGGCGGACTCGTGCACATGGGGGGGATGGGTCCGCAAATCTCGCCCGAGTTATCGCAGTTCGGGAGCAAAACAAAAGAATCTCAAGAGGGACGAGCAACCCCATTATTTTCAAATGGCTTAATCCACTTTCTAAAGCGAAGAACGAAGTCGAGTAAGCCGTTTTTTGGCTATTGTGCTTTTACCGCCCCTCATGACCCTCGCCAGGCCTCGCCCGAGTATTTCAAGCGTTATGAAAGCAGGGAACTGGCACTTCCCCGCCCTTGGTTCCCCACCCCGCCTCTCGACAATGGCGAATTGAAGATCCGTGATGAGATGGTGGTTCCAGCCCCGCGTACGCGCGAGCAATGCCTGTCGGAATTGAAATCCTATTATGCTTTGATCACGGAACTGGATGCCTATGTCGGGAAGATCCTCCAAACGCTTGACGATACGGGAGAACGGCAAAACACAATTGTGGTGTATGCCGCTGATAATGGCTTGGCAATGGGAGCACATGGGTTGATGGGGAAGCAATCCATGTATGAGCACTCTCTCCGAGTTCCGCTCATTATGGCGGGCCCTGGGATTTCTGCACGAGTTGAGAGAAAACCGATGTATCTCTATGAAGTTTATGGACGTTTGTGTCAGGCCACAGGGCTCAGCGCGCCGTCGGCTGTAGAGAATCCTGGAGCGCCGCTCTATTTCGGTTATCGAAACTTCCAGAGGGCAGTTCGAATTGGCGACCGAAAGATGTCTTGGAGTGGAAGCACCAAAGAGCAGTACAATTTAGCGAAAGATCCTCACGAAGAGCATAATCTTATTGGCACCTTGCCAGAGGCCGAATTCGATGCCGCCAGACTGAAGGCAAAAGCGTATTTCGCAGACCCCAACTGATGGACATTCTTCGATTTGTCAGTGCAAGCGAGGCGGCCGTGCTGGTGGAGTTCGGCGACGGGTTAAACGGTGAGATCCGGCCAGAGATCGTGCAGCGAATTC
Source organism: Acidobacteriota bacterium (assembly GCA_016870995.1). Classification (GTDB taxonomy): domain Bacteria; phylum Acidobacteriota; class Terriglobia; order Bryobacterales; family Bryobacteraceae; genus Bryobacter. The sequence goes on from VFZU01000171.1 coordinate 3,647, forward strand.
ATCGTCTGGTCGCATTGCTCGACCTTTCGCCCCTGGACGGACTGCTCGAGGTAACTCCCGCATACTCAAGCTTGCTGGTGGAATTCGACCCGCTCAGATTGCTTGAATCGGATGTAATCGGACACGTTCGTTTTTGTTTGGAACAGATTGGCCAGATAAAACTTCCATCTGTGCAAACTTTAGAGATTCCCGTGTTCTATGGTGGAGAATACGGCCCAGACTTACCATACTGTGCCGAGCGGCTTAAAATGTCTGTCTCCCAACTCGTGGAAGCGCATTGCGATCAGGTCTATTCAGTCGCTTTCTTTGGATTTCTGCCCGGATTTGCCTATTTGATCGGCTGGCCACAAAAGTGGGCAATGCCGAGGCTGGATTCTCCGCGAGCAAAGGTCCCGGCAGGCAGCGTGGCGATTGCCGGCTCACAATGTGGGGTATACCCGACGATTTCCCCTGGTGGCTGGAGAATTCTGGGTCGCACCCCAGCTCGAGTGATTGATCTGGAGCGGAAGGATTTCTGCTTGTTTCCGATCGGCGCCCAAGTGCGATTTTATCCTTCGAGTCCGTCGGCATGGTGAAAGTGATCGATGCCGGATTCCTGACAACGGTACAGGATCGCCCTCGGCTGGGCCTCGCCCGATTTGGTTTGAGCGAAGCTGGCCCCATGGCTCCCATGAGTTTTGCAGAGGCGAATTTCCTGGCGGGGAACGCTGAGGCAGAAGTCTCGCTCGAAGTAACGGTCAAGCCCCCTCGGTTGTTATTTCGGTCGGTAGCGATTCTAGGGCTGGCCGGTGCGGACTTTGGTTGGAAGCTCGACGGTCGGGTGCTTCCACTAGGGCAAACCATAGAAGTAAAGGCGGGATCGACTTTGCAAGGAGATTATTGTCGAACCGGCCTGCGCGGATACGTTGCAGTAACCGGAGGATGGAAGGTCACCCGGTGGCAAGGGAGTGCGGCCACGCATGTACAAAGCAAGCTGGGCGGCAAGGTGCTGGAACGCGGTGATGAGTTGGAGTTTGGACTGCAACGAGCGGTCTCTCGCAAGGTCAAGGAGCGAGGGGCCCTTGCAATGTTTAACGGACAGCATAAGGTCTTGCGCGTGGTAGATGGGCCTCACTCAGGGATGTTCGGGCCTGAGGCAACTTCCCTGCTCTGCGGTACGGTTTACAAAGTAACTGAGCAATCGACGCGAATGGCCTTGCGTGTCGAAGGCCTTGAATTGCCATGCCCGAAGGAGCCACTTTTGAGTTGTGGCGCCTGGCATGGGGCTGTGCAAGTTCCACCTTCAGGGGTCCCACAAGTGCTGGGAGTGGATCACCCCGCGACCGGAGGATATCCGATCCTGGCTTCCGTGATTCAGGCTGATTTTGAGGTGATGGGTCAACTGCGCCCTCGCGAAGAGATCCGGTTTGGAAGGGTGAGTGTCGAGACAGCGAGGCAATTGCTAAAGCGGCAGAGAGACTGGCTGGCTGGATTATTCTGAAACCATGGTTGCGATCCTGGTCTGGTGCTGGATGAGTTTTGCTCCGCCCTCCATTGCTTTGCCGAAAGAACTGGACGTGGTCCTCCGGGATTACGAAAGATCCTGGCGGGCAAAAGACGCGAAGGCATTGGCCGCCTTGTTCGCAGATGATGGGTTTGCGCTTGGGGATGGGGCACCGTTTGCGAGAGGTCGGGCCGAAATTGAGCGTGCCTATACGGGCAGCGGCAATGATCTCTACCTGCGAGCCATTGCCTTCCATCAGGATGGAAATCTTGCAGTCGTGGTCGGTGCCTTCACTCAAGGCTCGGCAGACAATCCAGACCGTGGGAAGTTCGTCCTTAAACTGAGACGGTCAAAAGCTGGTGCTGCCTGGAAGATCTGGTCGGATATGGACAATGGAGTACGTCGTTGAAGATCAACTGCGATCTGGGTGAGAACGAAGTTATGGCGCAAGATGGCCGCCAAATGGAGATGTTGCGGCTCGTAGATCTTGCGAATGTTTGTTGCGGAGCGCATGCCGGGAGCCGTGAACTGACGCGGTTGACCATGCGGCAATGTGCTGAGGCCGGAGTGAAAGTCGGGGCCCACCCTGGCTATCCTGACCCGGAACATTTTGGACGAAGAATGTTGTTTGGGGTGACATACGATGCCGTGGCAATTCGAGAGCTTGTAGGTGAACAAGTGGGCTTTGCCCAGGAAGCAGCGCGTGAAGAGGGCTGCGAGTTGTATCACGTGAAGCCACACGGTGCCTTATACAACGAAGCTGCAGCCAACGGCGAGGTGGCAGAAGCGATCGCAGCCGGAGTAAAACAGGTAGCCCAAGATTTGTTTCTCATGGGTTTAGCCAAAAGCGTCATGGTGGGAGTGTTCCGGCGAGCTGGGTTTGTGGTGTTGCGCGAGGCATTCGCCGATCGCAGGTATACGGCCGAAGGACTGCTAGTGCCGCGAAGCGAGACCGGGGCGATGATTGAGGATGTCGAGGAAGCCCGGGCACAGTTGGTTCGTCTTGGGCGCTTCAGCGATACGGTGTGCGTTCACAGCGACTCGCCCGGCGCTTTGAATATGCTGCGAGGGATTCGGCTTAACGCAGTGTAGGCTTGTCGAGACTATCCCAGTTGTAGGCAGCGGAGATGCGGGAAAGCAACTCTGAAACGAGGATCGAACCTGAATCGCTGTTCGTCATGATTACCGCTCCGTAACCTTTGGCGACGTGGGCAACTAGTTCGCAACGGAAGCCCTGTCAAGACGTCCAAACTTCGTCCAGCGGATTCATAGTATCTCGACCTTCAGTTAAGCCCTTCGCCTCGATATAAGGTTGCTTTGCCCAAGGCGCGCAGCGGTCAAGGCCAAGCGCAGCTTGCCCGTAGGGTCGCCTTGACGGC
>VFZU01000172.1 GCA_016870995.1 Acidobacteriota bacterium
CGTCCTGGCCCATCACTGCCTTCCAGTCCGCTTTTGCGCTATTCTGCTTTCGGGTCATCTGCCTTTCCTCTTTCTCCGCCGCTAACGGATTTGTGAAAGGTTTAGCATGACCCATTTCCTTTTTGCAGAACTCTTAATACTTAACCACATAAATCGGCGAGTTGAAGCATTGTGCCGGCATAGCGAGAGAGCCCAACCAGCGGCTAGTGCCCTAAACCGGCCCCGCTCCTGCGGCTGCTTGCGTAACGTAAGTCCTTGCTTCAATCCCCGTCCGTTCCCGGTATCCTGCGGCGAGTTGCCGAGCAAACTCACTTGCCAACTCCGCTTCCACCAGGTTGATCGTCGAGCCGCCGAAGCCTCCGCCGGTCATCCTTGCTCCCACTAGCCCCACACACTCCTGCGCTGCTCCCACCATCGCATCGAGCTCATCACAGGAGACTTCATAGTCCACGCGCAGGCTTTCGTGGGATTCTGCCATCAGTTGCCCCATCGCTTTGCGGTCTTCCTGCGCAAGTGCTTCGGCAAACTGTAAAACCCGCCGGTTCTCACTTACGATGTGCCGCGCACGCCGGTCGCCTCCATGTGTCGCCGCATCCCGCAGACTCGATACGCCCATCTTTCGTGCCGCAGCTTCGCAATCCGCTCTCCGCGCGTTGTATTCGCTCGACGCGAGTTGGTGCTTCACTCCGGTGTCTGCGATCACCAGCGCCAAGTTCTTTGGAATTGGCACCAGGCGATGCTCCAGGCTTCGGCAATCGAGCATTACTGCATGGCCTTCAACTCCATGCAGTGAGGCAAACTGGTCCATGACCCCGCAACCCAATCCCACGGTTTCGATCTCAGCCTGCTGACAGGCCTTTGCGATCTCAATCTTTTCCATCGACCCGTTCGCAGCCCACAGCATGGCAAGTGCCGCGGATACTTCGAGTGCTGCCGAACTCGACAAACCCGCGCCTAGCGGTATCGTCGATTCAAAAGTGAGTCCAACGTCGGGCACTGCCACACCCCGCTGCCGCAACTGCTTCAGGACACCCTCCACATACTTAGTCCATCCGGTGGGTTCGTCCGTTGAATGCCATCCTGAGCCTCCCACGGTGGCGACGGTCTCCAGTTCAATCGCTGCCGGCATCACAAACCCGTCGTTGTAATCCGTGTGTTCCCCAATCAGGTTGACGCGCCCAGGCGCGCGAAAGCGTTTCGTCACAATCCTCTATTTTGCCTTGCGAGCGGTCGTCATGAATAACGCTCCGCACGCTACCAGCACAATGCCCCAGGCGAGGTTTAAGTTCGTCCCATACAGCGTCGTCCGGATCGTTGCCGGTGCCAGCTTGGCGGCGACGATCAACAACAGTCCAATGGCTAACAGTAAGCGCCCAATGATCAGTCTCAAGTCCATATTCGTTACCAGAAGATCACGTTCAAAATCGTTACAGCCAAAAGAATCAAGCCACCCAAAGCCGCGGGCCGTTGATACCAGGCGAGGTCCACAGGATCCTTCGGCATTTCGGTGTAGGCGTACACCAGCCCTCGCAACTGTTCGACTGCCTTGGGTCGCGTCACAAGGCTAATCGCCACCGTCAGGCCGAAGCAAACACTGAAGGCCCAGATCGCCGTCCAGAAGTTTTGCGCCATCTCGCTCGGGTACACCGTGGTCGCGGCAAGCCAGCCACCTTTCAGGCCGGGTGCGGAACCCATTGGTAGAGACAATCCATGATGCACCGCCGCGGCGATCGTACCGCCCAAGAGGCCGAAGAAAGCTCCATGAGCCGTCGCACGGGCCCAAAACATCCCAAGCAGAAAGGTTGCGAACAGCGGCGCGTTCACAAAGGCGAACACGAGTTGCAAGAGGTCCATGATGTTGTTGAACTTCATGGCTGCATAGGCCGCTCCCCAGGAAGCCAGAATCCCGAACACGGTTGCTAGCTTGCCGACGTTCAGATAGTGCCCGTCGGATTGCCCGGGCTTCAGGTAAGCCTGATAGATGTCATAAGTCCACACAGTGTTGAATGCCGTCACGTTGCCGGCCATCCCCGACATAAAGCTCGCCATCAGCGCCGTCAAGCCCAGTCCCAACATCCCGGCCGGGAAGAAGGTCTGCAGCATCAACGGAATCGTCATGTCATAGTTCAGGCTGCCATCCGGCTTCACCGGCAACTGAAACGCGCCATTGGTCTGAGAGGAAATCGCGATGGCAATCATTCCTGGCAGAGTCACCAGGGCGGGGAACACCATCTTCGGAACGGCCGCAATCAGAGGAGTCTTTCTAGCCGCGAGCATCGAATCCGCCGCCATCGCGCGCTGAACCACCAGGAAGTCGGTACACCAATAGCCAAAGCTCAGCACGAAGCCAAGGCCCATCGCCATGCCAAACCACTCGATCCCCATCGGATTCGCCGACGGGCTCGACATCTGCGTCCAGGCATGAGTGTAAGCTCCAGCGACATAGCCTTTCGATACCGCGACGGCTTCCAGCTGCTTTACTAGCCCGTTCCATCCGCCGACATTCTCCAGCCCCACCAGCACGAGCGGGAAGAAGCCCGCGCAGATCAGGAAAAACTGCAGCACCTCGTTGTAGATTGCCGAAGTGAGCCCACCGAGAAAGATGTAAACCAGCACCACCAGTGCTGCCAGCGCTATCGAAGCATCGAAGTTCCAGCCGAGCAGGGAAGCGAGCAATAGCCCCATCGCGTAAAGCGAGATCCCCGAAGACATCACGGTCATGCTTGCGAACGTGATCGCATTGAAGGCCCGAGTCTTCTCGTCAAACCGCAGCTTCAGGTATTCAGGCACCGATCGCGCCCGGGAGCCGTAGTAGAACGGCATCATGAACACACCCACGAACACCATTGCCGGCACGGCACCCACCCAATAGAAATGGCTCGTCGCAATGCCGTATTTGGCTCCCGAGGCAGCCATTCCCATCACCTCTTGGGCCCCCAAGTTTGCGCTCAAGAATGCAAGCCCGGCGATCCAGGCTGGGATCGCTCTGCCCGACAATAGATAGTCCTCAGCGGAGCGCATATTGCGCCGCAACTGAAAGCCGATTCCCAAGACAAATGCGAAGTAGGTGATGAGGATCGCGTAGTCGATCCAGTGAAGTTCGATGTGTGGCACGAACGAACCACCTTATCACGGGGTATGATTCACTCTGAAATGTTATCCGCCAAACAAGTCGACGCATTACTCCAGATGGACGGCCCGGACCGCTACGATTACTTCATCAAAAAGGTCGTCGCCGACGGTGAAGCCTGGGGCTTATTTGAAGACGGCTGGGCCATGGGCAGCGACGCACAAGGCAAGCCAACCTTCCCGATCTGGCCCGGTGAGGAGTTTGCTGCGCTCTGCGCTGTCGGCCCCTGGGCGGAATTCGAGCCCTCCGAGATTGACCTCGATGATCTGGTCGAAGAGCTCCTACCCAAGCTCAAGAAGGACGGCATCATGCCAAGCCTACTCAGATCCCCCGACGGTAAGTCCGTTCTCGCCTCTGTCGAGCAGATGCTCGAAGATCTCACCACAGAGATGGGCTAGAACTTGATGCCCTGCTTAGCCAGAGCAGTGCGAATCCGATCTTCCGTATTTGTGCTGCTGCCCACCTCGTAAGCCATGATTTTCCCGTCGCGGCCCACAACGACCATGGTTGGAATCGCGTTCACTTCCTGATTTTGAATCTGGCTATACAGCTTGACCAATCTCGGCATCTGATCTCCGCAAAGCGCACACCAGGTGGCCCAGAAATGCACCAACACTGGCTTGCCCTTGAATTGCGACAACATCTCAGGTGCGGGCTTGACTACCAGATCCTGCGTCTGAAGCATCCTTGCTGTGACATCCAATTTGTCCACGTCGAAAAAGTCAGCAGGCGGGGTGAAGTGGAAATCGTAGTCCTTTGGCAAGCTGCCAATGCGCAAGTACCTGCGTCGCACCGATGAATAGGAGCGCCTGAATTCGAAGGGCCTCATCATGGACGAACCGCCTTCGTTCACAGATGTTTCTCTTGGCACCAGAAGTCTTACCGGATCGATCCAGAAAGTCCGCTCCCAAAGGGTTTGACCCTCGTGGACCTCATACTGAGCCCTTACTACTTTGCACAAAACGGAGCTGCCTCCATCCAAAACGCATTCGTCTGGTTGGAATTCTGCAGACTTTAGTCGGCTCATTCTTGGCGCGTTTGCCGGAATGGAGATTCGCAAGCTGCTCACAGTACTATTCGCCTCATTGCCAAGACCCCTCCTGTCGATAACCGGGCCAGTCACCCGGTCAGCAACGTACTGGCGCAGGTGTGGCGCCGCGATCCATAGGTTCGACCCGTCGGCGACCACTTCATATTGGCCCAGGAAACCACTGGTAGCAAATCGCAGCTTGGTTGGCGATTCCATGATCAATACGGTTTGCCGACGATTCCAGTCCCCTCGAGTGTCACTTCGTGATTCGACCAGGGAATCTGTTTCAATGTGAAAGGTCTTTAGGGAACGGTAGTTGTCGTCAACCTGCTTGATGAGTTCAGCCGGGGTTTGCTGCGCCAGAGCCAGGAGGAGCAAAAAGGACATTCGAACCTCCTGGAATGTTGATGCTCGAGGAGGCTCGAATGTGGAGGGAAAATTAGTTCGGCCAGCCGCCAGCGAGCGCTTTGTAAAGCGCGACGCTTTCGATCAACACCTGAGTCCGTGCGGCGGCACGCTGGTAATCAGCGTCCAGCAGACCGCGCTGCGCGTCGAGCACTGAGAGAAAGTCATTCACTCCAGCGCGTTGTAAGTCACTCGATAACTCAAGCGATGTCTGCGCCGAAGCACTGGCAGCAGCCAGTTTCGCTTCACGTTCTTTCTGTCGTTCCATTGCGGCAATCGCGTTGGCTGCTTCTTCAAACGCAGTGAGAATCTCGTTGCGGTAGGCGAGCTTTTCCTGCTCAACGCGAGCGTCGTTCAAGGCGATGTTCGATTTGATGCGCCCGCTGTTGAAGATTGGCAACTGTAACTGCGGCCCGATGTTAAAGAAGTTGCCGCCACCGAGACTGAAGCTACCGAGTGAGGTGCCCTGCCGGCCGACTAACCCATTGAGCGTCACTTTCGGATACAGATCCGTGCGCGCCTGTTTTAGCCTTTGCATCGCCGCAGCCAGGCGGGCTTCCGCGGCGCGGACGTCCGGGCGGCGCTTGAGGAGCTCACTAGGCAGGTTTGGGTTCAATGCAGGAGTAGTCAGTGTGCCGCCATCCGAGACCGTGAAGGTCTCTTCGCCAACAAGGACGGCGAGCCGGTTGCGGTGCAGGGAGCGATCCGATTCGAGGCCCGGCATCGTCGCTTCTGTATTGGCAAGTAGTGTCCGCTGCCTCTCGATGTCGAGTTGGCTCGCGATCCCAGCCTTCACGCGATCCTCAGTCAATTCGAGCAGCTCTTGCTGCGTCGCTATGTTTCGCTTGAGGATTGCGATGCGATCCTCGATTCCCCGGAGCGAGATGTAATATCTGGCCGCTTCGGCGCTCACGGTAATGGCGAGGTCTTCGCGGGTTTGTTCGGCTGCTGCGACGTCGGCTCGAGCAGCGGCGAGGCCAGCGCGGTTCGAGCCAAAGAAGTCCAGTTCCCATTTCATATCGAGGCCACCCTGGAACAGACCCGTTTCAAAGGGCGACACGAAGCTGCCAGATTGCTGGGCTCCGCTCGGATTTGGGATGCGAACAATGCCCTGGGCGAAGCCCCCGCGCAGGCGTTGCGCCGAGCCAGTGCCTGAAACGGTTGGCCCCAGCTTGCTCTTGGCATCTCCAGTTAGTGCTCGTGCTTCAGCAATGCGCTGCGCGGAGCTTTGGAGGTCGACGTTTTGCTTCAGTGCCTTTTCAACGATGCGGTTCAGCTCTGGATCACCATACTGAGTCCACCAGCTTCCCACTACGCAAAGCAACACAACTCCATGCATGTTAGCGGCCCTCCCCTTTGGCTTCGATCGAAAGATCCATTTGCTGGCCGGGATAGAGCTCGGCGGTCTTGGGCAGCTTGTAGAGCACCTGAAGTACGCGAGTGTCGACGCGCTCGGTCGAGTCGCCCGTGAGGTTGCGCTTGGGAATCACGTACGGCTCCACTCGAACGAATGACAGCGGGTAGCGGATGGCTGCGTTGCCGCGCACCGATCCTGTCGCGGCCGCACCGGGCTGATAGCGCCACGCATCCTTCTCGTCGATGTCGGCGCGGATGTGTAGCTCGTCCACTCGCCCCATCAGGATGAGAGGTTGCGAGAGCGCTCCGGCCTGGGCATACTCGCCTACGCGAACCTTCAACTGCAGGATCTTACCGTCAATGGGAGAGGTGACCTGAAGGCGCGAGATGTCCGCCTGGATTCGCCGCACCTGCGCCTCGGCCTG
>VFZU01000173.1 GCA_016870995.1 Acidobacteriota bacterium
ATGAGTGGTGGCCGTGGGGGTGGCGGGATGGGTCGTGGCGGAGGCGGTATGGGAGGCGGCGGTGGCATGGGCGGTGGTGGTGGCATGGGTGGTGGGGATATGGCTGGTGGGGGCGGTATGGGTGGCGGCGGTGGGATGGGTGGCCCCGGCGGCGGCATGGGTGGAGGTGGCGGAATGGGTGGTGGAGGCGGGATGCAGATGCCGAAGATTAAAGTGGCGTTTGAGACGGCGTTGCCCGTGGCCGAGGCTAAGGCTCGGGTGGAATTGAAGGATGGCTTTGTCGGGATGCGGGAACAGGTTGTCGTGATCTCGGTAAGCGGGATGCGGATGCCGGGTGGACGTGGACCGGGCGGCGGTGCTCCTGGAGGCCCAGGGGCGGGCGATGCTGGCGCGGCGGATCGGGCCAAGGCGATGCAGGATCGGTTGTTGCAGGTGACGACGCTGAAGGTGAGCAATGACAAAGTGTTCAAGCCTTCGGAAGCGCGGATGCAGCAGAGTGCGGCGGGTGTAGTGATGTTGTTTGCGTTTCCTCGGAATGAGCTGAAGCTGACGCCTGAGGACAAGCAGGTGACGTTTAAGACTGCGATGGGGCCAATGGAAATCTCAGTGAAGTTTAATCTGAAGGATATGGTTTTCGACAAGCAATTATCGCTGTAGAAACAAGCATTTGCCCGGGGCATGTCAAATCGGTTAAGCTAGCAGACGTTTTCGTAGTTTGCGAAAGGTCTCTTACAAGTGAATTTTTACCTCGACGCCCCGTGTGCGCTGTGGCTTGCGGCTTTGCCGGGCCAGACGACGCTGTTTTCGATTCTGTGTATCAGTGCTTTTGGAATGCTGGTGGCTGGCTACCTGGCGCGGAATGTACTGGCCAAAGATACGGGTACTCCGGAGATGCAGCGGATCTCCAATGCGATCAAGGCTGGGGCTGAGGCGTATATGAACCGGCAGAACCGGACGATTGCGGGGCTGGCGGTTTTGCTCGCCGTGACTCTGTATCTGGCGTATGCGATCGGTAAAGAAGATACGCAGTTGGCTGTGCGGATGACGATCTCGTTCCTGTTTGGGTCGGTGTGTTCGCTGGCGGCTGGATTCTCGGGGATGTGGGTTTCGATCCGGGCGAATATTCGTGTGGCTGCGGCGGCGCGGTCGAGCCTGGGTGAAGCGATGCAGATTGCGTTGCGGGGCGGGGCAGTGACGGGAATCGCTGTGACGGCGCTCTCTTTGTTTGGTGTTGGGTTGTTGTTTGCCTTCTTTGATGGGTTGAATCAGCCGGCGGAAGTGCCAGCGCAGATTGTAGCGTTTGGTTTTGGTGCGAGCTTTGTGGCGCTGTTTGCGCAGTTGGGCGGGGGGATTTATACGAAGGCGGCGGATGTAGGCGCCGATCTTGTGGGTAAGGTGGAAGCGGGGATTCCTGAGGATGATCCGCGGAATCCGGCCGTGATAGCGGATCTCGTCGGTGATAACGTTGGCGATTGCGCGGGTCGCGGGGCGGATATCTTTGAATCGACTGCAGCGGAAAACATTGGGGCGATGATTCTTGGCGTGACGCTTTATAAGGTGTTTGGACTGTCGGGGATCTTGTTTCCACTGTTCACATGCGCGCTCGGATTGCTGGCGAGTATTATTGGCGTCTTTACGGTTCGCTTGAAGGGTGATGAGGATCCGATGCGCGCGCTGAATCGGGGCTTTTACGTTTCGAGTTTGATTGCGGTTGGTGGGTTCTATGTGGCCGTGGATCAGTTGCTGGGCGGGAATCTGTGGCTGTTTGGTGCGGGTGTGATCGGGATTGCGACGAGCTTTCTGTTTGTGTTTTTGACGCAGTATTACACTGACCATAACTATCGGCCGGTGCGGTTTATCGCTGAATCTTGTACGACTGGGCCGGCGACGACGATGATCTCGGGTCTGGCGATTGGCATGGAGTGCACGGGCCTGGTGGTGTTGACGATTTGTGGCGCGATCTTTGGGTCGTATTGGATGGGCGTGCAGGCGGCGTTGCCGGGAGTTTCTTCGCTGGCGAGTGGTTTGTACGGAACTGCGATTGCGACGATGGGCGTGCTGTCGACCGCCGCGTATGTGCTGGCGATGGATACGTTCGGGCCGATTACGGATAACGCGGGCGGCATCGCGGAGATGTCGAAGCAGGCGCCGGAAGTGAGACACCGCACGGACTTACTCGATGCGGCTGGAAATACGACGAAGGCACTTACTAAGGGTTATGCGATCGGGAGCGCGGCACTGGCGGCGTTTCTGTTGTTCAGTGCGTATATCGATGAAGTGAAGCTGGTTTTGTCGAAGCGGCTGGGCAAGCCGTTTGAGGAGATTCCGTTCAGCGTGGATATTGGACAGGTGCCGGTGTTTATTGGCGCGCTGCTGGGGGCGATGCTGGTGTTTGTGTTTAGCTCGCTGGCGATTCAGGCCGTGGGTAAGGTGGCGCAGACGGTAATCAAGGAAGTGCGCCGGCAGTTCCGTGAGAACGAAGGGATCATGCAGGGGACTTCGGACCCGGATTATGGCCAGTGCGTGGATATCGTGACGCAGGGTGCACTGAAGGCGATGATTCTGCCGGGGGCGTTAGTGGTTGTTTCGCCGATGGTGGTGGGCTTGTTGTTTAAGCAATTGCCGGCGGCGGAAGATGGGACCCCGATGGGGGCTTGCGCCGTGGCGGCGATGTTGATGGTGGGGACGATTGCCGGTATTCTGATGGCGACGTTTATGAACAACGGCGGCGGGGCTTGGGATAACGCGAAGAAGTATATCGAGCTGGGGCATCACGGGGGTAAGGGCTCGGATGCGCATAAGGCGTCAGTTGTGGGCGATACGGTGGGCGATCCGTTTAAGGATACGGCCGGGCCGAGCTTGCACGTGCTGATCAAGCTGCTGAGCACGATTACGCTGGTGGCGGCGCCGTTGTTTCTTTGAAAGGATTAATGGACTGATTCTCTCTGATTGTGCGCTTGGACCTGATAGCAAGGCGTAGAGCGTTGCTACAGAAAATTCTGCACATGTAGGAGGGATAGGTTATGAAACTCAAGCAAATCGGCTGCAAGTTGGTGATTTGGGCGGGAATTGTGGGCGGTGGCGTGATTCAGGCGGCGGCTGTGTCGACTTTCAATGTGAATGCGGAGGGGTGGACGATTGTTGGCAATGTGAGCCCTTTCAGCAGCGGCGCTGTGACGCATCAAATTTCGGGGGGGAACCCCGGTGGACATATTCGTGCCGGCGATCCATTCACCTTCACCTTTTTTCCGCACCGAGTGCGTTTCTCGGAAATCAATCGGGAACGTTTGGGCAGACGCTCTCATTCTCGCTCTTGTTAGGGTTGACGCCCCTGGCTCAGTCCGGGTGGCAAGATGTGAGGCTGGTGGGGGTGAATGGAACCACTCTCTTCATCGACTTGGCTCACCCGACTGTGATTAACACTTGGGTTGATTACAGCTTCAACTTAGTGGGAAGTAGCTTCAAGAAAGCCACTAGTGATAACTCAAGCGTCTCGACTGGAGCGGTAGCGACAGATCTGGAATTGCAAGGCGTTTTGGCGAACTTGAAGGCGCTAGAGATCCTGGCTGACTATCGCGATGGATCCGATGATACTGGGCTGGACAATGTACGGCTTGGAGTGGTGGAGAACAACCCTGTCTTCCCGAACCCCAGACGTATGTGCTGATTGGCTCGGCGTTCGGGTTGTTGGCGGTTCTGCGTCGGCGGTAGCGTCGATGTAATTGTTGGTTTTGAAAATAACGCCAGCCAGTCGGAAGCCGAACTTCTCCAGTTCGCTTTCGCCTGGTTTGTTTTTTGTGTTTCGTCGAGATCAGAACTGATACTTGAGAGCAAGCTGGATGACGCGCGGGGGGCCGGCGCTGGTGATGCGGCCGAAGGCGGCGGCGTTGCGGTTGGCGTTGGGGTTGCCAAGGTTGACGCGGTTGAGGACGTTGAAGGTCTCCATGCGGAATTGCAGACGATGGCCTTCGCGGACCGGGAAGTTTTTGAACAGGCCGGTGTCGACCGTGATGTCGCCGGGGCCGCGGAGGATGTTGCGGCCGGCGGTGCCGAAGGTGCCAAGGGCGTTGAAGGCGAAGGCGTCGAGGTTGAAGTAGCGGTCGACGAGTTGACCGCGGGGGCGGGAAGAGTCGAGGAAGGGATTGCCGACGAGGTCGGCGCGGTCGGCATTGACGCCAGAGAAGCTGTTGTCGCGGCCGGAGATGACCGTGAAGACGCTGCCGCTCTGGAGCGAGGTGATGCCGTTGAGATCCCAGCCGCCGATGACCCATTTGACGAGGGGGTTGGCGCCCTTTAGGCGGGGAAGTTCATAGACGAGCGAGCTGACGAACCGATGGGGAATGTCGAGGTTGGACAGGCCGCGGTTGAAGCGCTGGTTGAAGGGGTTGGGCGAGAAGTTGCCGTCGCCGGAGGCGTCGTCGATCATCTTCGACCAGGTGTAGGAAGCGAGCAACGAGAGGCTGTTGGTGAAGCGCTTGTTCACAGAGAGCTGCATGGAGTGGTAGGTGGAGTTGCCGTCGCTGAGCTGGAGAGCGACGGGGCCGAAATCTGGAGCGTAGAGGCGACGGGCATTGGTATTGGCTGTTGTTGCACCCGTGCGGAAGACGGCGGGGTTGCCTTCGATTTGATTGAAGAGGTGATTGCCTTTGCTGCCGACGTAGGCGGCGGTGCCGACCCAGGAGCCGAAGAATTCGCGCTGGAGGTTGAAGTTCCATTGCTGCATGTAGCCGTTGCTGAAGTCGGCCGCGAAGGGCTGCATCTGGAGGGGGCGAATGAAGCGGTAGGAGCGACGCGCCTCGGGGGTGGTGGGGGCTGTGAAGGGCCAGGGGTTGGTGGTGTTGCCGTAGGGATTTTCAAAGCTGGGTGGGGCGTCGAAGGTGAAGCGGGCGGCGAAGGGTTGCGAGTTCGAGGGCTGGTTGTTGGCCTGCTGGCGGATTTGCGACCAGAAGATTCCGTAGCCGCCGCGGACGCTGAATTTGCCTTTGCCGGTGGGGTCCCAGGCGAAGCCGAAGCGGGGGGAGAGACGGTTGTAGTTCGCTCGCATGGCGGCGAAGGGAACGTCGGCGTCGCCGGGGAAGACTACGCCCGCGGGGGCGGTGGGGAAGATCGTGCTCTGCTGGCCGGGGCGGAATTGGGAGAAGCGATTTTCCTGATCGGTGAAGGGGAGGAATGGATCGTAGCGCAGCCCGATGTTGAGAGTGAGCTTGCGGTTGAACTTCCAATCGTCCTGGGCAAAGAAGCCCCATTCTTTCTGGCGGGGCTGGTTGATGAGGCGAGAGCCCTGGCGGAAGTTGAAGACGCGGCCGAGCATGAGGTCGGCGGCGGAGTCTCCGGTGATTTGGCCGTTGAAGACCAGAGCGGGGTCGCCTTCAAAGAACTCTGAGAGGTCGAGGGCGGAGTAGCGGTAGCTGCCGCCGAACTTGAGAAAGTGGGCTCCGTAGTTCCAGCTCAAGCGGTTGCTGAATTCATAGTTGCGGCGGAAGTGTTGGAGGGGGAAGCGGGTGAAGGCGTTGAAGCGGCCGTTGACATTGGTGCTGATGGCGGAGGGGACATCGGCTTCTGTGAAGGGGCGGGTGAATCGCGCGCCGAAGTCATTCCAGTTTTGGTTGCCGGGAGAGACCGAGAGCTGGCGACGGTCGATGTCGTTGAAGGTGAATTGGAAGCTGTTGAGCAGGGTGGCCGAGAGGATGTGTGTGTCGGAGACGGAGAGGTTATCGTTGCTGTATTTGATGTTGGCGAACAGGTTGGGGAGATTGCCGGGGACTTCCTGGAAGGATTCGTCGTTGATGAGGAAGCGGCCACTGAGGCGGTTGGCAGCATTGATCTGATGATCGATCTTGACGATGGTGTTGTCCTGGTCGTTCGATTGCTGGCTGGCGAAGCTGTAGAGACCGTCGGCGCGATTGGGGAGCGGGACGAAGGCGTCGAGGAAGCGCACGGAGGGCTGCGAGATGCGGCTCGCGGGGATGGTGCGATTGGGGAAGGGCTGGTTGCCGGCGGCGGGGTCTGTGATGGCGCGGGTGAGCCCGGAGAGGTCGCCGCGGCGCTCGTTGGCGGAGAGGACGTTGGCGGTTTGTGCGCCCGGGGCGGAGCGGTCTCTCGTGCCTTGGTAGGAGACGAAGAAGAAGGTCTTGTCGCGAATGATGCGGCCGCCGAAGGTGCCGCCGAACTGGTTGCGTTTGAAAGGTGGAACGGTGTTGGAAAAGAAATTGCGGGTGTTGAGTTTTTCGTTGCGGAGGAATTCAAAGGCGCTGCCGTGCCACTGGTTGGTGCCGGAGCGG
>VFZU01000174.1 GCA_016870995.1 Acidobacteriota bacterium
GGGGAGCCCCCATGGGGGCTCCCCTCTGCCTCCCTCAATAGAGCCAAATCTGCCAGACTAAGTGTTACCCATGTGACCGGATAGAAGTGTTACCTATGTGCCCGGTCGGACACAAGGAAGCCACGAAAGAAGTGCGGAGACTATTTCATGTCGTCGTGCCAAAGTACTTTGGGTGATAGGCGTCATCGTCTTTACTCTGGTTACGTCGAGTGTGAGGTCAAAGGATTCGCGTAGTAGCAGCTATGGCACTGCAAATGCGCCGACAACCAAGGAAATGCCAGCGGAGGCGACAAACTTGTAGAAATCACCGTATTCAAGCCGAGCCATATGAACAAGATGATATGACTGAGTTGGTAGCGCATTTGCGAAGATAGCCTTACTGACTCCAGGTTGGCTCGCAACGACAAGAAACCAATTGTCAACACTGAGAACGCGCGGTCCGCTTCGCCCTTGCTAGCTGCATTGATGTACTAGAACATTTTGAAGAAGACTTCAAGACAGCGCCATGATCCTGTATGGCAGGAATGAAGTAGTGTGTATCTGTGCCATGCGAAGCCTTCGCGGTTGATTGGTGAGTTGTTATAAGCTGATGGCGTCGGAGACTGTTGCTTCAAGGAGACGATCGCCGGATATGGCCGTTACAAACTCGATGCTTGGAAACTCGAGAGTTGCCTTGTGGTTTGGCTGCAGAATCCTTGCGGGATTGATTTTGCCGGGATTGGCGTTAGGGGCCGATTCCGAGGCGCGGAAGGCGGAGGCGGTTCAGTTTTTTCGGGGGAAGGTGACTCCCTTTGTTACGACCTATTGCCTGCCTTGCCATCAGAACCGGCGGCCGACTCGGGCGGGGGTTAATTTTTCTCCGGCACTGAATGATCCGGGTCATGCCGCGTTTACCGAACAGTGGAAGCGGGGGGCGTTTCGGGTGAAGGCGCACGACATGCCGCCCAAAGGCGCGAAGCAGCCGAACGAAGAAGAGCGTCAAATGTTCGGCGAGTGGCTGGGCAAGCTAAAGTACCTGAGCCATAAGGACCCCGGACCCTTCGTGCTGCGGCGGTTGACGAAGACCGAATATGCGAATACGTTGCGGGATCTGTTTGGGGTGGATCCATCCATTGCCGATGGCTTGCCGGATGAGGTGGCTGGACAGGGTTACCTGAATTCGCTGTCGCCGCTGCAACTCGAACAGTATCTGAAGATCGCCGATGAAGTCGTGAAGCGAGTTGTGGCGAGGTCGGCGGCGGCGCAGAAGCGAGTGTTCGGCGAGGCTACACCCAAAGGTGACCTGCGGGTGGCGGCGCGGAATTTTGCACGGGCCATGGCGCGGAAGGCTTATCGCAGGCCCGCGACCGAGGCCGAGATCGATGTATTGATGGCGACGTTTGACCTGGGACAACGCAACCAGATGGCCTACCCGAAGGCGTTGCAGTTGATGCTGAAGGGTGTGCTCGTGTCGCCGCAGTTTTTGTTTATTACTCCGGCGCGGGCCGCGGAGGCTGGGGCGAGCGGCGGGATTGTGCCGCTCGATGATTATCAGTTGGCTTCGCGATTGTCTTACCTGATCTGGGCAACGATGCCGGACGCGGAACTGATGGCGCTGGCCGATGGCGGGACGCTGCATGAGACGACGGTGCTGAAGGCGCAGGCCAAGCGGCTGCTCGATGACCCGCGCTCGCGGGCGTTGTTCGATGGATTTGGGGCGCAGTGGTTGAGCGTGGGAGGATTGAAGCGGCAGGTGTTCGATCCGACCATGTTTCCGCAAATGACGGCGGCGATGCGGCAGGGAATGTACGACGAAGTGCGGCTGTTCTTCGAGAGCATCGTGCGCGAGGACCAGAGCGTGTTGCGTTTTGTCGATGGCGATTACACCTATTTGAACGAAGTGGTGGCGGGCATTTACGGCCTGAACAAGATGGTCAAGGGCCCGGGGATGCGGCGGGTGCGATTGAGCGACGCCAACCGGGGCGGTGTGCTGGGGATGCCGGGAGTGCTGGCGGCGACTTCTTTCCCGAACCGGACCAGCCCGGTGAAGCGTGGTGTGTGGGTGCTTGAACAGGTGCTGGGCGAGGAAGTGCCCGCCGCGCCGCCGGATGTGCCGGCGCTCGACAAGCAGGATCCGGCAGCAGTTGCGAAGCTGACAATGCGGCAGCGGACAGAATTGCACCGGACCAACCCGGTTTGTGCGAACTGCCATCAGATCCTCGACCCGATCGGATTTGGCCTTGAGAAATTTGACGCGATCGGACGGTGGCGGGAGAAGGATAGTAATGGTCTTGAGATCGATTCCACGGGGGAACTTCCTGGCGGGAAGCGGTTTGCAGGGCCGAAAGATTTGAAGGCGATCCTGGCTGCGCGCAGTGAAGACGTTTCGCGAAACCTGCTTGAGAGGTTGCTTGGCTACGCACTGGGGCGCAAGCTGGAAGGCTACGATGAAATCGTAGTGGACGAATTGCTGGACGGGATTGCCGCAGACGGCTATCGCATGCGGTCGATTATCTATGGGGTGATTACGAGTTATCCCTTTACACATCGGCGAGTGGAAGAAAGAGGAAGCATCCGTGAGTAAACGCGCAACAATTAACCGGCGAGCCTGTTTGAAGGGCTTGGGAGTGAGTCTGGCGCTTCCGCTGTTCGATTCGCAGGGATGGGCGGACACCTCAGGGACCAAGCCGCCTGTGAGGCTGGGATTCATGTTCATGCCGCATGGGGTGATCATGGATCAGTTCTGGCCAGCGAGCGCGGAGAGCTATCTTGCCGCACCGCCACCAGCGCTAGAATCGTTGCGACCGGTCCTGGATCAATGCCTGATGATGAAGGGCGTCTCCGGGGTGCCAATTGCGCCGTTTAACGGGGCGCCGCACGCGCTCGAACTCTCGACCTGGCTGACGGCGACGTTACCAGCGGCGGATAAGCGGAACGAGATCAACATCGCGATCTCAGCCGATCAGATTGCGGCCAATCACGTTGGGGCATTCACGGCGCTGCCTTCGCTGGAATTGGCGACGATGCCGCAGACCTGGAAGGAAAATCAGGAGGGGTTGAACGAGGGTTACTATTCGCATTGCAGCTTTCGATCACCCACGCAGGCGCTGCCGGCGGAAGTGAATCCACGGAATGTTCTCTATCGGCTTTTCGATAAGAAGGAGCAGACGGGTGGAGCATCGACTTTGAGCGCAATCGACCGCAGCTTGCTCGATATCGTGCTGGGAGGCGCAAGAGACCTGCGGCGGAGCTTGCCAGTAACGGATCAAAAGAAGCTGGACGAGTATCTCGATAGTGTGCGCTCGGTGGAGCGACGGATTGCGGCGATCGAGTACCGGCAGAAGGAGGCAGCGCTCGAGAAGGCTGGAGTGCGGCCGAGCCGGCGGCATGAGTCGGATTCGCCGCCGATTGAGATCAAGATTCCTGAAGGCGAGAAGCGGAGCGAGTACATGCAGGTGATGTGCGACCTGAATGTGCTGGCGTTCCAGACTGATACGACCCGAGTGAGTACGTATATTGGGTCGACACCGAATGGGGCTTCGTATCCGGAGCTGGGTTTCAATGACCAGCATCACTCGAACACGCATCACAACAATGAGCCGGAGAAGGTGCGCAAGGTGGCGGCGATCACCGAGTTCAACATACGGCAGTTCGCCTATATGGTGAAGAAGATGCATGGGTTAAAGGAAGGGGGTGGGACGCTGCTCGATAACTGCATCATGATGTGGGGATCGGGCCTGGAGGATGGGAACAAGCATACCCGCGCGAATCTGCCGTTTGTGATTGCGGGCAAGGGTGGCGGGGCTGTGAAGACCGGGCGCTTCCTGCCCGGCGTAAGCGGGAATCAGGGAGATCTGCTGACGACGCTGCTGGCCTGCGCGGGGATCCCGATTGACCGGCCCGTAGGGATCGCAACCAAGCAGATTGAGGAGATCAAGGCCTAGAAGCGTGCATCATAGTTGAAGGATGCGCAAAGGATTTACGCGGAAGCCGAAAGAAGATCCGCCGGGGGTGCCGGCGAAAAATTACATTACCCCCGGAGGACTCACGCGCCTCAAAGAGGAGTACCATTTTCTGCTGGCCAAGGAGCGGCCTGCGGTAAAAGAGGTGGTAACCTGGGCGGCCAGCAATGGAGACCGAAGCGAGAACGCGGACTATCAGTATGGGAAGCGGCGGTTGCGGCAGATTGATTCGCGGCTGCGGTTTTTGATGAAGCGGATTGAGGCGGCGGTGGTGGTGGATCCGGAGGCTCCCAGAGTTGGTGCGATGGCGGAGAAGGTGTTCTTTGGGGCGACGGTGCGCTATGAAGATGAGAAGGGCATAGAGCGGCTTATTTCGATCGTGGGAGCCGATGAGGTGGATCTGGAGCGGAGGCATGTGAGCTGGGTGTCGCCGCTGGGGCGGGCGTTGATGAAGGCGGAGGAGGGGGACCGCGTTGTGTTGCAGGCGCCGGGCGGGGCGGCTGAGTTGACGGTGCTCGAAGTGAGCTATGAGCGGATTGAGGTGGAGGTGTTTCGGGAGCCGTTGGGGGCGGAGACGACGAAGCGTGCGAAATGAGGGTTATGCGTACCGGAGTGTGATTGGGAACGAGTGCGATGGCGAGGTTTTGTTGTCGCATCTGGCGCGGGTGTATGGGCATTCGGATGAGTTGAGTTGGCAGGGAAGGATTGCCCGTGGGGAGGTGATGCTGGATGGAGTTGTGGCGGGTGGCGAAGAGGTGGTGCGGCGTGGGCAGGAATTGGTGTGGAATCGACGGCCTTGGGTGGAGCCGGATGTTCCGCGGGAGTTTGAGGTGTTGTTCGAAGATGAGTGGTTGTTGGCAGTGAATAAGCCAAGTGGGTTGCCGACGTTGCCGGGTGGGGGATTCCTGGAGAATACGCTGTTGCGGCTGGTGAGGAAGAGGTGGGCGGAGGTGAGCCCGGTGCATCGGTTGGGAAGGGGGACTTCAGGGATTGTGCTTTTTGCCAAGACGGCGGAGGCGGCTGGAAAGGTGTTGACGAGTTGGAATACGGATGAAGTGGAGAAGGTGTATTGGGCGGTTGCTGCGGGGGTGGCTGAGCTGGATGCGTATGATATCCAGAAGCCGATTGGGCTGGTGGGGTATGAGAGGTTGGGGCGGGTGTGGGCGGCGGATGCAGGCGGTAAGGCTTCACGGTCTGTGGCGCGGGTGGTTTTACGCGGTGAGGCAGTGACGTTGTTTGAAGTGAAGTTGTTTTCGGGGCGGCCGCATCAGATCCGGATTCATCTGGCATCGATTGGATATCCGTTGGTGGGGGATCCGCTGTATGGGTTGGGAGGGTTGCCGCTGGGCGGGCTGGCGGGATTGCCGGGGGATGGGGGGTATCGGTTGCATGCGGGGAGGTTGCGACTGCGGCATCCCTTTAGTGGAGAGGTGATGGAAGTGAAGGCTGCGTTGCCGGATGGACTCAAGAGTATTTCTGGTGGCTGTGATTAGGTTGAAAGGTCTTCACAGAAGTGGGCGGCCGCTTCATTGCGGATTGTGCGGAGAGCGCGAGAAGGTTCGGTTACGCGGCCTTATGACTGCGGACCGTGCCGAGAATTTCCTTGCCGGTGGTGCGCCGCGCTACGCGCAGATCGTATTCGGATTGGAGATTCAGCCAGGTTTCGGGCTCTGTTTCGAAGTAAGTTGCGAGACGGAGAGCCGTGTCGGCCGTAATGGAACGCGTCCCGTGGACGATGGCATGAATGCGATTTGGAGGGACACGGAGTTCGCGGGATAGGCCGTTGATAGTGATGCCGAGAGGCTGCATGAAATCCTCGAAGAGGATTTCACCCGGGTGAATCGGGTCGAGTTGCTGTTTCTTACTTGGCATGGTTTCCTCAGTGATAGTCTACGATCTCGATTTCGTACGCTCGGTTGTCTTTCCAGGAGAAACAAATTCTCCATTGGTCATTGATTCGGATACTGTATTGTCCAGCCCGGTTTCCACGAAGTTGCTCCAGCCGATTGCCCGGCGGGATTTTGAGATCTTCGAGCCGCTGGGCTGCATGGAGATAAAGCAATTTCCGTCTGGCGAGTCGCTCCATCTGCCGAAAGCGAAGCACGACTTCGTCGTGAAATAGGGACGTTGTGTCGCGGCATCTGAAGGACGCTATCAAGATCAAGTATATTCCGCCTTGAGTATTCCGTCATGCGTAATGGG
>VFZU01000175.1 GCA_016870995.1 Acidobacteriota bacterium
ATGTGCCCGGTTCGGACCGTGGGACCTGGATTCTTTAAGTTGATGAGGGTTGGAATGATGGAGGGCCGCGTCTTTCAGGAGAGCGATTCCGCGAAAGGGCCGAAAGTAGCGGTTGTAAATCAGGCCTTCGTGAAGAAGTTCGGTAACGGACAGAGCTTATTGGGCAAGCGCATGCAGATTGGCTCTGGAGGCAAGAACGATATCGAGATTGTAGGCGTGGTGAAGGATGTGAAGTATAGCCAGGTAAAGGACGAAGTTCCACCAATGTATTACTTGCCCTACCGGCAAGACCCCAACCTTGGTTCGGCGACGATATACGTGGGCAGCGCCACTGGAGTCGCCGCAGTACTGCCGGAGGTTCGGCGTGTGGTCGCAGAACTGGATCCGAACTTGCCCATGGAAAGTGCCCGTTCCATGGAAGCGCAAGTGAAGGAAAACATTTTGATGGAGAGATTTGTATCGACCTTGGCTGCGGCATTTGCCGTTCTGGCGACCCTTTTGGCTGCGGTAGGCCTGTATGGCGTGTTGAGCTACACGGTAGCCCGCAGGACGAGAGAAATCGGAATCCGTTTGGCGGTTGGCGCGGACGCTCCGAACATTCGCAACATGGTCATGAAAGAAGTGGGCTGGATGGTGGCTATCGGAGTCGTGTTGGGCCTGCCGGCGGCGTATGGCCTGATGCGATTTGCCGAGTCGCTTCTGTATGAGTTGAAGAGCGGGGATGTGGGAATCATGGCTTCGGCGGTCGTGATGATTGCGGTGGTGTCGCTGGGAGCTGGCTATGCGCCGGCGAGGAAAGCGATGCAGGTGGAGCCGGTCGAGGCACTACGCTATGAATAGTGACTGATTTGATTCCCGGGTTGCGACGATATCGCTGGCGTGAGAAGGACCTTGTATTGCATGAGGACCACCGCTGGGTACTTGTCTTGATCGCGGACGCGCAGGAGCGAGGTTTATTGCCGAAGCCTGTGAGGGTGGTTTTGTTTGACCGGCACACGGATGCGGCGGAGCCAGTCGCGTTGACGCCGGTGACTGATGTTGCGTCGGTTTACGATTGTTGCGCCAACGAACTCAGCGTTCACGACGATGACTGGATCGTGGCCGGCATCAGGCTGGGGCTGATTGCCGACGTGTTTGTTTTTGGGGTGGACGATCGAATGGGCGATTTGCCTAAAGCGGTGGGCAAGTTTGGAATCTTTGGAAGGTTTGAAATGCCCGGGTCGCTGGGCGAATTGGGTGTAAGGGCTCGCGAAGTGCTCGATTGGACTGAATCTCCAATCTTGCTCGATGTGGATCTGGATTGCTTTGCCTACGCCTATCGCAATCATGTGAAGGCTTGGGATGAGGAGTTGTTCGAGCAGGAATTTGGGCCGGGTCGTGAGATGTTCGAGATGTTTCTGGATCGGGCCGGGATGATCACGGTTTGCCGGGAGGCCGGCTGTTGCGGAGGAGAAGAGAATGCGGACCGGATTTGGGAGCTTCTGCGTGGGAAGCTGTTAGCGGAAGCGGTAGAGGTGTCGGGTTGAAACTGGGAGACCGTAGATCTTCAAGTATGTGAAGAGCTGGTAGGCGTGGTGGTTCAAGTGCTTCCAGTTGGTAAGGAAGATGGCGAGGAAGGGTTCGCCAGTGGGTGTGAAGTAGGTAGGGATGATTTGGGTGAGCTGGTCCTCATTTAATTCGTGAAAGCCGGCAGCATTCAGCTTGGCAAAGCAGGCAGCACAACCATTGCGCGCATCGGCGATATGGTCGGCGAGTTCGCCAAAGGTGAAGACGGGAGCAGGAAGGTTTGGCTGCCAGTTGTGCGCATCGGGTGGGATCAAGCCGAGAAGCTCGTCGATCAGTGCGAGGTCTTCGGCGAATTTTTCGGAAAGGACCTCCAGAATCGTCATGGAGACCAGCATAGCCTTGACAGCGTGGGGTTGAGTCGCATAGCTTCAAACGAATGACATCCAGAGAACGACGGCGGATGCTGGCGCTCGGCGCAAGCTTTATGGCAGTATCTTGCTCGAAGAACGAGCCGACGGCGGCGAAACCGCAATCGGGATTGACGATGCGGGCCTATGGGGAACGTAGCCCGTTTGAGAAGACCCAACGCGGCGCCAGAGAATCGACCAAGTCTATCGGTGTCGGGTCCAGCCGAACTCCTTTGCAGGATTTGTATGGCACGATCACCCCTTCGTCATTGCACTTTGAACGGCATCACGCAGGCGTGCCCGTTATTGAGCCGGCAGCGCACCGGTTGGTCATTCATGGCTTGGTAGAACAAGCCGTCAGCTTTACGATGGAAGACTTGCGGCGGTTTCCGAGTGTAACCCGCCCCCACTTTATTGAGTGCTCGGGCAATGGCGGCGGAGAATTGGCCGGCAACGCCGGGGCAGATGCTAGCCGGTCGCATGGATTGCTATCGAATTCAGAGTGGACAGGTGTAAAGCTATCCACTGTGCTTGAAGCCGCAAAGGTGAAAGCCGATGCCAAGTGGGTGATCGCAGAAGGCGCGGACGCTTGCCGGATGGCACGCAGCATTCCGATGGCGAAGGCGATGGAAGATTCACTGCTCGTATACGCACAAAATGGCGAGGCGCTGCGGCCCGAGCAAGGCTATCCGTTGCGGTTGTTGTTGCCGGGGTGGGAAGGCAATGCCAGCATTAAGTGGCTGCATCGGCTTCATGTTGCGGCCGAAGCTGCGATGACGAACCAGGAGACGGCGCACTATACGGATCTACATCCCGACGGGAAGGCAACGATCTTCTCGTTTGAAATGGAAGCGAGTTCCGTCATCACCAGACCCTCCGGTGGACAGAAGCTGGCAGGTGCGGGTTTTCATGAAGTGAGCGGGTTGGCATGGTCGGGACGTGGGAAGGTGGCAAAAGTGGAAGTCTCCTTCGACGGCGGCGCAAATTGGAAGGAGGCGGTGCTGGATGGGCCGGTGTTGCCGAAAGCGGCGGTCCGGTTCCGGATACCGTGGCAGTGGGATGGGCAACCGACATTGATCGCCTCGCGATGTATCGACGAGACAGGCTACGTGCAGCCGACACGGGACGAGATCCTGGCGGCAAGAGGGCCGAACAGCCAATATCACTACAACGGTGTCAAGCGCTGGAGCGTGAAGGCGGACGGGAGCGTGACCAGTGTTTAGCGCAATTCTCGTGGTGATGGTTTTGGCACAGACACCAATGGGTAAACCGGTAAGCGCTGAGGAGTTGCGAGCTCTCGACATCACGGTGTTTCCTGATGGCAAGGGCTTGCCCGCCGGGAAGGGAACGGCAGCACAGGGCGCGACGATCTATAAGGCGAAGTGCGCCGAATGTCATAACGAGAAGGGCGAAGGGCGTGACCAGCAGTATCCCCGTTTGGTCGGTGGAGTTGGAAGCCTGACAACAGCAAAGCCCATGAAAACGGTCGGTTCTTATTGGCCTTACGCGACAACGGTTTGGGACACAATTTATAGGGCAATGCCGTACGAAACTCCGAGAACGCTGAAGCCGGATGAGGTATACGCAGTAACCGCTTTATTGCTGCACTGGAATGGAGTGATTGGCGAGAACGACGAGTTGAACGAGAAGACACTGCCCAAGGTGAAGATGCCAAACCGCGATGGCTTTGTTCCAGATGCGAGACCGCACCAGAAGCTGAAAAAGTCAAAATAGAAGTATGGGATTTGATCTGGTGGTGCTTTATGAGCACCCGGAATGGCAGAAGCCATTGTTTGCCGCGCTGGATGCGCGAGGTGTGAACTATGGTGTGTTTGATTTGAAGGCGGCCGCATTCGATCCGGATGCAGTGCCTGCGGCGCGCCTGTATTTTAACCAGGCGAGCCCGAGTGCTTATGTGCGAGGGAATACACGTGCGGTGCCACTCAATCTTTCGTTGATGCGGTCGCTTGAGTTGCGTGGTGCCAGGGTTTTGAATGGAAGCCGAGCGTTTTCCCTTGAGCTGCGCAAAAGCGAACAGGTTGCGTTGATGCAGGGTTTGGGGGTCGCGCATCCAAAAACATTAGCGTTCAATGAAGTTTCGGCGGCCCTTGAACGTTGGCAGGGCGGATGGCCAGCTCTAGTGAAGCCGGAACAGGGTGGAAGCGGCGCACGGATGTTCTTGCTCAATGAGCCTGAAGAACTAAACAAACTGCTTCGAGAACAACCAGATCTTTGGCTGCCGGACAACTTGTTGCTCCTGCAAGAGTACTTCGAGACCCGACCGGGGCAGGGGATTGTGCGCATGGAGTTCCTCGGTGGGAAGCTGTTGTACGCGATGCGTGTGATTTCGCACGGTGCCTTCAATCTTTGCCCATCGGAAGCTTGTAATCCCGAGGGAGGCGGGGATTCGCATTGCGTGATCCCTGAAGCAAAACCAGTGAAGCCAGTCGAATTTTATCCTTACCCGGAAGTGCCTTCCCAGGCAGTGGAGGCGGGCGAACGCATTGTGGCCGCCGGAGGACTGGATGTGGCTGGCATCGAATACCTGGAAGCTGCGGATGGAAGACTGATCTTCTATGACGTAAACGCCAATTCCAATCTGCGAAAGCCGATTGGAGAAGCATTTGGATTCGATCCCTTTGAGCGCGTTGTCGACTACCTCCAAGCCCAACTCAAGTTAACGTAGGACTCACCGATAAGATGCAGGTGAACCTGGAACTTCAACCCAGCAGGACTGAAAACTAGCATGGCCGTTTCGAAGCGGCAGGTTAAGGGCGCCGTCGAGCGAATCCTCTCCAGCCCTGAATTGGAGCATGAGTCGCGGCTTGCTCGCTTGCTGACCTTTGTGGTGGAACAGAGCTTCGAAGGTCTGCCGGACGAGCTCAACGAGAAGCTGGTTGGGGTTGAAGTGTTTGGCCGCCCAGCTGACTATGATCCGAAAGATGACAGTGTGGCAAGGGTTGAAGCCCGGCGTTTACGTGCCCGCCTCGAGGCTTATTACAAGGGCAGCGGTTCAACCGATGCCGTTCGCATCGAACTGCCGAAGGCAAGTTTCAATCCAGAATTCAGTGTTGTCGATGTAGTCAGAGAACGACGAAAAATGGAGATTCCCTGGCGACCGATCGCGATCGTATCCGCTTTTCTTGGTTTAGTTGCAGGGGGGATATATTTTGTGAAGCTGCCGCGTGGGGCTGCGGTTGCGTCCAGCGGTCATCGGTTATTGACCAACCAAAAGGGAAACTCCCGAACACCTGCGTTTTCAACCGACGGCGAAAAGATCGTGTACAGCAAAGATTTTGAGGGGCACACTTCGACTCTCTTTGTGCAAGAACTCTCTGGAGGTGTAACCCGTGCACTGACCTTTGGAGAGGTTAAGGATACTGATCCCGTCTGGTCTCCTGATGGTGAAAAAGTTGCGTTTCTGCGCCAAAAGGGGCGTAATCGATTCGCATTGATGATCAAAGTAGCGTCAAACGTAACGAAGCCAGAAACAGAAGTTGGAGAGCTTTCTGCAAGAGGATCGATGGACTGGGTGGCAGATGGTTCAGGTCTGTTGGTGAGTGATCGAGGCGTGATTCAGAAGATCGCAATCGGAAGCAGTCAGCGGGAGCCGTTCACGAGTGGCGAGGGGGATAGCGAGCCTCGCTCCAGTCCAGATGGTAAGTGGATCGCATTCATTCGGGAACTGAATTCTGGCTTCTATGACCTGATGTTGATGGGAGCAAACGGAGAATTGCCCAAGCGAATTGTCTCCCGCTCCGCGATTTTGATGGACAGCTCCCTGGGACATTTCATAGAGAAAATGTTCGAAAGGAGATGTTCGATGTCGAGAGAAAACAAACACGA
>VFZU01000176.1 GCA_016870995.1 Acidobacteriota bacterium
GGGGAGCCCCCATGGGGGCTCCCCTCTGCCTCCCTCAATAGAGCCAAATCTGCCAGACTAAGTGTTACCCATGTGACCGGATAGAAGTGTTACCTATGTGCCCGGTCGGACAGTCCCAATTTTTCGTTATGATCTATGAAGCCCTGGAGGCTCAATGAGTATCCTCGACAACTTAAAAAGTTTTGCAGCAAAACAGTTTATTGACGTAATCAATTACGTCGAACCCGAAGACGGCATCCTCAGCTATCGCTATCCGATGCAGGATATGGAAATCCAGAACGGAGCCAAGCTCACCGTTCGTGAAAGCCAGATGGCCGCTTTCATCAACGAGGGGCAGGTCGCCGATGTATTTGGCCCTGGGCTCCATACCCTGAACACACAGACGCTCCCGATTCTGACGAATCTGCGGAACTGGGACAAGATGTTCCAGTCGCCGTTTAAGAGCGACGTTTATTACTTCTCGACTCGCACACAGCAGAATCAAAAGTGGGGCACGACCCAGCCGGTAACGATCCGCGATAAGGATTTCGGTATGGTTCGCCTGCGTTGCTTCGGAATCTACTCGTGGCACGTATCTGACCCGCGGACTTTCCACTCGAAGATTTCGGGTACGCGCGACATCTATCGTGTCGCCGAAATTGAAGGCCAATTGCGGAACTTGATCATTGCCCATATCTCGGATGCGTTTGCCCAATCGGGCATTCCGTTCCTCGATATGGCAGCGAACCAGATCGAAGTCGGCAAGGCGATGATGGCGACCCTGGCGCCGGATTTCGCGGCCCTGGGGATTACGCTCGACAGCCTGATTGTCGAGAACCTAAGTTTGCCCGAAGAGCTGCAGAAGC
This sequence comes from Acidobacteriota bacterium, assembly GCA_016870995.1. Classification (GTDB taxonomy): domain Bacteria; phylum Acidobacteriota; class Terriglobia; order Bryobacterales; family Bryobacteraceae; genus Bryobacter. Next base: position 846 of record VFZU01000176.1, read on the forward strand.
TGCTCGACGAGCGCATCGGCATGAACATGATAGGCAACATGGCGCAGTACACACAGTACAAGACTGCGCAGTCGATTCCGATCGCGGCAGCCAACGAAGGCGGCCTGGCGGGAATTGGCGCAAGCCTTACCGCAGGAATGGGAATGGCGAGCCAGATGGCTGGCGCCTTCCAGCAAGCCATGCAGCCGCAGCAGCCGCCTCCTCCGCAGGCCCCGCCGCCACCGGTTGCTCCGGTTGTGGCGGCGGCTGGAATCTCGGCCGTGATTGGCGATACAAAGTTCTGCATGAATTGCGGAGCCAAAATCGCCAAAGCGGCCAAGTTCTGCACTGAGTGCGGCTTCAAGCAACCCGACGTTTAAGATGAACGGCACCGAATGGGTGATTGAGGCACATGGGTGTAACCCTGTGCGCCTTTCTCATCTGGAATCGATTCGAGAACTTTTCGACACACTGGTGGGCGGGCTGGATCTCCATCCCGTCCGACCGACATTGTGGCATCAGTTTCCGCCTGCGCACGGGAATGCGGCGGGCGGGATTACGGGCATGCTGCTGTTGAGTGAAAGCCATTTGGCTTGCCACACGTTTCCGGAATACGAATCGATCTGTTTGAATTTGTTTTGCTGTAGGCCCAGACCGGAGTTTGATTTCAAGACGGTGTTTGAAGCGATCCTGGATGCACGCAATGTCACGGTGCGAAAGCTCGAAAGGCCTTACTCGTCATGAGCCAGACCAATTCGAATTGTCCTAACTGTGGCGGACCGATTGTTTTCCGCTGGGCGCAATCCGTTCAGACGACCTGTCCCTATTGTTCGAGCATTCTGGTTCGAACGGATGTCGATATTGAGAAGGTTGGTGAGGTTTCTTCTTATCCGGCCGACCCGAGCCCGATCATGATCGGTACCGAGGGTATTTTTGAAAATAAGGCGTTTGTTGCGATTGGCAGGATTTGTTATAAGTACGAAAATGGCGGCTGGAATGAGTGGCACATCGTTTTCAACACCGGGGAATCCGCCTGGCTTTCAGACGCTCAATTGCAATATGCAGTGACGAAGGTGACTCCGTTTCCGCCTGGCTTCGACAACATCACATTGAACGTCGGGACGGTTGTTGATGCGAATGGAGTATTTTACACAGTGACGACCGTCACAAATGCCCGCTACCGCGCCGTTGAGGGTGAGTTGCCATTCCAGTTCTGGGACAAAACGGATTGCCGCTTTGTTGACCTTCGCACACCGGATGCTCGATTCATGACCGTGGATTTCAGCGAAAAGCCACCGTTGCTGTTCGTAGGAAAAACAGTTACGTTCGATGAGTTGAAGCTCAAGAACCTACGTCAGTTTGAGGGCTGGTAAAGCATGGCTGCGCAAAGACCTCAAGCTAAGATTCGCGCCTTTAATTGCCCTAACTGCGGCAACTCGGTGCAGCTTCGCGGTATGGGCACATCGCTGTCGGCGGCCTGTCCGAGCTGTTTGTCGATTTTGGACACCTCAGACGAGCGAGTCAGACTCTTGCAGCGTGCAGCAAAGAAGATGGAGCGCTTTGAGCCCAAGATTCCATTAGGGACGCGGGGCAAAGTCGACGGCAAGCAATATGAAGTGACGGGCTTTCAACATCGGACCATCATGGCCGATGGCGTCGAGTATGGCTGGGACGAATACGTTCTTTACAACCCGTTTCATGGGTTTCGATATCTAACCGAGTACACCGGGCACTGGAATGATATTGTGGCGGTGCTGTCGCTGCCAGCGCCATCCGATGTGATGGGGCATGCAGCCGTTTCTCACGAAGATCGAAAATTCAAACTGTTCCAGACCTCGAATCCCACGACGAAGTTTGTGCTTGGGGAGTTCCCCTGGCGTGTGAAGCTCAACGACACGGTGAACTCCAAAGACTACGTCGATTCGCCTTATTCGTTGGCCTCGGAAACCGACGACAACGAAACCACATGGAGCAGGGCGCAATACATCCCGGGTAAGGAGATCTGGAGCGCTTTCAACTTAAAGGGTTCTCCGCCCACGCCCCAGGGCGTTTATTCGAACCAGCCGAACCCCTACGGATCGACCAAGCCGATGTGGGCAATGATGGTGGTGTTCAGCATTCTGCTGCTGCTGACGATGATTGTGACTTCCTTCATGGCTGCGGGCGAGACCGTGTTTCAGTCGAAGTATTACTTTGTTTCCGGATCGGGCGAGCCAAGTTTTGTCACTCCAACTTTCGAAATGAAGGGTGGAGAGAAGAATGTCGAAGTCGAGATTCGCACCGACCTACAGAATGACTGGATGTACTTGGGCCTGGCGTTGATTAACGAGAATACGGGCACGGCCTACGATTTTGGCAAAGAGATCAGCTTCTATTCGGGCTCTGATTCTGATGGGAGCTGGACTGAAGGCGACAAAGCGGATTCGGTGAGTATCGGCGGCGTACCTGGCGGGAAGTACTACTTGCGCGTCGAGCCGGACATGGAAAAGACTTTGGGCAGCGAGTTGTTCGGCTCCAAGCGTGTGAACTATGAAATCAAGGTTCGCCGCGATGTCGCCGTGATTTGGCCCTACTTTGTAGTTTGGCCATTCTTGTTGATTCCGCCGTTATGGGCGATATTGAGGCGCTACAGTTTTGAAGGCAAGCGCTGGGCGGAGTCTGATCCCTCGGGCAATGCTGCATTCTCATCTGGAGAGGACGACGAAGACGATGACTAAACTCTATGGCGCCTACGGGCTGCTTCTGACTGTGTTTTCTGGCTATCTCGGCTACCAGGGTTTTATGTTCAGCAGAGGAGACGAAGTTCCTAACGTGCCCCGCAGCGTGCGCGACAATCCTGGCTCTTATCGCTCTATCTATTCCAACTACCACCGCTACACCGGAGGCAAATAAATCATGAACGGATTCAATATCCAGGCGTTTATCAACGCTTTTGTTTACGCGATGCTCGGCATCATTATCTTTGCTCTCAGCTTCATCATCTGGGACAAGATCTCGCCGCACCACTTGTGGAAGGAGATCGTTGAGGGCAAGAATATGGCTTTGGCGATCATGGTGGGTTTCATGAGTCTCGGCGTGTGCGTCATCATCGCCGCCGCCATCCACTAACCCGTGGCAGTCGCCTTATTTCTATCTGTCCTGCTGATTGCGGCCTGCGGCCTCATCTATGAACTGATCGCGGGAACCCTTGCCAGCTATCTGCTGGGAGATAGCATTTTGCAATTCTCCACAGTGATTGGTAGCTATCTGTTCGCGATGGGGATCGGCAGTTGGCTGAGCCGTTTTATTGGCAAGGGCCTCGTGGCTCGTTTCATCACGATCGAACTGATGGTGGGACTGGTCGGTGGGTTTTCCAGTTCGATCCTGTTTCTCGCGTTTGCTTACACGCAGGCGTTCCGGTTCATCCTCTATTTGCTGGTGGTGATCGTTGGCATTCTGGTGGGGCTGGAGATCCCACTGCTAATGCGAATTCTCAAGGATCGCTTTCAGTTTCGCGATCTTGTGGCGCATGTGCTGACGTTTGACTATCTTGGCGCGCTGGGTGCGTCATTGCTGTTTCCGCTTTTGCTGGTGCCGAAGTTGGGCCTGGTGCGCGGTGCGATTTTGTTTGGCATGGTGAATGCGGGTGTGGCGCTCTGGTCGACTTGGTTGTTTCAGGAGCAGTTGCCGCGGTATAACGGCTTGCGGGTGGCGTGCCTGGTGGTGCTGGCTGCGTTGACTGGTGGGCTGTTTTCATCCGATACGATCATGGCGGCGGCTGACGAAAACCTCTATTCTGACGACATCATTTTCAGCCGGCAAACCAAGTACCAGCGGATCGTGCTGACGCGCTGGAAGGATGATGTACGGCTTTATCTGAGCTCGCATTTGCAGTTTTCCTCTCGCGATGAATATCGCTATCACGAGGCGCTGGTGCATCCGGTGATGGCTGCGTCGCCCAATGCAAAGCGAGTGCTGATTCTTGGGGGCGGTGACGGGCTGGCGGCTCGGGAAGTGTTGAAGTATCCGAATGTCGAGCAATTGACACTCGTGGATCTGGACCCTGAGATGACTCAGCTTTTTGCCACGCATAGTTATCTGTCGCAGTTGAACCAGGGGGCGCTAACCGATAAGCGCATGCGTGTGATGAATGCCGATGCCTTTGTGTGGCTTGAGCAATCGAAGGATATGTTCGATGCGGTGATTATCGATTTTCCGGATCCGACGAATTTCTCGCTCGGGAAGCTTTACACTACAGCCTTCTATCGTTTGTTGGGACATCACATTGCGGAATTGGGATTGTTTGTTGTGCAAAGTACGAGCCCATTGTTTGCGCGGCAATCTTATTGGTGCATTGTTGAGACGTTGAAGGCAGCAAAATTCCAGACGCGGCCTTACCACGTCTATGTGCCGAGCTTTGGGGAGTGGGGTTTCATTATTGGAGGCCGCCGGCCGTATGACTTCCCGACGACTTTGCCCTCAGGGTTGCGATTCCTGACGACGACGAACTTGCCGACGCTGTTCGATTTTCCGCTCGACATGCAGTCGATGCCTGCGGAGCCGAACCGGTTGAACGATCAATCCCTGGTGCGTTATTACGAAGAGGATTGGAAAAAGCTGACGCATTGACTTGGGTGCGTTTCTTTGGTATGAAGCTAGAATGTCCCGCCGAAGTTAGCTTATTTACAGGAGTGTTTATGTCTTTGTCCCGGAAGTTTCTTGCCATCTTTTTTATTACTTACAATCTTGCAATGGCTCAACTAACACCTGAGCAGCGCCTGTCAAGACGTCCAAACTTCGTCCAGCGGATTCATAGTATCTCGACCTTCAGTTAAGCCCTTCGCCTCGATATAAGGTTGCTTTGCCCAAGGCGCGCAGCGGTCAAGGCCAAGCGCAGCTTGCCCGTAGGGTCGCCTTGACGGC
>VFZU01000177.1 GCA_016870995.1 Acidobacteriota bacterium
GATGCGCGCCGCAGAGGGGAGCCCCCATGGGGGCTCCCCTCTGCCTCCCTCAATAGAGCCAAATCTGCCAGACTAAGTGTTACCCATGTGACCGGATAGAAGTGTTACCTATGTGCCCGGTCGGACACCCCAATCCCGCTACGGCGACGCCACCGTCGGCGACTGCAAATCCCAAATCCTCGTCAACGACGCCATCACCGCTCCAAAGCGCTGAGTTCAATTGGCCTGGGAATCTGTTTCCAACTGCATTTTGTGATTTTTCCTATACTTTGATCAATGCCAGAAGTCTCCCACTTCTTCGGAATTTCGATTCGCTTTTACTTCAACAACCATGAACCACCACACTTCCACGCCCAGTACGGAGAATGCGAAGCGCTTCTGGCGATCGATACATTGCGAATAGCACGTGGTCATCTTCCAAGTCGGGCTCTTGCCTTGGTACTAGAATGGGCTGCTCTGCATCGAGAGGAACTCCGTCTGCGCTGGAACAACGCGCGATCCGGCAAAACTCCGGCACTCATCGATCCGCTAAACTGAGGGCATAGGCACACAATGGCACTAGTTCGAATCGCAACAGTTACACCTTTATCGAACTTCACAGTCAGGCTCACTCTAACTAATGGAGATGTAGTCGAGCGGGATCTGTTGCATCTCTATACCGGGCCAATCTTCGATTCGATTCGCTTCAGCCAGAGCCTCTTCAACGAAGTTAGGGTCGCTGCGGGCACGCTCGTTTGGCCATCTGGTGCGGATCTCTGCCCGGATGTGATCATTTGGGGCGGCCTCCCACCAGCCGATTCCTCATCCTACGCCGCCTAGACTCGAACCGGGGAGCGGCTAACCCTTGTAGCCGCCCCACAAGTCAGGTTTCGCAACCTGCCACCGCAGCTAATACAACTTACACTGCTTCTCCACCGGCCTCACCATAAAGTCCCCCTGCTTACACCCAAACGCCTCATGAAACGGCGCAAAGTTCTGCAGCGTCCCAATCGCCCGCCACTTCGAAATCGGATGCGGGTCCGTCGTCAGCCTCATCCGCACCGCCTCCGGCCGCTGCTGGTTCGCCCACACCCGCGCAAACGCAATAAAGAACCTCTGGTCCCCCGTCAACCCATCAATCACCGGCGCCGGCTTCCCATTCAGTGACTTCTTATACGCCTTATACGCCAGCGTCACCCCACCCAGATCCCCCATCGCCTCGCCCACCACCAGGTTGCCGTTATGCCGCAACCCATCGCCCACATCGAGCGTGTTGTACTGCTCAATAATACACGCCGCCCGCTCTTCAAACTTCTTACGGTCCTCCGGCGTCCACCAGTTCTTCAGGTTCCCCTCGGCGTCATACTTTGACCCCTGATCATCAAACCCATGGCCCATCTCATGCCCAATCACCGCCCCAATCCCGCCATAATTCATCGCATCGTCCGCGCTCATATCGAACATCGGCGGCTGCAGGATCCCGGCCGGAAACGCAATCTCATTCATCGTCGGGCTGTAATACGCATTCACCGTCGGCGGCGACATCCCAAAATCATCCCTTTCGCGAGGCTGCCCAATTCGCGAAAGCCGGTACTTCCTCTGCGCCAGCGCCGCCGAACGCACACTCCCATACAGATCTTCCTTCGACACCGTCACCGTATCGTAGGTCTTCCACTTCGCCGCATAACCAATCTTCGGCCGGAACGCTTCCAGCTTCTTCACCGCCGCCTCCTTGGTCGCCGGCGCCATCCACGACGAATTCTTCAACTCATCCCGCAGCGTATCCCGCAGGTTCTCCACCAACTGGTCCATCCGCTGCTTCGCCTGCGGCGGAAAGTGTTTCGCCACATAAATCTGCCCCAACGCATCCGCCATCAACCGGTCCACCACCTCCACGCAAGTCTTCCAGCGCGCATCCTGTTCCCGCCGCCCACTCATCACGCGGCCATTAAACGCAAAGTTCTCCGCTCGAAACGAATCCGACAACGTCTCGCTCGCCGACGAAATCAAACTCCAGCTCATCCACAGCTTCCAGTCCTCCAGCGGCACCGTCGTCGTCAGCTTCGCCAGCTCTTCCATAAATCGCGGCTCGCTCACTCCCACCGGCGTCTTCAAATCGATACCCAGCTTCGTCAGCGCACTCTTGAAGTCAAACCCGGGCAACAGCTTCGTTGCCCCCTCAATGCCAATCACGTGATACGTGGCATACGGGTCCCGCCGTTCTACCCGCGTCAGCATCGGCTTGGCCAGCAGTGTCTCGAGCGCAAGAATCTTCTGCGCCGCCCCGGCCAGATCCCCTTCGCGCCCCGCCAGCTTCAGCATCCGCTCGACATGCGCCACAAACTCACTGCGAATCCGCTTCGACCGCGCATCGTCATTCAGATAATAGTTCCGGTCCGGCAACGACAACCCGCCACCTGTGACACTCACAATCGTCTGCTCGCTGTTCTTCAGGTCCGCCCGCGCCCCAAGGGTCACCGGTGCCAGTCGTCCATCGAGCTGGCTATCTCTCCACGCCGCGTACAAATCCGCCACACTCGCAATCTTCGCGATCTTCTCGAGATCCGCCGCAATTGGCTGCCACCCCAGCTTGTTCGTCCGCTCCGTATCCATGCACGCCGCATAGAAGTTTCCGATCTTGCTCTTACCCACTTCGGCGTCGAGAATCACCTTCAGCCGCTCCCGGTTCTGATCCGAGATCACGCTCATCGTGCCCCAGCCCGATTGCGTCGCCGGGATCGGATTCTGGTCCAACCACGTCCCGCTCGCATACCGCCAGAAGTCATCGCACGGCTTGCAATTCTTATCGATCGCCGTCAGGTCAATCCCGCTCTTCAAGTCAGCCGAGTAAGCCGCACCAAGCGCAAGAACAAACAAAAGGTGTAAGGATTTCACAACACAATTGTCACCTACTTTTCAGCCAGCCGTCGCAACTCCCACAGGTCCCTCGGCGTCCGCGACAACAATGGCAGAATCGCCCGCATCCCTGTCGGCCCGATACTCTTCTCGAGATAGGCCATCTCCTGAAACTTCGCATCGAGCTCCGGGTCGGCCTCAATCTCGATCCCCGCCTCCCGCAACAATAAATCCCCCTTTGCCCTCACGCTCAGCTCCGTTGTCAACAACAACAGACAAAGCATATCCCCGCGAATCTCCGGTGGAAACGCCGCCGGCAATTCCGGCAGATTCTCTCCTGTCATCAACTGGTCCAGCACCTCGATATCCTGATCCAGCTTCGCCCCCACCCAATCCCGCAACGACGCCTCACCCCACAAAAACACCGTCCCCACCAACACCGGCATCCCCACCAGCATCACGATCGCCCCGGCCAGCGGCGACAACCACCCCTGGTTAAACAGCAGATGAACTCCCATCGCCGCCAGCAATCCCGGCACATATCCCCATCGCGACCGTTCTCTCAAAGACACCGACACCATCGCTCCGATTGCCGCCACGCCGCCATGCATCAGCGCCGTTCCAAACCAGCGCAACACCGACACTGCCAGGCCCCCTTCGAGATACGTGAAATTCTCCACCACCGCAAACCCGGCCCCGATCGCAAACGCGCACAAGCTCGAATCCACCAGAAACGCCACCCTTGCCGTCTGAATCAGAAAGATCCAGTACACCGCCTTCAGAAATTCTTCGACAACCGGCGCACCGCTCTTGGCCCACAACGGCGTCACCCCAAATCCAGCCGTATTGATCGGATAACTCAACCCCGCTGCCGCACCCGCCAAAAGCGCCAGCAGAATCCGGTTCCGCGGCGTCAGTTTGTAGCTGTCCATCCACCGCAACAGCAGCAGAAACACTAGTACAGGTCCAAACGCCGCCAGATAAATCATGTCGCGCTGAGCAGTGATTCCGCCGAAACCCTGAAGTTCACCCGGTTCCACCCATCATCCCGGCGATAGTCGATCGACTCCGTGTATTGTTTCACCAGAAAAATCCCCAGCCCCCCCACCGGACGGTCATCCAGGGCCAAATCGAGGTTCGGCGACTCTAACTCCAGCGGATTGTAATATTTCCCTTGATCTGCGATCTCGATCTCAAGCAAACCGGGGCGGGGAACTGAATACTGTATATCGACCTTGCCCGCCTGCCCATCCGGATACGCATAGCGCGTAATGTTGACAAACAGCTCTTCAAGAATCAGATCCACATAATTCTGCAATGGCTCAGGCAGCCCCGCCGCCACCGCCGCCGACCGCAAAAATTGCGTTGCCGGCTCAAGAGAGTTCCATTCCGCTGTGACGCTAAGTTCCCGCATGGTCTCAAACCGAGGCCAGCGCCGCCTCTACCGTGTCGTGCATCGGGAACACATTCGTCAGCCGCGTAATCTGAAACAGCTGTTTCACAATCCCATTCACACCGCACAGCCGCAACGTCCCGCCGCCGTCGTTCAGCCGCTTCCCCACGTTCACGAAATACCGCAACCCCATACTGCTTACATACTCAAGCGCCGTCAGGTCCACAATGATGTGTTTCACCCCCTGATCGATCCACGGCGTGCAAGCCACCTCAAATTCCTGCGAATTTGTGGCGTCCATCCGTCCGCTTACCTTCAAAACCACATTTGCCCCAGTAGGAGTTGCTTCGATATTCACGTTCCTTACAGAATCCTCCCATCTGCACCGACGCGTCAAGCCGCAATTTATTTTCGAGAAGATGAGGCATATCGCAAACTGATCCTGTTTCTACCAACAGAAGGGAAAAGGGAACTCAAACATGAGCAAAAAATTAGCACTCATCGGCGGCACGGCCTCAATCGGTTTAATCGCGGTTGGCTTGGTCGTAACTCAAAAGGACTCCAGCGTGAATCCCCCCGCAGTATAGGGCGCGATTGGTCAGCGCGAAGTTTACCGTGATTCTCAGCCTGCCAGCGCTGTACCCACGGGCGATACCTCCAAAGAATTCGAAACCCTTTACACGATCGGGAAGTTCAAAGAACTTTCCACGCAGCCCGAGTTCAAGGCACTCCCTCAAGATCCCAACTTCATCAACCTGATCAAGAGCGCCGACTTCCAGGCCCTCATCGCCGATGCCAAATTCCACGCTATGGTTGCCTCTGGCGACTTCGAGCGCGCCAGCCGCCAAGCCTCAGCCGAGTTTGAACGCTCCAAGAAGTCCATGGCTACCGAAAAGAAGAATTTGGCTAGTGGCGATTTCGAACGCGCCGGCCGCCAGGCTTCGAACGAATTCGAACGCGCCGGCCGTCAGGCGTCCGCTGCTTTCAAACGTCTCTCCGCCTCAAAAGAGTTCGCAAAGATGTTGAGCTCGCAGGAATTCCAAAAGGTCGTCCTCGACGCCAAGTTCCTCGAATCGATGGAAATGATGCGAATCAAGCGTCAATAACATCAAGTCCAACCAGGTCGAAGCCAGGACTCAAGCCGCCGGAGGGGTGGCTTGGGTCCTTTTTCTTTTGGCATACTACAGAAGTTGAAGTTCCTCCTGCTCATCCTTCTCGCCCTCATCCCGCTGGAAGCCCAATGGCGCGAGATCGAAACCAAAGACCTCCGCCTTGGAGTTGTCCCCAAAAGTGAGACACGAGACTAGACTCAGAAAATTCCAACGAGGAGAATTTGAGTCATGTCTGAAACGCGAAGGAAGTTCACGCGGGATTTTAAGGTAGCGGCGGTGAAGCGGCTG
>VFZU01000178.1 GCA_016870995.1 Acidobacteriota bacterium
GCCGTCAAGGCGACCCTACGGGCAAGCTGCGCTTGGCCTTGACCGCTGCGCGCCTTGGGCAAAGCAACCTTATATCGAGGCGAAGGGCTTAACTGAAGGTCGAGATACTATGAATCCGCTGGACGAAGTTTGGACGTCTTGACAGGACCGGAGTTGGACATGAGCCGGGTAATGAAGTTTGGACAGGGCGTGGTGGCGGTGCGGATCGCGATGACAGGGATGGCGGGGTTACATTCGCAGCAGACGTTTGGATTTGACAAGGGGATTGCGACGGATCCGGTGACGGTGACGTTTTGGAAGAATGATGCTGCGGTGCGGCAATTTGCCTATGGGCCAGCGGTGCACAAGATGCAGATGGATCAATTCCGCGCGGAAGATACGGCGGACCGGAGATCGTTTACGCGGTTGAAAGTTTTGTCGAGCGAGGGGAGTTGGTATGGCGGAGACCCGATGCGTTAGACTTTCGATTGCATGCGATTTGGAATTCTGCTGTTTGCACTCACCACGATTGTCTTTGGCGCGATTGAAGAGCTGAAGTTTCGCTCGATTGGGCCGTTTCGCGGAGGGCGCGTCGTTACCGTGACGGGTGTGCCGTCACAACCCAATGTGTATTATTTCGGCGGGACTGGCGGGGGTGTCTGGAAGACAACCAACGGCGGGCGGAGCTGGATGCCAATGAGCGATGGGTTCTTTAAGACCGGATCGGTGGGGGCGATCGCTGTGGCCGATTCTGACCCGAATGTAGTGTATGTGGGGATGGGAGAACAGGCATTGCGCGGGAATGCCTCGCATGGCGATGGGGTTTATAAGTCTGTCGATGGTGGCAAGACCTGGAAGCACCTGGGGCTGGCAGAGACGCGGCAGATCGGAAGGGTGCGGGTGCATCCGCGGAATGCGGAGGTGGTTTATGTGTGTGCGCTGGGGCACATGTCGGGGCCGAATGCGGAGCGGGGTGTTTATAAGAGTGTGGATGGGGGTGCGAATTGGAAGCAGGTATTCACGAAGGGGCCCGATGCCGGATGCGTGGATCTAACGTTTGAGCCAGGGAACGCGAATGTGTTGTACGCGGGGTTCTGGCAGGTGCGGAGGGCGCCTTACAAGTTTGAGTCGGGTGGGCCAGGGAGTGGGTTGTTCAAGAGCGTGGATGGGGGCGAGACGTGGAAGGAAGTGGGACGAAACCCGGGGATGCCGAAGGGGCTGCAGGGGAAGATTGGCGTGACGGTGTCGCCCGTGAATCCGGAGAGGGTTTGGGCGATTGTCGAGGCGGAGGATGGCGGTGTGTTTCGATCGGACGATGGCGGGGCGAATTGGACGCGGGTGAACGAGCAGCGGATGCTGCGGCAGCGGGCCTGGTATTACTCGCGGATTTACGCGGACCCGAAGAAGGTGGATACGGTGTATGTGTGTAACGTTGGGTTCCACCGGAGCGATGACGGTGGGCGGACGTATGTAAGTTTGGCAACGCCTCATGGAGACAATCATGATTTGTGGATTGCGCCGGATAACTCGCTGCGGATGGTGCAAGGGAATGACGGCGGGGCGAATGTGAGCGTGGATGGAGGAGCCTCTTGGACGGGGCAGGCGCATCCGACGGCGCAGTTTTACAGGGTGGCGCTTGATGAGGATTTTCCTTATGGGATCTATGGCGCGCAGCAGGACAATACGACAATCAAGATCTCTTCGCGAGGGAATTTTGGTTTGATCTCGGACCGGGATTGGCATCCGGTGGGTGGCGGTGAGAGCGGTTGGATTGCGCCGGACCCGAAGGACCTGAGCATTGTTTATGCGGGAAGTTATGGGGGGTTGTTGACTCGCTATAACCACAAGACGGGACAGACGCGCGGTGTGCATGTCTGGCCGGATAACCCGATGGGTGCTGGTGTTGAGTCGATGAAATATCGGTTTCAGTGGAACTTCCCTTTGATGTTTTCACCTCATGATCCGAAGGTGCTTTATACGGGGGCGAACCAGTTGTTCTCGTCGACCGATGGCGGGCAGAGCTGGCAGATTATGAGCCCCGATTTGACGCGGGACGATAAGTCGAAGCAGGGGCCGACGGGTGGGCCGATTACGAAGGACAACACGAGCGTTGAGTATTATTCGACGATCTTCACGATGGATGAGTCGAAGGTGACGAAGGGGCTGATCTGGACGGGGAGCGATGACGGACTCGTCTATGTGACGCGAGACAACGGGAAGAAATGGACGAATGTAACGCCGAAGGGGATGCCGGAGTGGATTCAGATCAATTCGATCGAAGCTTCGCCACATGAAGAGGGCAAGGCATATGTCGCTGGGACGATGTACAAGAGCGATGACTTGCGGCCTTATCTCTACCGGACGAATGACTACGGGAAGACTTGGAAGAAGATTGTGAATGGGATTGGGAATGAGGCGTTCACGAGGGTTGTGCGCGAGGATCCCAATCGCAAGGGCTTGTTGGTGGCTGGGACCGAAACGGGACTTTATATTTCCTACGACGATGGGGAGAACTGGAAGTCATTTCAATTGAATCTGCCGGTGGTGCCGATTACGGACCTGGCGTTTCAAAAGCGTGAGAAGGATTTAGTTGTGGCGACGCAGGGACGGTCTTTCTGGGTGCTCGATGAGTTGCCGTTGTTGTATCAGATGGCGGATGGCGGAGATGCGGCCGATGTGCATCTTTATGCTCCGAGGGATCCGTATCGGTATGCGGGGGATGGGCCGGCACGTGGCGGCGGCGCGCGGGCACGGATGCGAGCGAGCCTTGCTGGTGGAGAGAATCCACCGGAGGGGTTGATCGTGCCTTACCGGATGAAGGAAAAGGGAGAGGTTCAGATCGAGATTCTGGATCGAGAAGGAAAGCTGGTGAAGAAGTTTGAGAAGGTGGCTTCGGCGGCTGGCTTGAATCGGTTTTATTGGGACTTGCGTTATCCGGATGGCGTGAGCTTTCCAGGGATGATTTATTGGGCTGCGAACTCGGATGGGCCGCTGGCGGCACCGGGGAAGTTTTCGGTTCGATTGACAGCAGGTGAGAAGGTAATGTCGCGAGAATTTGAGTTGCTAAAGGATCCGCGCATGGAAGGGTCGAGTGAGGACTTGCGCAAGCAGCTTGAGTTGTCGCTGCAGATCCAGGCGAAGGTGAACCAGGCGAATGAAGCGGTGATCCGGATTCGGGATGTGAAGGAGCAGGTGCAGGAAGCAGTGGCGAAGACTCCGAAAGCGAGTGAGGCAGGAAAGAAGCTGGTGGCGGCGCTGACGGCTGTCGAAGAAGAGTTGTATCAGACGAAGAACCAGAGTGGGCAGGATCCGCTGAATTATCCGATTCGTTTGAACAACAAGCTGGCGGCATTGCTTGGGACCGTGCAGGGCTCGGATACGCGACCGACGGCGCAGGCGAGCCAAGTGTTTGAAGATTTGGCGACGAAAGCGAATGCGCCATTGAAGCGGCTGGAAGGGTTGCTGGCAACTGAAGTTGCTGCGTTCAATCAGGTCGTGAAGAAAGCGGATGTGCCGGCGGTGGTGGTGCGCTAGGAGTGGCCTGGCGGTGCTAGCTTGGGAGCTATGCATTCGTGGCTTGAGTTCTGGCAGGGCTTGAGCGGATTGTGGCGAAGCCCTGGAGTGGCGGTGCCGGCAGGGTTGCTGCTGGGACTTGACGTTGCGGCAGTGACGCTGACTTTTGCCGTCGTGAATGCTTTCTGGCTTAAGCCACTCGCAGTGCAACAGCCGGAACAACTGGTGCGGCTGGTGACGATTCGGCCGAGGATTGGGGTGCGGAGTTACTTTCCTCTGGCGATGATGGAGGCGCTACAGAAACGCCCGGAAATGTTTCGGAAGGTGGGAGCGGGACATGAGTTTCTGACTCTATTCGAGGATGGAGTGCGCCGGGAGAATGTGTTGGTAGCGCCGGTGTCGCGGTCTTATTTCGAAACGTTAGGCGTGGGTGGCGAGGGAGTATGGGTAACCGCGCGGTTTCGTGAGAGATGCTTTGGCGCTGGGGTGGATGTGGTGGGAAAGGCGATCACGCTGCGAGGAATGCGGTTTGTGTTGGCGGGGGTATTGCCTGCGGGATTTCATGGAACGGGGGTTAGATCGGGGCCCGAGATTTTTGTCACTACTGGGTTGGCGCAATTGAGGCGTGGGGACGACCTAGAGATCGTGGCAAGGCTGGCAGAGGGTGTGAGTGTTGCAGCGGCTGAGGAACAGGCTTAGGCGTTGTATCGAGCCGTAGCAGAGGAGCCGTTAGGTCGGAAAGAATTTGCGATCGAAAGTGTGACGCATGGGGTGTCTCGACCGCGCACTCAGGTTGAGATGAGGACGCGGCTGGCGATGGGTGGGGCGGCGGTGCTCGCGTTGATGGTGTAATTGAATTTGTCGGGGTTAATGCTGGCGAGGGTGATGGGGCGATCACGCGAGTTCATGGTGAGGCGGGCGCTGGGGGCGAGCGGTCTGCGCGTGGCGATGGGTGTGTTGGTGGAGAGCGGGGCGCTGGTGGTGGCGGGTAGTGTTTTGGGATTGGCATTGTCGGTGGCGGGGATGCGTTGGGTGAATGCGGCGTTGCCACCAGTGCGATTGCTCGACAACTCGACGGTGGCAAATTTGATGCGAGTCGAGTTTGATTGGCGAGTGTTTGGGTTTGTTGTGGCAATTTGCTGGGTGGCGCTCGAGCTGGTGTCGCTTGCGCCGATGCACGAGGCAGCGAAGGCCAACCAGGATCGCGAGGGCAGCGAGGGCGCGGGTGGCGTGTGTTGGTGGGATTGCAGGTGGCGGTTTGCACGGCGTTACTGCTGGGCGCAGTGGCGGTGGGGGCTTCGGTGCGGAATCTCTCCGAGCAGGAGAGCGGAATGGCACGAAAACAAATTGTGAGTTTTACGATGCGGGATGAACAGGACGCGAGGTTGGTGCCGGCGGTGCGGAGATGGAGTGAGCAGGTGAGGCAGATCGAGGGTGTGGAGGGAGTGAGTTATGCGACGGTGCGGATGATGCGCGGGTCTGGGATGAAGACGAGCGTGGGCAGAGCGGGCGAGATGGTGCCGGCGTCGGAGTTTATGAATACGAGCACGATGGCTGTTGGGCCGGGTTATTTCGAGACGATGGGGCAGAAGTGGATTGCAGGGCGTGAACCGCAGGGGAAGCAGCAGGTGGTGGTGAATGAGACGTTCGCGCGGAAGTTTGGAAATGGCGGGAGCGTGGTGGGGAAGCAGTTTGGGTTTGGAACCAAGGTGGCAGTGAAGGGAGAAGTGGAAGTGGTGGGGGTGGTGAGCGATGCGAAGTACCGGTCGATGCGGGAGCCGATGCAGCCGGTGGTGTATGGAGCGATTGAAGGGTAGGCACGCAAGATGACGCTGGTGGTGAGAACGCAGGGTGAGCCGAAGGTCATGATTGAGCGAGTGCTGGCGGAATTGAAGCGAGTGGGCGGGAACTGGATGGCAGAGGATGTATCGACACTGGCGGATGACATTGATGCTTCGATGTGGACGGAGCGGGCCTTGGGGTGGGTGAGCTGGTTGTTCGCGGGTGTGGCCGGATTTGTGGCTGGGATGGGACTGGCGGGGTTGATGTCGTTTCTGGTGGGCGCGAGGCGGAAGGAGATCGCCGTAAGAGTGGCGGTGGGGGCGGAGTCGCGGGATTTGTGGTG
>VFZU01000179.1 GCA_016870995.1 Acidobacteriota bacterium
GTCTCAGGCACCTTCGGCCAGTACACCAGAACCCTCGACGCCCGCCGCATCGTCCTCGGAGCGAAGTTCTACTTCTAACCCTCAACCCAACGCAACCCACAAGCCGCCCCACCCGGGGCGGCTTGTGTCATTTAGGCCGCAACAATCCGCCGCACCCGCAGCTTCACTTCCACACGCGAACCGAGCCGGTTCAGCACCTGCATCAGCCGGTCGATCGTGAACCGCCCCAGGTCTCCATTCCGGATCCGCGAGAAGTCCGCCGCCGCAATCCCGGTTTGCACTTGCGCCGCCCGAACCGTGAGCCGCTGCTTCTCAAGAGCCTGTATGATCTCGCTCGCGAGAATCGCCTTCAACTGCAAAGCATCCGCATTCTCCACACCAAGATCGCGGAAAACATTTCCACTGCCACGCACGATTTCAATCTTTTCTGATTTCATCGCAATATCTCCTTCAGGCGCTTAAGTCGCTCCTCAATCAGGTCGATCTCTCGTTGCGGAGTCTTGATGCCATGTGTCGCCTTCTTCTGGAATGCATGTACCACCCAAATCTCGGCTCCTCCCTGAAGCGCATAGATAACCCGGTACGCATTCCCTTCAAAAGGCAATGCGATTTCGAGCACCCCGGAGCCCAGGCCCCACATTGGCTTTACGATATCGGCCTTTCCACCTTCACCAGCGATTGTGAGTGCGTTCAGGCAGATCAAGCGCGCCTCGTGCGGGAATCTCTCAAACTCTTTCAGGGCCGCCTTGATCCACGAAATGGCCGGGTCTTACGAGCTTCCGCCATCCGAAGCTATGTTGTCATATTTGACTACATGAGGTCAAATTGATCCATTCCGCCATCGCGAGGGCTCGCCGCGGCCCATCAGAACAAAAGCCGCAGCCCCAACTGCATCTGCCGGTTCGATCGCGCCGTCCCGCCGATCGTGCCAAACGCCGGATTCCCCAGCGCCGCTCCCGGTAATCCAAATTGCGGAGTGTTGAACAAATTAAAAGCCTCGCCCCGGAACTCCAGCCGCCCGGCATCGCCCAGCGGCAACTTGAAGTTCCTCTGCAAACTCAAATCCGTCGACACGGTACCGGGGCCAATCAAAGTGTTTCGCCCGCCGTTCCCTTGCGTAAACTGGGCGGGGAACACGAAAGCCGACGTATCGAAATAGCGGTCCACCGTGCGGTTGCTCAGGTTCCCGGACGCAATGCGATTCGGCCAGTTGGTATTGCCTGTATTGGCGTTGTCGAAGTTCAGCGTCACAGTGTAGGCTGAGCCAGTCGCCACTGTGGTGATCCCCGACAAGGCCCACCCTCCAAGCACCTTCGCGCCCAGGCCGGAATTCACCCAGGGCTTTCCTTCCCCAAAAGGCAACTCCGCCAGACCCGACGTCACAAACCGGTGCGCCACATGCTGATCGCTCAACCCATAATTGAGCCGCCGGTTGCGCGTATCCACCACGGCGCCCGCACCGGCCGACCCGCCGCACCCGTCGCACAAGTCAAGATTTGACTGCATGTCCAGTGATCGTCCAAAGGTATAGACCGCAAGCCAGGAGTACCCCTTCGTGAATCGGCGCTCCAAACGGGCGCTCAGACCGTGATACTTCGAAGTCACCCAGGGCTCCACGGCCAAAATCTGCCCCGAAGTCACCCGCCCAGCCAGGGGCCGCCGGCTATTCACCGCGCCCGGCCCGGGCAAGGGTTGATTCCCTTCGTAGGCGCCATACAACTTCACGCCGCTATTGCCAACGTAATTCACCTCGGCCACCGTGCTCTTACCTAAGTCCTTCTGCAAAGAGAGATTCCATTGCTGCACATACGGAATCGTGTTCCGCGTCGGCCAGGATCGCACCTGTACCGTGTTATTCGCCGGCAGCACGTAAGTCTTCGGGGCAGGCCGCGCAGGCAACGGGCTTCCCAGCGGAATCGTCGAACTCACGTTCAACTGATCCGATATCGAATTGAATCCGCCAAAGCCGACGAACGGAGGATTGTTCGTCATCCGCTGGCTCACCCCAAATCCTTCATCCTGTGCGAAGAAGATCCCGCCCCCCGCTCGCAACACAAATCCCTTCGGACCACGATAAGCAAGTCCAACGCGCGGTGCCCAGTTATTCCGATCCAGGGTTTGCAACGACCGCGGCAATCGCGAATCCCCGGCGATCACGTATTGCTGGTACAAAGGCCCCGGGTCCAGCACCAGGTTCGCCAATCGGTTATTGGCATCGTAAAACGGCGCTGTGACTTCATAGCGAATTCCCAAATTGAGGGTAAGCTTCGAGGTGATCATCCAGTCATCTTGCGCATAGGCATAGTAATTCCTCGCCCGCTCTTGAGCGTCTGAGGGGGTGCCAATCGTAATCGAATTTGGCAAGCCGAGTAACAGGTCCGCCACCGGCGAACCCGTCCCCGGTCGCCCAAGCGGATTCTGCGTGAACACGCCGCTGAATGCCCAGCTGCCCCGTCCCTGTAACGCGGCGAACGTAGGAATATCCAGATATTGAAACTCGAAACCGAACTTCATGGTGTGCTGGCCCCGTACCCACGAAAAGTTATCCGACAGGTTCCATACCTTGCTTTCCTTATTGAGCGGATTGTTCGAAAATCCAGGTGGTTGTTCCCCCAGTGTTGCGTAACCCGCCAAGCCAAAAGTCGGAATGGACGAACGCACTAGCGGGTCTAACGATCCATTTACAATCGGATCCAGCGGCAGCGTCGCATCCTGCGAGGTCGCCACGAAGTTAGAAGCGAATCGCACATCGTTCACCATCGCCGGACTCACGATGCGCGTATATCCAATCCCATAGCTCCGCGCGGGGATCTCGCGGTCCACCCCAGTCTGCGCCCCCACCGGCAATATTGGCAGACGCGAAAACACCCCGTCGTCAATCGAATACCGCACGAACAACGAATCCCTGTCCGTTAAGCGCACATCGCCGCGCACCGTGCCATTGTGGCTGCGGGTCGCCTGCAGCGGATTGGAAACCCAATTCCGCGCCGTCCCCGGCAGATTTGGATTCGGGAACCGGTCCACAAGCGACTTCCCAATCCGGTCGAATCGCGACGCCGGAATCGCATTTCCTGGAAACTGGGTCCGGATCGAACCCGCGCCGTTCGGGTTCGGCCGCGTTGTGAGCGGGTCGAATACGTTCATCGTGTAAACTCCGTTCCGCTCCGCCTGTAGAGGAATCGTCGCCGTACCGACCTCGCCCTCGGAGATATGCGTCCTCTGATAGGCCGTTTGAAACCAGGCTCGATTCCGCACGATCGGCCCACCGAAAGACCCGCCAAATTGGTGCTGAATGTACAGCGGCTGTTTCGATGTCGCCGGCAGGAAGTAATCGCGGGCGTCCATCTTGTTGTTCCTGAGAAACTCGAACGCACTACCGTGCCACTGATTCGTTCCCGACTTCGTCACTACATTCACCACAGCCCCAGCGGACGCTCCGTACTCCGCTGAGTAGTTCGAAGTCTGCACCTTGAATTCGCTGATCGCTCCAAGCGAGGGCCGCATCGCATCCCGCGCCCGGTTATCCAATCCGCGCAGATAATTCTGATTGCGCGCCCCGTCTAACAGAAAGGCGTTCTGCAATCCCCGGTTCCCATACGCGGAGAAACTCCGGTCCCGCGACCGCGTCGAAGGCACTGCCCCGGCCGTCAGATTTCCCAGCGACAAATAGTTCCTTCCGTTCAAGGGCAACTGTTGCATGCTCCGGTCGTCCACCACTTGGCCCACCGTGTTCGACGTCGCCTCCACCATTTCCGCATTCGCCGTCACCGTCACCGAATCCGATGTCGCCCCTGTCTCAAGCGTCAACCGTAGTGACAACTGATCGTCTACCCGCAGCACGATTCCCTTTTGCACCAGCTTCTTGAAACCCTTCGCCGTGACCTCTAGGGTGTAAGTCGACGGCCTCAACAATGGAGCCACAAAGCTCCCGTCCGCGTTCGTGGTAATCCGGCGGCTCTGCTCGCCGGTCTCCGTGCCTACCAGTGCAACTTCCGCGCCCGGAATCACAGCGCCGGAGGCATCCAATACGATTCCTCCCAACGTTCCCGTTGCGGACTGCGCCGCCAATTCCATCGCTCCCGCGATCACCAATGCCCACATCATTCGGAACAAGCGTTTCATGTCTAGTTCTCTCCCGCTTTTATTTGTTCTAGCCGCCATTTCTCCGCCATCGTGGCCAACTCATCCACTACTTGCGGATGCGCGGCCCGAAGGTTCTTCGTCTCTCCGGGGTCTTCGTCGAGCCGCGAGAGAAACATCGCGTTCTGCCCAGCTAGAGCCTGATTGCCCTCGGGACTCCGCCCAAACTCCTTACCCCCGACCACGAGCTTCCATGGCCCCCGCCGCACCGCCACTTGTCCCTGGTTCATCCAGAACAATTCCTCGCGCGGCGACGCCGTGTCATCTCGCAGCACCTTCCACAAAGACTTCCCGTCCATCCCGCCGGGCGTTGGCAACGCCGCCGCTTCGAGCAAAGTCGGCAACAAATCCATTGCCTGCCCCAGTTGGGGTGCCTTCCTTGCGCGGATCTTTCCTTTCCAATGCACGAACCCAGGCACATGCGTCCCGCCGTCGAACACAGAAAACTTGTAGCCGCGGTAAACGCCATTCGATCCCGCGCGGGCATATTCGTTGTTCAGCCCTGCCCGTTTCTCCGTCGTCGCTCCGTTGTCTCCTGTGAAGGCCACAATGGTGTTTTCCCACTGCCCCTGCGCCTCCAGCGTGCGCCGAATCGCGCCCACGCCATCGTCCACCGCCGCCATCATCGCTGCGTAGGTCCGCCGTTCAAGCGGCAATCCTTTGAATCGCTGCATGTACTTCTCGGGCGCGTGCATCGGATAGTGCGGAGCGTTGTAGGCCACGTAAGCGCAGAACCGCTCACCTTTCGTCTGTTCCAGAAACGACACGGTCTCCTCTGTGATGCGCTCCGTGAAGTACCGCCCATCCTCAAACGCCTCTTCCCGGTTCCGCCAGAGATCGTGGTAATTCGGCCGCCCAGGTTCGCCCCAATAGAAGCGATGCGAGTAGAAATCGATACAACCACTGAGGAAGCCGTAGAACTTGTCAAATCCATGAGCGTTCGGGTGCGTTTCGGCGGTCATCCCCAAGTGCCACTTCCCGATCGCCGCCGTGCGGTAGCCCGCCGCGCGAAACTCTTTACCCAAGGTGGGGATTCCCGCCGTAAGGTTCCGGCCATTGGTCGCCACGCCAGCCCGCGCCGAAAATCGTCCCGATAAAATCGACGCCCTCGCTGGAGCGCACACCGGTGCATTCGAATACCAGTTCGTCAATAGGGCGGACTCGCGCGCCAGGCGATCCAGATTCGGCGTCTGCAAGTCCGTCGCTCCCAAAACCCCTAAGTCCGCGCACCCCAAATCATCCACCACAACAACCAACACATTCGGTCTTTCCCGGGTTAAGTATTAAGAGTTTTGCAAAAAGGAAATGGGTCATGCTAAACCTTTCACAAATCCGTTAGCGGCGGAGAAAGAGGAAAGGCAGATGACCCGAAAGCAGAATAGCGCAAAAGCGGACTGGAAGGCAGTGATGGGCCAGGACG
>VFZU01000180.1 GCA_016870995.1 Acidobacteriota bacterium
CAGCCGCTTCACCGCCGCTACCTTAAAATCCCGCGTGAACTTCCTTCGCGTTTCAGACATGACTCAAATTCTCCTCGTTGGAATTTTCTGAGTCTAGTCTCGTGTCTCACTTTTGGGGACAACTCCAGAACTGGACATGAAGGCCATGCTTGAGATTCCCGACCATTTGTTTCGCGAAGCGGAGGTGGAAGCGGCGCGGCAAGGGATTCCATTGTGTGAGTTGGTGGCTGTCGCGCTGACGGAGAAATTGAGGAAAGGTTCTGGCGAAGGGAAGCCTTGGATGCGCAGTTTCGGACAACTGGCTGCATTGAAGAGAGAGACGGCGCGGATTCAGAGTTTGATTGATCGGGAATTTGGGTTGGCAGCATCGGCGGATCTGGTTTGATCCTGGAGACACGTACGGTGCAAGCCTGTTGGATGGTGAGGGTCAGGCTAGGGTGAGTTCGAGGGGAGAGCCGGGGGTGAGGCCGGTGAGTTTTGCGGCGGAGGCGTTGGCGAGGGAGAGTTCCCAGTAGCCTGAGGAGCCGGGGATAACGCAGAGTTCACCTTCAGGGCAGTGGGCGTAGGTGGATGCGTAGAGCTCGGTTTGGTGGAGGCCAGCGGTGAGGGAGAAGGGGCGGTTGCGGAGGGTATCGAATTGCTGCTGTGAATAGTTGGTGATGAGGTTGCCGTAGCGATCGATGTGGAGGACGGTGCCGACCCAGGTGCGGCGGGAGAGCCTTGTGGGTAGTAGGGCGGGAGTGCGGATGGGATCTGTGATGAGAGTGCCGAGTTGAGAGGGTTTGATTTTGTTGGCGAGGTGGGCGGCGACGGGGGCAAAGATGTCGCGGCCATGAAAAGTGGTGGAGATATCAGGGAGCCAGTATTTGGGTTTGTTGAGGTGGCGGACTTTGGATTTTGGGTCGGCGAGGATGAAGGAGAAGAGGCCGTTGTCGGGACCAATGCAGTAGTGTTGCTCGGACTCGATGAGGAGTGGGCGGCGAGAGGAGCCTACGCCGGGATCGACGATGGCGACGTGGATGGTGCCCTTGGGGAAATAGCGCCAGGATTGATCGAGAAGGAAGGCAGCCTGGGGAATGGAGTAGGCGGGGACTTCGTGAGTGATGTCGACGACGGGGGTTTTGGGCGAGATGGAGGCGATGACGCCTTTGAGGGTGCCGACGAAGTGGTCAGCGAGGCCGAAGTCAGTGAGGAGCGTGATCATCATCTATCAGTAGGATAATGGGAAAGTATGCATATTCGGGATATTTTGGCGCAAGACCAGACTACGTTGTCGTTTGAGTTCTTTCCGCCAAAGACTTCGGCTGATAGCGATGTGTTGTTTGAGAATATCGCTTCGCTCGAAACATTACAGCCCTCTTTTGTTTCCGTGACTTATGGGGCGGGTGGGACGACGCGGGATCTGACACACAACCTGGTGGTGCGAATCAAGACGACGACGTCACTTGATCCAGTGCCGCATTTGACGTGTGTGTGTCATCAGGAAGCGGATGTGGCGAGTATTCTCGAAAAGTATGCCGAGGCGGGCGTTTCGAATATTTTGGCTCTGGGCGGGGACCCGCCGCGCGATCTAACCAGCTATGTGAAGGCGAATGATGCGTTTCAACATGCGGCGGACCTGGTAAGGTTCATCCGCAGATTTAAGGGGCATCCGGATGCGCGCGGATTTGGGATCGGAGTGGCGGGGTTTCCGGAAGGGCATCCTTCAACGCCAAATCGGCTCGACGAGATGGATCATTTGAAGCGGAAGGTGGATGAGGGGGCGGATTACATTTGCACCCAGTTGTTCTTTGATAACCGGGATTTTTATGACTTCCGTGAGCGGTGTGAGTTGGCGGGGATTCGAGTGCCGATCATTGCCGGGATCATGCCGGTGACGTCGTTGGGCGGGATGAAGAGGATGGCGCAGTTGGCTTTGGGGGCACGGTATCCGGCCCGGCTGATGCGTTCGTTGCACCGTTGCGAAGATGATGCGACAGCTGTTCGCAATGTGGGAATTCACTGGGCGACCGAGCAGTGCCGGGATCTGTTTGATAACGGCGTGAAGGGAATTCACCTCTATACGTTGAATAAGTCGGATGCGACGCGGCAGATTTATCAGAGCCTGGGATTGCGGGATTCGACGGTTGTTCGGAGGCGATAATAGAGGAGTGAGAGCGTATTTCGACCATAACGCGACGACTCCGGTAGCGGCCTCTGTTGTTGAGGCGATGGTGCCGGTGTTGGGGGGAGTGTTTGGGAATGCTTCGTCCATCCATGGGTACGGGCAGGAGGCCCGCCAGCTGCTCGAAGAAGCACGGAGGCGGGTGGCTTCGTTCTTGCGCACGAAGGCGGAAGAGGTAGTGTTTACCAGCGGCGGAACCGAGGCGAATAATCTCGCTTTGTTTGGGGTGTTGCGAGGGCCGAAGGATCACTTTGTGACGACGGCGATTGAGCATCCGGCGGTGTTGAATGTTGTCGAGGAATTGCGTGCGATCGGCCATGAGGTGACCATCGTACCGGTGGGTGGGGATGGTGTGGTGGATGTGGATGATGTGCGGCGGGCACTGCGGCCCACGACGCGGCTGGTGAGCCTGATGGCTGTCAACAATGAGATTGGTACGGTGCAGCCCGTCAATGAAATTGCGAAGGTGTGCCGGGAGGCGGGAGTGTTGATGCATTGCGATGCAGTGCAGGCGCCGGGGCGGGTGGCGATGGATTTTGATGTCGACTTGCTGAGTTTGAGCGGACATAAGCTGAACGGGCCGAAGGGAGTGGGGGTGCTGCGGGTTCGCAAGGGTGTGCCGCTGCGGAAGCGGACGTACGGCGGGCATCATGAGAGGGACCGGCGACCGGGGACAGAGAATGTGGCCGGAGCGGTGGGGCTTGGTGTGGCGTGTGAGAAGGTGACGATGATGCAGGGCGATTTGCGGGACAGGCTGGAGAGTGCCTTGCTTGGGCGGGTGGCGGATTGCTATGTGAATGGGGATGCGGCAAGGCGTGCGCCGAATGTGTCGAACCTGAGGTTTCTGGGAGTAGAAGGCGAGAGCCTGGTGATTGCGCTCGATTTGAAAGGGTTTGCGGTGTCGAGCGGGTCGGCTTGTTCGAGCGGGAGCGTTGAGCCGTCGCACGTGCTGATCGCGTTGGGGCTAAGTGCGCTCGATGCGCGGTCGGCGATTCGGTTTTCACTGGGTGCCTCGAATACGGTGGAAGAAGTGGATGGACTCGTGGAAGCCGTTGTGGAGAGCGTTCAGAGATTGAGGAAGTTGTCACCCGCTTATGCCTGAGAATTCGAAGATTGCCGTCGCGATGAGTGGGGGTGTGGATAGCTCGGTGGTGGCCGGGATGATGGCGCGCGGAGATGCTCCGGTGGTGGGGTTGACGATGCAGTTGTGGAATCAGCGGCGGCTGCCGGAGATCGCGAACGAAGGGGCTACGGGCGGGCGGTGCTGCTCGCTCGATGATGTTTACGATGCGCGGTATGTGGCGCAATTGCTGAAGATTCCGTATTACGTGGTGAATCTGGAAGACCGGTTTGAGAAGCATGTCGTGAAGCCGTTTGTGGAGGACTACATTGCGGGCAAGACGCCGATCCCTTGTACGCTGTGCAACAACTTCATCAAGTTCGAGCATTTTCTCGAGATGGCGGATGGGATCGGAGCCGAGAAGATTGCGACGGGGCACTATGCACGGATCCGGTTTGATGAGCCGAGTGGACGTTGGCAGCTGTTGCGGAGCGTGGATGCTTCGAAGGATCAGACGTACTTTCTTTGGGGGCTGACGCAGGAGCAGTTGTCGCGAACGCTGTTTCCGTTGGGTGGGATGGTGAAGACGGATGTGCGGCAGCTTGCGATGGATCTGGGGTTGCCGGTGGCCGAAAAGCCGGACAGCCAGGAGATCTGCTTTGTGCCGAATGGGGATTACGCGGCGTTTATCGAGGCTTACTTCAAGGAGCAAGGGATCACGACGGATGTTACCAGTGGTGACATTGTGGATCGGGATGGGAAGAAGCTGGGCAAGCATGAGGGAGTGCATCACTTTACGGTGGGGCAACGAAGGGGATTGAACGTGGCGGTGGGAGAGCCGCTGTATGTGATTGAGACGAATCCGGCGACGCGGCAAGTGACGGTGGGCAGCGGGGATGCGTTGATGAAGAAGCAGTTTCGGGTGGGCGAGGTGAACTGGATTTCGCTAGCTTCGCCGACCGAATCGGTGCGGGCTGAGGTGCGGATCCGGAACCGGCATCAGCCGGCTTGGGCGACGATCCGGCCTGTGGGCTTGACGGAAGCCGAGGTGGAATTTGATGTGCCGCAGAGAGCGGTGACGCCGGGGCAGGGGGCTGTGTTTTATCAGGGTGATGTGGTGGCAGGCGGGGGTTGGATCGAGCGGGAAGCGTGAGCAGGGCGCGATCGCAGTTTCGCAATTCGCTAGAGGCTGGGCTGGTACGGGTGGTGCTGCGGGTGGCAGCGACGATGCCGCTGGGGTTCTCTTTGGGAGTGGCTTCGATGCTTGACCGGGTGGCGCGCAGGATGCGGCAGACTGGTGAGAGAAATTTGCGGATGGCGCTGCCAGAGGTGGATGCCGTTGCGACGGTGGATGAGGTGTTCGAGGGGCTGGGGAGAATGCTCTACTACTTCTCGCGGTTTGGGACGCGGAACGCATCGAACATTGGCGAGTGGATTGAGTATGAGGGGTTTGAGCATTACCAGGAGGCCAAGCGACGCGGCAAGGGAGTGCTGTTTGCGACGGGGCATTTGGGGAATTGGGAGTTGAGCGCGTTTTCCCATGCATTGATGTGCGAGCCGATGCATGTGGTGGTAAGGCCGCTCGATAACCCGGTGCTGGATGCGCTGATCAAGGAGTACCGGATGCGGTCGGGGAACCGGATTCTGGATAAGCAGGATTTTTTGCGGGGGATCTTGAAGGCGCTGGCGGCGAACGAGGCCGTGGGGATTTTGATCGATCAGAATACGCTGCCCGAGAATGGGACGTTTGTCGATTTCTTTGGGATGGCGGCCTGTACGGGAACGACATTTGCGAAGCTGACGCACAAGACGGGGGCGGCCGTGATCCCTGGATATGCGTTGTGGGATGCGAAGCGGGGCAAGTATGTCCTGCGGTTTGACCCGGTGTTTGAGATGACAGGGGATGTGGCGGAAGATACGGCGCGGATCACGAAGCATTTCGAGGGGGTAATCCGCAGGACGCCGGGGCAATGGCTGTGGCTGCACCGGAGGTGGAAGACAAGGCCCCCGGGAGAGGCTGGACTTTATTGATAGGTTGGAGGGATTTGGACCCGAATTGGATTGCTCTTGACGCTGGCGGTGGCCGGATTTGGCGATGAAATTGGACGGGTGACGCGAGTGTTGAGAAAGCCGAACGTGCGGGTATTCCGCTTGCGAGAATCGAACTCGGTGCGGGCGGTG
>VFZU01000181.1 GCA_016870995.1 Acidobacteriota bacterium
CTTTGAAAAATGCCCTTCAAACTCGAAGCGTTCTTGGATACACTCTGTCATAGCGAAGGCCTCTCTTCTTTGTGCGTTAACTGCTTGTAGACAAATCAGTTATGGCACGGATGGAGGCCTTTTGCTAGTTTTTTGTGAGAAATCCGGGCTAGCAGCGAATCAGATCGGCCCCCCGCTCGGCAAGCATGAGCGTGGGGGCCGCTGTGTTTCCGCTGGGGATGAGCGGCATGACGCTGGCATCGATGATGCGCAGGCCGCGAATATAGTGGACTTTAAGATCGGAATCGACGACAGCCATGCGGTCTTCACCCATGCGGCAGGTGCCGCAGGCGTGCCACATGAGGCCGTAGCGGGTTGGCCCGTCCTGGGTGCCCATGCGGCTGCCGATTTCGCGGGCGCGGGCGATGCCACGGTCGAGGGTTTGCCGATCTTCCGGTTCTTCGAGAACGTTGAAGTGCAGGGTGGGGGTGTCGACCGGGTCTGCGCTGTGTAGACGCAGGTAGCCACGGCTGAAGGGGCGCAACAGGACCGACCAGATGGTGAAGCCGTTGCCGGTGGAACGGCGCGGGACGAAGTTGAGTTCCAGATCGGGTGCTGGAGCCAGTTCAAAGCTGCGGAATGTGAGTTTGGCTTCGACCAAGGACGAGGCGAGCGGCCCGGTGCCGAACAGGGAGTGGCGGAGTTGCTCGACCATGCTGCGAGTGCCTTCGAGTTGAGGGGATTGATCTGATTGGAATTCGAGGCCGGCGCGAACGTGATCCTGCAGATTTTCGCCAACTCCGGGTAGATCGAGTGAAACCGAAATGCCGAGGCTTTCCAGATGTGCGGCGGGGCCGACACCGCTGCGCATCAGGATCATCGGAGTGTGGATGGCGCCGGCGCAGAGGACGATTTCAAACTTGGCACGGAAGACTTCGAGCTTGCCATCGCGGAGCACCTCGACGCCACGGGCCTTGCCATCTTCGAACAGCACGCGGACCACCGTGGCATTGCCGACGACGGTGAGATTGGGATGTTGCTCGATCGGCCTCTTGAGGAAGACGTCTGCGGCGGTGGGCTTTGAGCCTTTGCGGTGCATGACCTCGACAGGTTTGCTGTCGGGCTCTGTTGCCAGGAACTGTTTGGTGAAAGGATGAAGTTGGCGCAGTGGCTCCACCGGGAGGCCGTTTTTGAGGGATTTTTCAAAGTAGGGGGCGACGTAATCCCATCCCCAGCCGGCGTTGCCAAGCCCACGCCAGGCATCGTAATCGTAGTGGTCGCCGCGCGAATAGATGCCTGCGTAGAGCGCTGTCGATCCGCCGAGGGCTTTGCCCCGCGGGTAGGGGTGTGGAAGCTTGTCGAGATACGGCTCCGGGCCGGTTTCGTATTTCCAATCGAGAGAGCCGCCAGCCAGATCGCGCCAGGCGGAAGGAACGCGGGCTTCCGGCCCGGGATCAAGTGGACCAGCTTCGAGCAGAAGGACGTTGAGTTGGCGGAGCTCGCTCAGGCGGGCGGCGACGACGCTGCCTGCCGCGCCCGCACCCACGACGATGTAATCAGTGACCAAATCATTAGGGTACGTTGTTCCAGACCTGCGTGTCATGAAACCAGAGGAAAGCATGCGCATCGGGGTACTGCGCTTGGGCTTGCTTGAGGTCGCTCGATTGCAGCACGGCGAAGTGCTTGTAGGGGCCTTTGGTGAGGGGGCCTTCGACGAGGACCCCTTCGAGTTTTTGCGGAGTTTTGAGAAGCAGTGCGACCCGGCGGGTCATTTGGTCTTTGAAGCCTGGTTTGCCGTAGGATTCGCGGTAGAGCTTGCCGACGGCGTTGGGCCCGCGCCAGGTGTGGCAGGTGATTTTGAGGTCGCCAGCCTGGACTTTGGGGTCTTTGGCGCCGAGTTCGATAGCCGATTGGAGTGGGGAGGAGAAGAGGAAAATTCCACGGGTGCCGGGCAGTCCCGCGATGGGGCCAGCGCTGTCGAGTGCCCCCTGCTTCCACATGGCGTTGATGTGGGCCATGTGGGCGGCCTGGAGTTCGGTTGCTTTGGTTTTTTCGATTGTGCCGGCGGCGGGGCCATCCTCAAGAAAACACAGCTGATAGTCGGCTGCAAAGGCGAGAGCGGGGATGAGAAGAGCGAGAATCTTCATATTGGGAGGCCTAACCTGTTATGATTGGAAACGAATCTACCTACCACCCGTCGGGGCGTGGCTCAGCCTGGTAGAGCGCCTGGTTCGGGACCAGGAGGCCGGAGGTTCGAATCCTCTCGCCCCGACCATTTCTCCCTTTCGAAATCCTCAAAGAAACAGCGTTGCCGGAATTAGTTTTTGAACGAAGGCTCAGCGTGTGAAAAAATGCCGAGTTATCGACGGCAAGTAGAAAGTCTGATTTTGGATTTCAGCTGGATCGGAAACTGCCCAGATACAGAGCAAGGCTTCGACTACATCTCCGATCGCTGAGCCTTGCGACACGATTAGCAATCCTGGGCTGTCCTTGCCCGCCTCAAGATGGTCTCTAAAATAGTTGATCATCGTGCGCCGATCATGAGATACGAGGACGCGGCCTTCTGCTGCTGCTCGGTCTAGCAAGATTGAATCGGGAACTTGGTCCAACTCGGCCTCTTGAGCGGATGCGAAGTCGACGGTCGGCTCCCTCAAACGGACTGCCTTCACAATGCCAAACTTAAGGTCGTTGTCAGCTTGGAAGCGAATTCTCAAGAACTTCGATCGCCTTGGGCGGCATCGGCTTTAGCGCGTTGGATCTTGGCCCACAGAGTCGGATTAGCCTGTTCGAGCGGAATGGCGTTCCCTTCGAACTCACGAGCGGTCTCAAGGAGATATTTGTCGATCTCGGCTTGGTGATCCAGGTAGAAGGCGATCGCGCCATAGATCTGGGCACGCTTGAGAGAAGGGAAATCTTCTTGAATTGCCTCAGGCGACTGCCCTTCGTTGAACGAATACACAATGGAATCCAGCGAAATGCGCGTTCCGGCGACGTAGTAGCCCCCGTTGCGCTGTTCGATGTACTCGTTGTTCATGGCCTTGCTCCTGTTGTGATTATACGGGGGCGAGGATCCGCTTTGCGCGAGGTGCCGCCAAGCAGGATGCCGAATCTCTGGTCTTCCATACGAGGACATATCATAGGGAATTATCAAATTGGCTCGTAGTGGCCTGGTCGGAGTCTCATCATGATGCATCGCCGTGATTTTCTTGCCGCATCCGGAGCGGTTAGCCTATCCGCAGCCCCGGCTGCGCGGCGCCCGAATGTGCTGATCGTTTTGCTCGACGATTTCGGGATTGGCCACTGCACTCCGTATTCTGAAGGATTAAAGCCTGAGGTGTTGGACCCTGCTTATCGTGCGTATCTCAAGAGTAAGAAGGTTCCCTATGAGCCAGAAGAAGCGCTTGAGTTGTCGCGGCGGGCGATGCCGGTTTTGAACTCCCTTGCGAAGAAGGGCGTGGTGTTCAACAAAGCGTTCTCGCCGAGCAACCTCTGCGCGCCCTCGCGGGCCGGGATCTTTACAGGGCAGAATCCAAACCGGTTCGGAGTCTACGAGAATATCGACTTCGAAAAGACAGGGTTGCCCAAGGGATCGATGCTCGTCGAGCGGATGCAGAAGACTGGCTATGCGACGGCGATGATCGGCAAATACCACACTGGCTCGCGCAACCTCGAGTTGCGGCAAAAGGTGTGGGCGAAATATGGTTTGAGCAACCCTGGCGGGCTGGCCAAGCTGCCGACGGAACAGCGGTTGGCGGCGGAGAAGGAACTTCGCGAGACGGGCTTTGAAGGCTCGGTGATCGACGCACACCATCCGCTCAAGTATGGGTTCGACTACTACTTCGGCTACAACCATCACCAGTGCCCGTTTTACGATTCCGAGCAGATCTGGGAGAACCGCAACTACACAGGCAAGCAGCCGGAATACAACACGCACCTGTTTACGAACAAAGCCATCACGTTTGCCAAGCAGGCCCGGTCTCTAGGGAAGCCATTCTGTATCGAGCTGGCGCTGCATGCCATGCATGGCCCGCTGAAGCCGCAAGCGCCAGATCCGTACTTCCGGCCCTTCGCGAGCCAGTCCTTCGAGTTGCAGAATTTCTACGGGCACGTGAACGCAGTGGACGGAGCGATTGCGAGATTCCGCGATGCGGTGGGGCCGGAGGAATGGAACAACACGCTCTTTGTGTTTATTGGCGACAACGGCGCGCCGGTTTTCCTGGGAACACCGCCTCCGGGCAATGGAGCGCATCGGGGGCACAAGGGAAGTTATTTTCTTGGCGGAATTCGAGTGCCAATGATTGTGCACTGGCCGGCTGGCATCGAGAAAGCGCAGCGGTTGGACGCACTGGTCTCGACCCTCGATGTGATGCCGACGGCCCTGGAGGCAGCAGGGCTGGCCGTGCCGGAAGTGGATGGTAAGAGCGTGTTGCCGCTGGCTCGCGGCAAGGCCAAGAAAACGCGCGAGCACCTGATGTTGTCGGGTCTGCATGCGCGGGCCTGGGGCTATACCGTGGAAACGACGATTGGCTGGCCGGAGAATCAGCGCCGCCACGAGGCCCCGGGGGCGTGGGTGGTGACCGATGGTGATTACCTGTTGCGGTTTACGGGACGGCTCGTCCCGGGGCTGTTCCGCGATGCGATGGACGGTGTGCCAGCGCACTATGAGCTGTACGATTTGCGAGAGGATCCCGGTGAGACGCGGGACCTGACCCAGCAACTGCCCGGAGTCGTGGAGCGGTTGAAGAAGAAGTACGAGGCGCAAGCACCATCCTGGCCAGCGCCCGCAAACTGGCGGCGTGACCGCTGGGCCGAGTTGATGCCCGGCCGAGCGGTGCAATAATCGTCTTGGCGGTTACTTGCGGTGGATGACCGCGCGCCAGTCTTCAGAGGTTCCTTGGGCTCGAAGACCGTTTGGCCGCTTTGCGGGCAGCACTTCGCGTCGAACCTGATCTTGTTTTTAGGGTGGACTTCGCTTTTCCCCCAAGTGAAGCAGCAGTATGGATTAACAGGGATGGAGGCGATCCTGTTTGGGGCAGCTCAGATGCTGGCCTGGATGGGATCGTTAATGCCATTCTTGATTTTGGCGGCTGCGATCGCAAGCTGGAAGTGGATTGAACCAGAACGAGCATTAGCCCGGATTTCTCACAAAAAACTAGCAAAAGGCCTCCATCCGTGCCATAACTGATTTGTCTACAAGCAGTTAACGCACAAAGAAGAGAGGCCTTCGCTATGACAGAGTGTATCCAAGAACGCTTCGAGTTTGAAGGGCATTTTTCAAAG
>VFZU01000182.1 GCA_016870995.1 Acidobacteriota bacterium
CTTTGAAAAATGCCCTTCAAACTCGAAGCGTTCTTGGATACACTCTGTCATAGCGAAGGCCTCTCTTCTTTGTGCGTTAACTGCTTGTAGACAAATCAGTTATGGCACGGATGGAGGCCTTTTGCTAATTTTTTTGTGAGAAATCCGGGCTAGCCCAGTTCCTGCAATGTCATCTACTCCGTATTGCGCCACCAGGTAAGGCGACAACCACGACGAAATGATCGCCATATTGTCGATGTTCTTTACGCTTGCCTCAAACTCCAACAGCCGTGGCGCGATCGTCTCTTCTACCCGCATATTCAACAATGCTGCCGCTTGCACTTCGGGTAGCGGAGTTGTCCAATCGAGCGCTCCGTAGCCCTTGCGCTGAAGGTAGCGGTCAATCCCTGCACGGTCGTCAATGCGCGTACTCAAAGTTGCCTTTTGGCGCTCGACAATTAGCGGAAGTCTTCCCTTGGGTCGCTCGATTGAAGGCAATATCGTTTGGCTCAATTGCGGCAACAGAAACACCAAAGTGAGGAAGATCGCCGAATACTGTAGAACCGCAGATGAGAATGAGGTCGAGCGCAACAAGAGGTAGGCGAAGAGCAGGACCCAACAAAGGAGATAAAGACCAAGCAAGATCACCCAAATGGAAATCAATGCCAGCAATTCATTCGTCCCAAGTCTCAGTCCCGCTGAGTAAAGGCAAGCCAACGTGACAAGAGCAACAAATCCAAACGAGGCCAGTAATGGAAGCAGAACCCGTTCGATGCTGAAATCGAACAGCGTGGACCGGCCTGACGTCAGCTTCTCCACGTCGCCACGAGACATGCACTTTCGGTAAATGAAGTAACAGAGCGGAACCAACGCGAGTGGCAGAAAAACCAGAAACGCAAAACTGAAGTCCACCCGGCCAAATCGGCGACGTGCTGGATGTTCGATGGGATCGATGTTCGAGAGTGGTCGGCTCGCCGACATTCGAATAATGTGCAACGATGGTGCAATGCCAGGGAACCCAGCACTCAATTGCGCCAGGGGCGAGGTCTCAAGCACGATCTCGCTCATCACTGCCGCCGGGTCTGCCTCCTGCGGTTCTCTCGTCGCGCCAGCGTGAATCTTCCGCTGCATGTCATGCAGCGATGATGTCGTTGCAGAAGCAAAAAGCAAAACGGTGGCTACTCCGATTGCGAGAGTGAGTTGAAGCATGAGCTTGCGCCAGTCGGGGTTCATTCCGCCTCCTCCGCAATCATTGGGGCCTGCTTGGCGCGAAAGGCAACCAGCATCCCACCGAGTCCAAACAAGGCCAGGCCAAGCGCCGGCATCAGACAGGCCGAAATCGCACGCATCGGGTCTGGCAACCGCACCTCGACAAATGGAAACTGGCTCCAGTAATCCGGGCCGCGAGGTAGTTTCATTGCTTGCGGACCGCTTGCCACTGCAACATCCGCGTAAACTTTTGCGACAACCTTGTCCCAGAACAGATTCGAATCGTTCAACTGCTGCCGCTCACTCAGGAAGTCAGTCGCCGACAACGAGCTTGAACATAACTGGATCGCCACAAGCGGAAACAGAATCGAGATTGCCTGCTCTAACCGTTCCTGCTTCAGAAAGGTGTCATCAATTTCGGCACGGAGCCTTGTGCCCACCTCGCGCTGGTGCCGCTCTTCTCTTTGCAGAACCAGGGCTGAAATGTTCACCGGAACGTCCGCCGGAGCCGACACTTTGTATTCGCGAAGAATCTCATTCACAAACCGGCGCTGCCGGTCTGCTCTGGGTTCGACTCCGTTGTAGCCATTGAAGTTCTCAAACTCCAGCTTCTTGGCGTATTGATCGAGAGTTGGCAAACGGAACACAGCCGCTGCCAAATTGACGGTGAACGGCCTCGCGAGCGAGAAGTTGATCAGCCAGAACAGCACCAACATGCTCGAAGCGCGAGAGAGGCTCTTTGACATGTTGTATGTGAGCCAGCAAATCGTACCGGCCGCGATCGCATAAAGAACATAAATTCCCAGCACCAGGATCAGCCGCAGAGCGCCTTCGATTCCAAGAGATTGTCTTTGCAGAACTGCAGTTAATAGACAACAGATCGCGACCGTGGGTCCTGAGAATTCGATCAATGTGGTTTGCAGCGAGGTCCAGGATTGCAGCGAAAGGGATCGCCCGCCTCTGGCTTGTCGCCATCCAAGCAAAAGCGCCAGGCAGGAGATTACGAATTGGGCGAATGTTGCTGCATTCATTCCGACCTGACGGCCGGAGGGGAAGACGTCATATCCCAACTGGTCCTGTCCGCGGGCGATTCTCGAAAGCTGCAGCCAGATCGACTGAGCAAGCCAGGGCCCCTCGCCCGGGTCGAAAGCTCCGAGCGGAGAAACCGCCGAAGGTACATAGACGGCGGATGCAAGTGTATCGAGCGGAAACTCAGGTGGGTGGTTTACCCAGATCTGACGCATTGCCTGGTTGGCTGCTTTAGCCTCATCC
Source organism: Acidobacteriota bacterium (assembly GCA_016870995.1). Lineage (GTDB taxonomy): Bacteria > Acidobacteriota > Terriglobia > Bryobacterales > Bryobacteraceae > Bryobacter. Next base: position 2,461 of record VFZU01000182.1, read on the forward strand.
ATCAACTGCGCGTTCTGCCACCATTGCAGGACGACGAGTATGATTCCGATAAGAGGAACTAGAATGCGAGCCAGCGAAAAAATACGCTGAAGCACATCCGGCTTTTCATCCGTCATAAGACTTACAGTTTCTCATGACCGCACGGACCACCGGGGTCATGGCAAAATAAAGGCGTCCGCATCCAAACTCGTGGCGATTCGACTTCAAATTCCCGCTCGCGCCTTCCTGGTGCGCATCTTCTTGAGCCCGCTTGGGCGTATTGTTCTGGCTGGCCTTGCATTTCTATTCGTGTCCGGTCTTTTGGTTTTCGGCTTTCTCTACAGCAAGTATTCGAAAGAGATTGACGAAAAGCTCGCCGCCGGGCCATTTCGCAATGCTTCGCGCATCTATGCTGCTCCTCACGTGCTTTCCCTCAGAGATGCGCTCGACCGCGATGAATTGGTTGGCCAGTTGCGACGCAGCGGCTATAGTGAGGCGAGCGGCAACCCAGTCGGTCACTATGTGCTCCGCGGCGACGCCATCGAGATTTATCCCGGGCCGGATTCCTATTTTGCTCGCGACGGCGGTCTGATCCGGATTGCGGACAGCAGGATCTCCCAGATCGTCTCGCTTGCCGACAACTCGGTGCGCAATCAATACCAACTGGAGCCGGAACTGGTCACCAACCTTTTTGACCGCTCCCGCCAAAAACGACGTATGGTTCGCTACGAGGATCTGCCCAAGGTGCTCATCGAGGCTGTTGTCAGCGTAGAGGATAAGCGCTTCTTCAGCCACTCCGGCTTCGATCCGATCCGTATCGTCAAGGCTGTGATGGTCGACGTATCGACAGGGCGGCACGCCGAGGGTGCATCCACCATCAGCATGCAGTTGGCGCGCGGCTTCTTTCTGTCGATGGAGAAGACGATCACGCGCAAGCTGAACGAAGTGGTCTACACGCTGATCCTCGAACAGAAGCTCACCAAAGAACAAATTTTCGAGTATTACGCCAACTACGTCCCTCTGGGCTGGCGTGGCGGCTTCAACATTTTTGGATTTGGGGAGGCTGCCCAGGCCTATCTCGGCAAAGATGTGCGGGATCTAACGCTTCCCGAGGCTGCACTGATTGCCGGTCTCATCCAACGTCCCAGTGCGACCAACCCTTTCACTTACCCGGATCGCGCGAAGAATCGCCGCAATATCGTTCTTCGGCTGATGCGTGATAACAACTACATCAACGACTCCCAGCTTGCCTCCGCCCGCGCAGCCGAGGTCAAGACGGTCAGAGGCAATGGCGATTCAGCAGACTCTTCCTTTTACGTCGATCTCGTCAACGATACGCTGCAACAGAAGTTTCCCTCGCTGGACTTCCAGGACGGCGGTTACCGCATCTTCACCTCGATTGACATGGACCTGCAAAAGGACGCGGCCGAAGCGATGCGAGTCGGTCTTAAGGAAGTTGACGAGGCGATTGCTCGACGCCACAAGAAAGATAAGGATGGCAAGGTTCCAGAGGTGCAGGCGGCGATTGTCGCTATGGATCCGCGCAATGGCGAAATCAAAGCCTTGGTCGGTGGGCGCAACTATGGCCTCTCGCAGCTAAACCGTGCCGTTGCCAAGCGCCAGCCGGGGTCGATTTTCAAACCGATTGTTTATGCAGCCGCTCTGAACACCGCCCTGTTTGATAGCGAAAAAGTCTTCACTCCCACCTCGGTGCTGGTTGACGAGCCCACCACTTTTTATTACGACGGGCGTAGTTACGAGCCGGGCAACTTCGGCGAGAAATACTATGGCGCTGTCACTCTCCGCACGGCTCTGATGAAGAGCTTGAACATCCCGACGGTGAAATTAGCCGAAGCGGTTGGTTACGGAGAGGTTGTAAAGCTCGCCCGCAGGGCAGGTTTGAATCTGGAGGTCCGCCCCACTCCTGCTGTCGCTCTCGGTGCCTATGAAGTCACCGCGATTGAAATGGCAGGAGCGTACACGATGTTTCCTTCCAACGGGGTTGCTTCGCGTCCCAACTGGGTCCGCTCCATTCGAGACCGCTTTGGCGGAAACATTCACGAACAGAAAGTGGAGCGCCATGAGGTGCTCGATCCGCGAATCAACTACATCATGGTGAACCTGATGGAAGACGTTGTGCGCGGTGGCACGGGCGCCGGAGTCCGTACGCGTGGATTCGGGCTACCGTCAGGTGGCAAGACGGGTTCAAGCCGAGATGGTTGGTTTGCCGGCTTCACTTCAAAACTTGTCTGCGTGGTCTGGGTCGGCTTCGACGACAACCGCGACATTAAGCTCGAAGGCTCAAAGAGTGCCTTGCCGATCTGGACCGAGTTTATGAAGCGCGCACACACGCACCGCGAGTATCGCAACGTTCACGGCTTTGAGCCCCCGCAGGGTGTGGTCTCGGCTGAAGTGGATGTAGCCACCGGCAAACTTGGGGCCGGGCGCAGTGAGGTTTATGTTGCCGGCACGCAGCCTGTGGAAGGTGTGAGTGGACAGACTCAAGTCTTTGGTTGGGAGCCTTCAGAAGAAGCCAA
>VFZU01000183.1 GCA_016870995.1 Acidobacteriota bacterium
TTCGGGTCATCTGCCTTTCCTCTTTCTCCGCCGCTAACGGATTTGTGAAAGGTTTAGCATGACCCATTTCCTTTTTGCAGAACTCTTAATACTTAACCTATTTTGCGCGGAAGGACCGGACTTACCAGTTGCTGGAGGCGAGGCGATTAGGGGATCTGCCTGTGGTGCCGGTGCGCGAAGTTCTGGATCGGCGGGAGCAGTTTTTGAACCCACGGGCGACGAAGGCGATGGCGATGCTGCGGCTGCCGTTTGCCACGACTGGGTGTGTTTTGATGGGGCGGAAGTTGCGGACACCGGAGCGGACGACCTATGTGGAAGAGGGTTTGATTGGGAGGCTGCATCTCAGCGAGACGCGGATGTTGGCGGCGACGCCGGCAGTGTTGCGGCGGATTTGTGCGGCAGTGGAGGCCAGGACGATGGCATTGCCGCAGTTGTGTGAAGCGATCGTCGCGTTGCAGGGCGTGGCGGAGGGGATGCTGTTTGAGGGGGAGCGGGATATGTTGTGGCGGTGCTTTGGGGTGCCGGTGTATGAGCAATGGCTAGGGCTGGACGGGGAGTTGCTTGCCTGGGAGTGTGGGGCGCATCAGGGGTTGCACTTTCAGACGGGGAGGGCGGAGCTGGAAGAGGTGGCGGGGGAGCTGGTGTTGACAAGCTGGTATGGGTTGCGGACGCCAGTGCTGCGATTGGGGACGGGGTTTGCGGCAGAGGCGGATCCGCAGGTGTGCCGGTGCGGAGATGACCGGCCGATGGTGAGGGGGTTGAGGCCGTACAAGCTTAGAGAGCAGAGAGTGCTGTGCGCGGCGGCGGGGTAGTGAAATACTGACGACCCTGGGAGACGTTGGTTTGACGTTGCCCAGGGTCGGGTTGCTGGTTTGCGACCAGGTGAAGTTGGGATGGCTAGAACTGAACCATGAGAGTGATGTTCATCAGCGGCTGGCCACCGAGGGAGGCGGTGCGCGGATCGGAACTGACGCGGCCGAAGGTGCGCGGATTCTGGAAGTCCACGTTGGTGCCGGGTGGGTTGAAGTTGAAGGTCTTCAGAGCGTTCTGCATGTCCCAACGCAACTGAGCGTTCATCTTCTCGCGAATGCGGAAGTTCTTCTGCGCTGACACCTGAGTCCAAACCAGAGGCAGGCCGGTCATGGTGTTGCGGCCGGCGTTTCCGATGAGGAAACTGCAGCGTGCGATCAGGGAGTCGCGATCGGGCCCTGCGCCGGGAAGGGTCTGCGGACAGCCGCCGGGCAGTGCGAAGGCGTTCATTTCGACAACCGGATTCGTGTTCTGGAGATTGAAGCGGTCGCCACCGATGTCGCGCCAGTTGTCGCGCAATTTCGGAGTGCCGATGAGGTCAGGGCGGCGATTGCCGACAAAGCCCGGCATGTAGTTGTAAGGCGAGCTCTGGAACCCGAAGGTAAGAGGATTGCCGGACTCGAATGTCTGGATCCAGGAAACCTCCATGCCGCCCATCAGCCAGTTCATTACCTTGTTGCCGCTTTGCCAGCGCTTGCCTTTGCCGAAGGGCAACTCATAGTTGACCGTCGAAACCCAGCGGTGGTTGCGGTCGTAACCGGCTCGCCCTTTTTCGAGGCCACGATTCTGAATCGGTGCCAAGCCGGAGCCGCTGTTGTCGCCGTCCTGGCTGTTGATCGCCTTCGAGAAGGTATAGAAAGAGCTAAAGAACATGCCGTCGGCCAGACGCCGTTCGAGCTTTACCGTGCCCGAATGGAATGTGGAGTGCCCGAAGTTCGACCGCATGTTGACATCACCGAAATGAGGATAGGGCCTGAAGTTCTGTGCCGCGGCCAGCACCTGATTCTGGAGCGTGAGATTTCCGCGCCCGAAATCGACCGGGAAGGTATTGATGTTCCAGTTCTCGATCAAGCCGACGCCAGCGGAACCCTGATAGCTGACTTCAAGCAGGTAGTTGCGAGCCAACTCGCGCTGGATGTTGGCATTCCAGTTCATCGAGTATGCGTTGCGGATGCCCGGGTCGAGGTATTGAGCGCCACGGGCACCGAAATTCGTTCCGCGGAAAGGTGACGTCCCGTTGGGACGAATATTGAAGCGCACCGGGTCTGGCCCGCGGCTCAGGTTCCAAACCGGAGACGGGTTGCCTGGAGCGGCCTGCTGGTTGGTCTGCGCGATCCACTCGTCGAACATCATGCGCTGCGCGGGGAACTTGGTATCGATCGTGTACATGCCGAATCCGCCGCGGAATACCCACTTTTCCTTGAATTGCCAGGCCAAGCCGACGCGCGGGTTGAAGTTGTTGTTGTCGCGGCGGGTGAAGCCGCCTTTGGGGAACACCAACCCGCCAAGGCGTCCGGAGACATCGTCGGTGGCGGAGGGATCAAAGTTGGATTGCCCGCCGTATTTACTCTGGTAGGGCGATTCGTTGGAGTAGCGCAAGCCGAGATTCAGCGTGATGCGGGAAGTGAGCTTCCAGTCGTCCTGGAAGTAGAAGCTGTGGATGGAGGAGCGGGGCAGCCAGCTGGTCAACTCGGATTCGAAGACCGCGTTTGAGACGGCACCGGTGAGGAAGCCCGCGAAGTAGTTGCCCGAGTTCGGCAGCAGCGCGCCGCTCGGAAGGACGCCCGCGGTGACGCCATCGAAGGAGATGCGTGCGGGCCGTGCCGAGTTGGCCGAGTTCAAGCGGAAGCGCAGGATTTCGTACCCAAACTTGAAGGCGTGGCGGCCTTCGACGAAAGTCGTATCGTTGCGGAAGGAAACGGTCTCGTTGGCCAGCCGGCTTGGGGTGGCCCCGGTGATGCCATAGAGCGCTCCGGGAGTGTCGCGGTTGCCAGAGCCCAAGGCGGGCAAAAGGGACTGATCAATGTTGGGAATTCCCAGCTTTTCAGGCCAATTGCCGGCGAAACTGGGCACCTCGGTGCGATTCAAGCGCTGGTAATAGCCCATGCGCGCATCGTTCACGATGCGGGGGGAAACGACCCAGGTCTTGCCGAGGGAGAAGTTCTTCTGACCGAAGGGGTTCCAGTTGCCTTGTTGATGGTCGAACTCGGCCCGGTCCTGCCGGATGTTGATCGGGCGCCCGAAGCCGGATTGCTGGTTCTCCGTGTAGGAGCCGTAGATCTTGAAGTTTGAACTGAACTGATGGTCAACGCGGAGGTTGTAATCGTTGAAGAACACGGCGGCGAATTCGTCGGCCATCAGGTTGCCGTTCGGCCCGAGCGCGTTAAAGGTTCCAGCCTGGTTTGGCGAGACCCATGGATCGAATTCGAGGACTTTGCGTGCGACCGGATCGATGCGCGCGCCAGGAATGCGGTTGCCCGGGAACATGTCGCGGGCCCATTGGCCGTTGACCAAGCGAGTGGTCGCCGGATCGAAAATCGGGTTTGGACTGGCGACGCCCGGGAAATTGAAGTCGCCCTGCTTCATCGCGAGAGTGGGAGTGGTGGACTGGACCTGGGCCACCTTCTTCTCATGCAGCCGTTGATAGCCGAAGAAGAAAAATGTCTTGTTCTTGCCATTGTAGAGTTTCGGGATTACGACCGGGCCGGAGAGGTTGGCGTCGGGCATCATGAAGAAGGCCGGGAAGCCGTTGGGCCTGGTTGCACGGGGTTGGGAATCGCGTAAGCGATCGAAGTACAAGCGGTGCTGCATGCGGCGGGTGCGCCCATAGAACGAACCCATGCCGTGCAACTCGTTGGTGCCTGATTTTTTCACCACGCTGAGGACGCCGCCGGCGGTGTGGCCATATTCAGCCGGGGGGACGGTGGTGACCACCTTCACTTCGGCCACGGAGTTCTGGATTGTGCGGATGGCGCTGGTGCCGTTTAGCTGATCGTTGGCGTTGACGCCGTCCTCGAACAAGCCTGTTGTGGTGGCCCTTTGTCCGGCAATGTTGTAGTTTCCCAGACCGCCGCCCCATGCGTAGCCGCCGGTTGTGAGGCCTGGCACGATATTCAAAGTTGAATTGACGTAGCGCTGGTAGAGCGGCATGTCGTAGAGCACTTTCCCTGAAACCAGCGAACCGGTTGAGGATGTCTCGGTTTCAAGCAGTACGTTTGAGCCGGAGACCTCCACGGTCTCAGCGACGCTGCCGACAGCGAGGGTGGCATCCACTGCCAGGACGTCGCCTGTGCGCAGTTCCACGTTGTCTCGCAGAACCTTGGAGAAGCCTTTGGCTTCGAAAGTGATGCGGTAGATTCCCGGCTGGAGGCTCAACACGCGGTAGAGTCCTTCGTCATTCGTCTTGGCCGTCGAAGCGAAATTCGTCGCCGTGTTCAATACGGTGACCCCAACGCCAGGCACGGTAGAGCCTGAGGGGTCGACGACGCGCCCCGTGATCGTCGAGGTGCCAATCTGCGCCCAGCCTAGCACTGCGCCAGCCAGAACGGACAACATGCCCAATACGGATGCAAGTTTCACAGCAGTCCTTTCTTTCAGTCATCAACCCGGATGAAGAGACCGGAGACTGCGTACTGCTATTCATCACCGGCTCAGAGCACTTATATGCGCTTTCCGGCAGGACTTCAAGCCAAATCTGACCCTTAAATTCAATTCATTCAGGGTTAAATTAACGGCGCCAAACACGGTGAGGGCATCGGTGGAGCTGAGAATTAGAGGGCTTAGGAATTATGAATGGTATTGGCTGGGCGTGGCTGCCCTAACCGCAGCACTGAAATTGGCGCGGCTCTTCAACTGCGAGCCTGATCACCCTCGCGTGATCTTCTTGCCTAGCCATGTGAGGCTCGACATACGTTTTCGCTTTGCGAGGGACCACGCCAGCACTATCTAAGTCGGTAGTATTGCGAGCAACGCGCAGGTTCTTACCAGAGTCAGTCATTCAATTAGTCAATTACTTGACTCCAACTGCTAGGACTGTCCGACCGGGCACATAGGTAACACTTCTATCCGGTCACATGGGTAACACTTAGTCTGGCAGATTTGGCTCTATTGAGGGAGGCAGAGGGGAGCCCCCATGGGG
>VFZU01000184.1 GCA_016870995.1 Acidobacteriota bacterium
TACATTACTGGATGCAAAGGAGGGGCACATCCCCTCCTCTGCACTCCTCCCCTAAAAGCCCAGAAAGGCAGCATTGGCCAAATTCGTAATTGCAGAACTTGACATACACAACTACCCATCTCTCCTTTCGTAATAAACTCTCCACGAATCAGGTTCTTGGCCCCAACACTTGCACCCGCGGCAGACGAAGGCTGCGGCACAAGACAACCCCGCTTTCGCAACACGTTCGCTACCCTCGCCGGAAGTCTTGGAAACTGATCCACGCTCAGATCTTGAATCCGTTTCTCGGCCTGCTCGAATCGTGCGCTGGAATCGACCTGGGCTACCTTCGCTGCAGCCTCAGGCACAATCGCCTCTCGCTTCAGATTTGGCTCAAGGCTCTGCGCCATCAAAAAGTAACGCTCAGCCAGTCTGGCGACACGCTCATTCCCGCCCCCAGCAGTCTTCGCCTGGTTGTCATAAAGTTTCAAATAGTGCGCCACATTACCCAATACCCACACATTCTTCGATACCGACAATTTTCATGCCGCATTCTCCGCAGTGATGCTTCCCTCTTTCATCAAGGCTGCTCCGTACAAATGCGCCAATGGCCGCAACACCTCTGGATGATTCGGATCGAGCTCTGCTGTTTCCTCCAACAACTGCAAATGCCAACGTTCATCCAGATTCGAAAAGAACAATGCGGCATTCCAGCGGACCTGCGAACTTCTGCCGTTACGCGCAATGGCCGCATCCCACAATCGGTGCGCCTCCTCAAATTCCACCTGCCCTACCAAAGCCCGCGTGAAGCGGGCTGCACTTCGGAACACCTGTTCATGATCTGGATGGTGCACCACCATCCACATCGCAGACTTCCATCGTTTCTGGCGAACCGCAACCGACCGCATTCTCAACTGCAAATTCTCAGGGCTTTTGATCAGCAACCGCTCCAGTCGAGCCGCTTCTGTATCGGTCAATTCCTGGCACAATACCAGATCTTGAAACACCAGAAGGAATGCAATCCACATCGCCCATTGCATTGCTTTTTAGCTCACAACCCCTCGCACCACCTCACCCGCCACATCCGTCAATCGGTAATCCCTACCGCTATGCCGATAGGTCAACTTCGTATGGTCGAGCCCCATCTGGTTCAGCACAGTCGCATGCAAATCATGAATATGAACCTTCTTCTCAACCGCCGCGAATCCAAATTCATCGGTAGCCCCATACGTCGTGCCACCCTTGAATCCACCACCAGCCACCAGATACGTGAACCCATGGTTATTGTGATCCCGGCCATTCTGCACCTTCACGAGCCCACCCACTTCCACCGCCGGCGTCCTGCCAAACTCACCGCCCACCATCACGATCGTTTCCTCCAGCAGTCCGCTGGCCTTCAGATCCTGAATCAATGAAGCAATCGCTCCATCGCTCTGCTCCGCCAGTGGCCGATGCAGCTCGATGTCATCATGCGTATCCCAAGGTTGAAAGTTCCCGTGGTACACCTGCACCATCCTCACGCCGCGCTCGATGAGCCGTCGCGCAATCAAACAACCTCGTGCGAAATCGCTATCACCATACCGCGCCCGCACCGCCTCCGGCTCCTTCGTGATGTCAAACGCGTCCGGTGCCTCCGCCTGCATCCGGAACGCAATTTCCGCCGCCTGAATCGTCGCCTCGAGTTGCGGGTCTGTGCCCTCTCGCTTCATATGATGCCGGTTCAATTTCTCCAGCAGATCGAGTTCCTGCCTCTGCTTCTCCGGTGTCAGCGAACCATTCCGGATATGCGAGATCAACTTCTTCGGGTCCTTCTCGCCAAGCGGCACGTAAGTCCCCTGATACACCGCCGGCAAGAAGTTCGCCGCCCAGTTCTGATGCCCCAGCACCGGCAACCCGGGACACAACACAACGTACCCAGGCAGATTCTGATTCTCACTCCCCAACCCATAAGTCAGCCACGACCCCATACTCGGGCGCCCCGGCAATTTGTCGCCACTATTCAGCAACAGCAACGATGGCTCATGATTCGGCCGGTCCGTGTACATCGACCGGATCACGCAAAAATCATCGATCACAGTCCCCACCTTCGGAAAGATCTCGCTCACCTCAATCCCGCTCTTGCCGCACCGCCGGAACTCAAACGGGCTCCGCATCAGATTGCCCGTCTTCCTCTCCGTCTTGAGATTCCCGGCCGGCATCGGCTTGCCGTGATACTTATCCAGCATCGGCTTCGGATCGAACGTATCCACTTGCGAAGGCCCGCCATTCAAAAACAGATAGATGATCCTCTTCGCCTTGGCGGGAAAGTGCGGTGGCCTCACCTCCAAAGGATTCGCCGCATCCAGCACCCCAGCCAAACCATACATCCCAAATCCCGCGCCAATCGTCCTCAGGAAATCGCGTCGTTCCATCATTCACCTCAATTTACAAACAAGAATTCGTTCGATCCCAGCAATACGCGAGCATACTGCGTCCAACTTCCCTGCCCTGTAAACTCAAGGCCCAGCTTCAACTCCACCGCGTCCGGTTCCCGTGCATACAGCCTTCGGTACGCCCCGCGCACTTTCTCCTCGTTTGTCCCTGTCAACTTCTGCGCCAGCGCTCCCGCCCGTTGTTCCACAAACGGGCTGTTCATGAGATACAACCGCTGCGGCGGCACCAGCGTCGACATTCGGCTTTCGCTTGTCGCCTGCGGATTGGGAAAGTCAAACAGCGCGAGTGTCCCATCTACCTTCCTCCGGCTGATAAATCCATACACCGTCCGCTTCGTATTCTTCTCATCATCCAGCTTCAATGCCTTGCCAGCCGGCGTCAGATCCAGCTCGCCGCTCGCCGCAAGCAACGAATCCCGCAACGTTTCCGCGTCCACCCTCCGCCGGTTCGCCCGCCAGAACAAATGGTTGTCCGCGTCCTTGCCGAGGTTCGCTTCCACCGTCTCGGAGCTCAATCCATAAGTCGCGCTCATCAGGATCTGCTTGTGTAACTTCTTCAGGCTCCAGCCTTGCTCGACAAACTCAGCCGCCAGATAATCCAGCAACTCGGGATGCGTCGGCCGTTCCCCCAACTGTCCGAAGTTGCTTGGCGTCGCGACAATCCCGCGCCCGAAATGTTGCTGCCATACCCGGTTCACAATCACGCGCGCCGTCAAAGGATTCCGGTCATCGGCAATCGCCGCAGCCAGTTCGAGTCTCCCGCTTCCCTTGTGAAACAACGCCCGCTCCCGCCCCCCGCTCAGCGCTTCCAGAAACCGCCTCGGCGCCAACTCGCCCTGCTGATTCCGGTCTCCGCGAATCAACACCTTCATATCCGCCGACTTGTCTTTATCCTTCAGTGTTTGCAAAAACGGATATTGCTCCGGCAGCGCCTTCTGGAGCGAAGCCTCCCTCGCCTGCTGCTCCTTCAAATACAAGCTCCACGGGCCATTCAGGAATCGCTCGATCGCTCCCTTCCCGTAATACATCACGCCATTGCCGTACTTGAAAGCCCCGCCGGAATCCGAGATCGACCGCTCAAACAGATCGCGCCACAGCACCGTCTTGTCCCGGTCCATCGCCACCAGTTGCGTCTGCGACAAATCGTTTCGCGAAGGGTCCACCCCCAACAAAACCCTGTTCTTCTCGTCCACCAGCTTCTTTTCTTCATGCACCGCCAACACGAGCACCTCAAACTTGCGCGCCTCCCGCCACAGCTCCGCCTCCGCTGCCTTGGCCTTCACAAGCAACCGGAACGAATTCAAAAACGGGTGATACAACCGCTCGCTAGCCACATACTTCGTCCAACGCTTCACGGTTTCTTCGTCAAGCCCCGCGGCATCCCCCAATCCTTGCGTCGCCATCAGATACTTCGCTGTCTGCGAAGCCAGGATCTCGCCAAGGATCCGCGCCTGATTGTCATAAAAGTCCTTCAGCCGCTTCTCGACAATTTCAACTTCCTTCTTCTGCGCCTTCCAAGACGCCACAACAGCATCCTCGGCCAGCGGCAACTCATGCAATTGCGATGAGTTAAAGATCCCCTGCAGCGAATAATAATCCTTGGTTGGAATCGGATCGAACTTGTGGTCATGGCATTGTGCGCAAGCCACCGTCAACCCCAGAAACCCTCGCGTCAACGCATCCACCCGTTCATCCTGCATCTCGGGGCTCAACGCAAAGAAACCCGTACCCGCAGCGTGCTCCTTCCCCATCAGATCTCCCGCAATCTGTGCTTTTGCAAAATCCTTGTAGGGCAGATCTCGGTTGAATGAATCGATCACCCAGTTCCGGTAGCGGAACGAATTCGGATACGGTTCATCCTGCGTCGAATTCAACTTATCGTCCGCATACCGAGCCACATCGAGCCAGTACCTTCCCCACCGCTCGCCATACTGCGGCGATGCAAGCAACCGGTCGACCACCTTCTCCCAGGCATTCGGCGATCGATCCGCTTCAAACGCCTTCACCTCTTCAAACGTCGGCGGCAAGCCAGTCAGATCCATGCTGACCCTCCGCAACAACGTCCTTCGGTCTGCTGCCTTCGAAGGAGTCAAACCGGAGGCCTCCAGCTTCGCCAACACAAATCGGTCGATCGCTCCCTTCGCCCACTTCACATTCTGAACTGCGGGCGGAGCAACTTTCTTCACTGGCTGAAAGCTCCAGAACGTTGGCATCACCGCAGGCGCCCGATCCGGAAACACAGCCCCGTCCTTCACCCACTCGCGAATCAACGCAACATCCGTATCGCTCATCTTCCCCGAAGGAGGCATCTTCAATCGTTCATGCGAATGATCGACAACCTTCACGAGCAAACTCTCGTTTGGTTTGCCCTCAACAATAGCCGCCCCACTCTTGCCACCCTTCAGCAGAGCTCCTCGCGAATCCACCCGCAAGCCACCCATCGCCGCCTGCGTATGGCACCCATAGCAATTCTTCACCAGCACTGGCCGCACCTTCATCTCGAAGTGCTCCGCACGTCCTGCCCGGGCA
>VFZU01000185.1 GCA_016870995.1 Acidobacteriota bacterium
GAGCGTCTCGGCTACAAAACGCCAACTCAAGCTCGTCGCGATTTTTCTGTTGAATTCAAAATTGCTGCGTGATTCAATGGCAATAATTCACTCCCAACGCGCTGTCCACCACGTCCGGAGCGGAACAATCCCTCCTAGGATGTATCGATGGGGTAATGGGACTCTACCTACTACCCACTTAAAAACAATAGGAATTGTACTAGCACTGGTCAAGGGCAAAAATGGTATTTTTTGCATTAGAGACAGTACAATCTGAGGAAAAGTACCAACAAACAGCGAACCCTCTCGCTCCTTAATGGAATCTTCATCTTGTCCGCCTCGAATCGCATGAATTTGTACTATGGGACCAAAGCGGCAAAAGTACTGGTGCGATTGGAGTTGTTCGTTTTTGTTTAATAGCCGGGTCGATCATTGGAAGGAATCAGGAGCAAAAGGTACATTTTTTTTCGCGGGATCTGATGCACCCGGGAGTTTTTTTGAAGTCCAGGTTTGGTTCGAGCGGGAGTCGGAGCCAGGGTGAAGTGATTGGATGAAGCGGCAGTTCCTGAGGGCCAAGTATTAGCAATTCGACCATGGGTCGGCCGCTAGAGGTTTGATTGAGAGGTCCGAATACGGGCTGGAGAGCTAGTTTGCGGGGATGATGATTCCGCAATGTGAAAGAATAGCTGCAAATGCCATTTGCACCGAATGATCAAGTCCAGATTGCGCTGATTGGCTGCGGCGGGATGGGCCAAGGAGATGTGCGCAACGCGACGGCGCAGCCGGGCACTAAACTGGTGGCGGCTTGCGACATCTATCAGAGCCGGTTGGACCGGATGCGTGAGACGTATGGTGCGGGTACTTTCGTGACGCGAGACTACCGCGAGGTGTTATCACGCAAGGATATCGATGCCGTGATTGTGGCAACACCCGACCATTGGCATGCGCGGATCACCACAGAGGCCCTCGCGGCGGGCAAGCATGTTTATTGTCAAAAGCCGATGGTGCAAAAGGTGGCCGAGGGGCCGGGGGTGATTGCAGCCGAGAAGAAGTCTGGCAAGGTGTTGCAGATTGGCAGCCAGTATGTGAGTTCGCATGTATTTGTGAAAGCACGGGACCTTTACCGGCAAGGGGCGATTGGGCAGTTGAATCTGGTGGAAGCGTGGCTGGATCGCAACACCGCCTTGGGGGCGTGGCAGTATTCCTTGCCCGTGAATGCAACCGAGAAGGACATCGATTGGGACCGCTTTCTGGGAAATGCGCCGAAGCGGCCGTTTGAGCCAATCCGTCTGTTCCGCTGGAGGAACTACAACGATTACGGGACGGGTGTGGCAGGAGACCTCTTCATTCACTTGCTGAGCGGGTTGCACACGGTGACCGGCAGCATTGGGCCGACCAAGGTGTTCGCCAGTGGCGGCGTGCGGTTTTGGAAAGATGGGCGGGATGCACCGGATGTGATGCTGGCGATCCTGGACTACCCGAAGACGGATGCGCATCCGGCGTTTACGCTCAGCCTGCGAGTAAACCTGGCGAGCGGAGTGTCGCAGGAACAATTCGGCTTCCGTTTCTATGGCAACGAGGGGATTCTCACGACGACCTATTCGAGCCTGCGCCTCGAAAAGCCGCCGCGGGAGAATGAGCCGGGTTATACGATCAATACCTTCTCCTATCGGGATCAACAAGCATTTTTGAAAGAGTATCGGGCGAAGTATCCGCAGACGGGTCCGTCGCTGAACTCAAGTACGGATTCGACGTTTCGGCCGCAGATGGAGGCGCATCAGTTGCACCATCAGGCGTTTGCGAATTCGATTCGCGGAGGCGGGCCGTCGGTCGAAGATGGCACGTTCGGATTCCGGGCGGCGGCGCCTGCGTTGTTGTGTAATGAAAGCGCTGAGACGGGTTTGGCTTACCGCTGGGACCCGGTCGCAATGCGGCGGCTTTAGGCCAGTGCGCGGAGCTGAATCCGCTTAAGCTGGTAGAGATGTTCCGCTATTTGTTTCTCTTCGCAGTGACTCTTTCCGCACAGCATGGCACACCGAATCCGGGCAAGATTGTGCCCCGGTTGTGGCCTGGCTATAGCGAGCTTCGCTTTAGTGTCCAGAGTGGCAATGAAGAAGCGCGGCAATGGGCGAATCAGGGGTTGCGGCTTGTGTATGCATTCAATCACCCTGAGGCGGCGGCGTCTTTCCGCAAGGCAACCGAGCTCGACCCGAAGTGTGCCATGTGCTGGTGGGGGCTGGCCTATGCGCTGGGCAACAACATCAATTCCCCATTGATGCGCGAAAATGCCAAGCCTGCCTACGAGGCGTCGCGCAAAGCGCTTGAGCTTGCCCCAACGGCCAGCCCGCGCGAAGCTGCCTTCATTCGCGCCCTTGCCAAGCGCTATGAGCTGCCCAACCCGGCGGATCGGACAAAACTCGACCGGGCCTTTGCGGAGGCGATGCGTGAAGTATCGAAGCAGTTCCCGGATGACCTCGATGCCAAAACGCTGGCGGCCGATTCTCTGATGAATCTGACGCCATGGAAGCTCTGGAGCCGGGACGGCAAACCAAATACTTACACGCTGGAGCTGGTCGGGATGCTTGAGGCAGTGCTGCAGCGCGATCCGACGCACATGGGTGCCAACCACATGTACATCCATGCCATTGAAGCTTCGCCGACTCCAGAAAGAGCCTTGCCAAGCGCGGACCTGTTGGCATCGCTGGCCCCCGAAAGCGGGCATCTGGTCCATATGCCAGCCCACATCTACACAAGGACGGGAGACTACTTCAAGTCAGCAGATGTGAACCTGAAGGCGGCGGCGCTCGACAAGTCGTACTTCGAAAAAGTGGGCGGCCCCACCTACTACACGCCCTACTGGTATCACAATCTGCATTTTCTGAGTTCGGCGCGAACGATGAGCGGCCAATACCGGGAGGCGATTGCCGCGATTGAAGAAGCAGCGCGGGAACTCGAGCCGGTGGCGCGAATGGAGTCTGGTTATGAGGCGTCGCTGTCGATGCCGCTATTTACTGAAGTCCGGTTTCAGCAATGGGACAAGATACTGGCTCTGCCCGAACCGGCGAGCTTTAGTGTGACCGTGAATAATGTGTGGCACTTTGCGCGAGGTATGGCGCAGGCCGCCAAGGGTGATGTGA
The DNA here is from genome assembly GCA_016870995.1 of Acidobacteriota bacterium. Classification (GTDB taxonomy): domain Bacteria; phylum Acidobacteriota; class Terriglobia; order Bryobacterales; family Bryobacteraceae; genus Bryobacter. The sequence continues at coordinate 3,117 of VFZU01000185.1, forward strand.
AAGCGGCCAAAGTATCGCAAGCGGCATTCGTAAAGGCAATTGCGGCGCTATCCGGAAATCGTGGGTTTGGATTGAATCAGGAGAAGGCGATCATGGCGCTGGCCGCTGAGGCTCTGGCGGCGAAAATCGCGGAAGCGGCTGGGGATCGCAATGCTGCGATCGACCATCTCAAGAAGGCCGTACAGATGGAAGACGCCCTTTCTTATGACGAACCGGCTGGTTGGTATTACCCGCCAGCGCGTGAGGCATTGGGCAAGCTACTGCTATTAGCTGGTGAGCCTGCGGCTGCTGAGAAAGCCTTCCGCGAGGAACTGGAAAACAACCGGCGCAGCGGCCGAGCATTGTTTGGCTTGCTCGAGGCAGTGAAAGCTCAGAACCGAATGGATGAAGCGGCGATGATTGAGCCGCTGTACAAGCTGGCTTGGGCCAGGGCCGACAAGCCGTTAACGCTCGATCAGCTCTTTTGAGCTGCGTCTTTGGAAAGCATCGCGAACCCCAACAACCCGAAGACAAGCTGGCTCACGTAGTTGACGGCTTGGTAGAGGAGGATCCAGGCGATGGCTGCTGCGCTCGCGACACCGAACGGACCCAAGACTTTGACGGCCACAAATTGAAAGACACCGACATAGCCGGGCGTGGAAGGAATCGCACTCGATAGGCCGAGGGCAGCGAGAACCACCATCGAGGTTTTGAGCGGCAGGTCGAGGCCAATCGATTCTGCCACCAGCACGCCCGTGTAAGAGTCGAGAGGCCAAATGATCAGAGTGAGCACCAGGAATTGACTGGATCTCCACCAGCTGTGAAGGCAACGGAGTCCGTCTAGAAAGCGCGAGGCAATACCAGATACTTTCGGGATTTTCTTGAGCATTTTCTCCACTTGGGCTTGAGCATGGGGAAGGAGAAAAAGAGTGAGAATTCCAAGACTGCTGAGGATGCTAAATGTCTTACTGGCAGAGTGAAGCATATCGGGCAAGCCGGGGATGGTCAACAGCGCGGCGCTTGTAATCAGCACAAGCACGCCGGCGTCCATAACTCTTTCGATGAGTGCGGTGGCGAGCAGATAGCTCCTCGAGACATCGTAGCGTCGCTTGAGGGCCTCGACGCGCATGAATTCTCCCATGCGGGCTGGCAACACATTGTTGCCGAGATAGCCGAGGGCGTTCGCCCAGAAGACTGTGGAAAGCGGCAGGTTCTCGGTTGCGTTCAGCAACACACGCCAGCGGTAGCTGCGTAACCAGAGAGCAAAACTCGATAGCACAATTGCCATTGCCAGCACGCCGAGCTTTGGGTTGCGCAGCGTTCGGCCCAATTCGGCCATGTCGATGCCCTTGAGCGAGAAGTACAGCAATACGGCTGCGAGTACACAAGCAATCGCGAGAGTGATCTTCGCTTTTCGGTCGAGCTGGACAGAGAT
>VFZU01000186.1 GCA_016870995.1 Acidobacteriota bacterium
CCTCCGGGCTCCTTCCGCAGCCCCGGAATCGTGTTTGTTTTCTCTCGACATCGAACATCTCCTTTCGAACATTTTCTCTATGAAATGTCCCAGGGAGCTGTCCATCAAAATCGCGGAGCGGGAGACTAAGAACGGCAAGAATCCCGAACTTCAGAAGCTCGCACTCCACAATCTTGGGATTGGGGGCAAACAGAACGCTTCGCTGCTGGAAGACGTTTACAAATCCGCAAGCAATCTTGAGGTTAAGAAGCAGATTCTTCATAGCTACATGCTGATGGGCGAGAAGGATCGTTTGTTTACTTTGGCCAAGGGCGAGTCGAATGCTGATCTCCGCTCTGCGGCGATTCACTGGCTCGGCATCTCCCAGGGCGCTGAACAACTGGGGCAACTGTATGCCTCAGAGACCAACGCAAAAGTGAAAAGCGGAATCCTCAACGGACTCTTCATCGGTGGAGGTGCCCGCCAGTTGATAGCTGCGGCTCGGTCGGAGAAGGACATCCAGTTGAAGAAGGAAGCCGTCCGCTATCTCTCGATGATGAACACCAAGGAGTCGGCGGACTTCCTCGCCGAGCTACTCAAATGATCGGGATTTTGCTGACACTTCTGATGGGTCAGGATCTGGAGGCGGCACTTGTAGCCGCCTGTTCGAATCGGGATGGCTACGTTGGCTACGAAGTCCCTATGAATCCAGGGCAGGGAACAATTTGCGGCTGGAATTCAGGCCGTCAAAACCGCCTGCTGCTGGAAGGCCCGCGACGATTGCGAATCCTGTTTTAGGTCAACGGCGGCAAAATCGGCAAGATGGAATTGGCCAGCGAAGACTGCAACATCGAGCCAGGCAGTCAGCCCCTCAAGATGCTGAACGGCATCAGTATTGCCTCAAGTATCAAGTTCCTGTCTGCCAGATCGGATGATCAAAGCCTGCTTGCCATCTCTTTCCATAATGATCCCAAGGCCACAGAAGCTTTGATTTCCATGGCCCGGGACTCAAGCAACGCAAAGCGCCAGAAGAAAGCATTCTTCTGGCTAGCTCGATCCAAAGATCCAGCCGCTGAACGCTTTATCCAACGCATCCTTCGCTAGGTGGTCGACTGAACCGAGGCAAATGGCTTCGGTTCTCGGCAATTCAGGTTGTAAAGATTGAAGTGGTCAAAGGCCCATAAGTTGATCACAGGAATACCCTGTCCCTTCGCCTCAAGATACTCCTTTTCCCACGCCGCACCTCCCCGAAACACGGGCACCAGATAGCGAACCGAATCCTTCGGCCAGCCAAGAACGAGAGGGAACTCGATGGCAGTCCTGCTCAAGTCGAGTGACCGAGTCCAGGCACCAAAATCGAGTGCTTCCATCTTCAACGTGTCTAGTCCACTGCCCGGCTTCAGCTCATACTCCACCGGGAAGTTGATGAAGTTGTTCAGTGCTCCTCCCAGTTGATGCACTCCCGCGGGCGTAGGATGATTTACGTCATAGGGGTACAGAAGTTCAAACTTCGCAGTGGGGTGTGACGCCAGGATGTGCGTCCGCAAGGCCGCAATGTGATCCCTCAATCGGTTTCGTAGGAAGATTGCATCCGCCCCTCCATTCACGGTCGGCGCATCCGTCGGTCTTTGAAATACGTGCAACGGTCTGCCCAACTCCGCCAGCGCAAGGCTCTGCGTTTCCGCGTCATAGAGCGCCATGCCTCCCGCCGGATTTGTGGACGCGTTGTAGTTCGTAAAGAACCACCAGAGGAATTCGCCAAACTGGATGTAGGGAGTCAGCCCGGCCGCTGCTTGTATATTCGCGATCTCAAGGTACACACTCTTCTGGAAGTCCCGCATGGCCGTATTGAAGGTGCAATGCGTCGACTTCAAGCTCGCAAATCCTACGTCGGTCACCACCTCAGCTCCGTTCGGATAAACCGCCGCAAAGCCAGCCGGCGGATATACGAGTTCCATGGAGCAGGCAATGATGAGCTGTCTGCTGCGTGCCGCTGCCTCGCTGCAGAAATCGGCATGCCAGTCCCGCGCAGCGCGATTCAGCGGCGGGGATTGTGCCAGATCGATCTCCCACTTGCCGGGCACCCCATTGTTGAGCGAACCGCTGATCGTTACTGTCCCCGATGCAGACTCCACCGTGCTCGCAAGCGAAAAGGCATAGGCTGGCATCGGTGACCGATTCACCAGGGTCAACACGTTCCCGGCCACTGTCGCATATACGCCAACGAGGTTTTCGTTCACAAAGTTGGCAAGGTGCATTGCGATCAACGCGTTCGATTCTCCGGCGAAGACGGATTTGCCGATCGGGCTTCCCCCGATCGTCAAGATCACCTGATCCCCGGCGACAAACGTACCGCCGATCGTCACGGTGGCGGAAGGAATCGTTGCCCCGACTCTCTTTCTTTGGTTCCACCAGAACACTCCAATGTACTCGTTCATTGGTCCCGCGAACCCAAGTTGGTCGAGGATCCAATGCGTGCGCGCCGCAGGCAGTTTGTAGGTGTGATCGGTCGAGTAGTCGAATGCTGGCGAGGCATGCGCACGCGCTGGCAGTGCTTCGGGAACATCTCCCTTAACGGCGGCTTCGAGAAAATCGAAATCGAAGTTGCCACTGTTTTTTAGCGTGATCACTGCAGTGTGCCGGCCAGCCGGTACGCCGGCTCGCAACAATCGGCGCGTGTAGATGGGAGCTTCCGCCGACACCGCAAAGTTATGCAGGGTTTCCGCATCGCCATCGAGCTTCACCCCAATCTCTCCGCGGTCGGCAAACAGAGTGGTGCCAATGTAGAGATCGTGCGAAGAATTACACGAATAGAACACTTCGATCTTTGCGCCGGTATCCGCCGTTCTCTTGGCGAACGCACCAGAATAAAACCCAACTTGAGGGACCCACAGCCCCGTGTACTTGCACCATTTTGAATCCTCCTCGACACGAACCGAATCCGGTCCTGCGATCTTCAATTCGCGCTTCGAGGCCAGCCCCGTCACAGTCCAATTCGTATAAGTGGCCTCCCATTCTGTGTCGGTGAGCGCTGCTCCATCGGGGATCGGCGGCGCATAGGTGAACCACATCTGTCGGATGCTCGGCACACCCAGCGCGGCAAAATCGAGCGTGATGCGCCAGGTGCAATCTGACGATCCACCCGCAAAGCCCGCCAGATACTGACCGGTTGCGAAAAGGCTTCCCGTCACCGCCATCAGCCTCGCGCTACTGGCCACCGAGTACATCGTGATCGCATTTCCATCCACGCCTGGCTTCGTGCACTCGATAGAAATAACCCCATTCGATGCCGTTGCCTGAATCGGCAAAGAGATCTGCAGGCCGCTCCAGTCCACTCCATTGATTTGCGCCGCTAGATTCGCCGCAACGGTTTGCTTGCCGATGGTCCGCAGTGTGAACGTCGTCGCTGATGCCGAGCTTGAAATGTTGAGGACCTGATTGGTATCCGACTTCACTCTGAAGTTCACCTGAAACGCCGGTCCTGTCGCCGCCGACAGATCCGGCGACGCATTCACAGCATCGGCAATTCTGGCATTCACGGTGTATAGCGTGTCTCCCGCCTGCTCCACATACGTGTAGTTCGTTCCATTCACAGTTAGCCTGTGTACCGTCCCGTCACCAAGCGCATCATACGCATAGGCGCATTCGACGGCATCCGCTACCTGATAGCTAAACGCAAAATTCATGTACCAAAGCGTCACTGTGTCGTACTGCTTTAGGCCGTTGTCTTCAATCGTGAAGCTTGCTCCTGCCTTCGCATGAGTGCCGCTCTGCAGCGTGGCCAGATCGCTCAATCGGATCCTCGAGGTGGTGTTATCGGCCTTGATGACATCCAGATAGGGCCAGTCGATCGTCGGGAACCGCGGCGAATGCAGCGGCATCAGCCCCTGGTAGTTCACGTCAAATTGAAGCGTCAATCCTGAAAAATCGAAATCCGGCAGGTACTTGATGCTCGAGTGTTCATAAAAGTTATCGGCGTCGTACAAGACAAGTACGGCAAAGTCGGCTGCGTCGCGAAACACGCCGCTGACCTTGAATGAATTGGCGGTGGCGGAATGCATGGCGGCAGCGGCACCAAAGGCATCGAAACCGCGCAACTGCATCGTGCGGTTCGGCTGGAGTTTGTGAATGATTTCAGGCATGGCTGCCTCCCAAAAGAAATTGCGGGCCCGCACACTTCAAATTAAGAAGTGCCAAGCCCGCCTACAGGAGATACACTACCAAGCCCAGTTCGTCCTTCAGCTTCATGAAAATTGCAGAAGGCCCATAAACAAAGGGCGAAACGCATCAAAAAAACTTCAAATGTCTGTGAACGACTTGCAAAATGTTTTTGATTTGCGGTTGACTTTCCCCGCTGCGGCAAGTAGGCAGCCTGCGCCTTCGATTGAGCTTGGCTTGGCGAGAGGTTTTCTGTTTTTTGCCCGTTTC
>VFZU01000187.1 GCA_016870995.1 Acidobacteriota bacterium
CCTCCGGGCTCCTTCCGCAGCCCCGGAATCGTGTTTGTTTTCTCTCGACATCGAACATCTCCTTTCGAACATTTTCTCTATGAAATGTCCCAGGGAGCTGTCCATCAAAATCGCGGAGCGGGAGACTCGTTGGCTGCGCTTCGCTTTTGGCGATCGCATTTCCGGCCTGGCAGGCATCCCGCATCGATCCGCAAATTGCACTGCGCGGGGAGTAGCGTTATTGATATCGAGTTCTTGACAACGGAGATGCACTCCCGCATTCTTGAGCAAGAGACGTGCAGTACGATGAATGACTTTTTCGCGCCCCGTAAGGGAATTTCCCCCGAGCAATCCGAGATATTGAAGCAGGCGGTTCGCTCCCGCTTTCACCCTCCGGATAGCGCCACCATCAAGCTGATGGAGCTGCGTTGCACCGAGGAGGGATGTCCGCCTTTGGAAACGGTGATCGCAATTCTCGACGAAACCGAAAACCGCCAGTACAAAATCCACAAGGGGATTGCGGAACTGACCGTTGCAGATATCGCTTCGCTAACGGAGCATGCGGATCATGACCACCCCGCTTAGGAGCAAGCCCGCTCAGCCGAGGATTCCGCCCGCTTACTGTAAATGCATTGAGAATCCTGCACAAGATGGGAAAATGGATGGAGTCGTACATCACCTATGGGATTTATCAACAAGCCCCGCGAAGTATTCTGGCGTCGCGCTCTTTTCCAAATACACCTGTGGACTGGCATTGTGGCTGGTCTTTACTTTCTGCTGATTGGCGTGAGTGGCTCGCTGATCGTCTTCAAGAAGGAACTGGAGCGTGCGGCGATCCCGCACCTCATCGCGGTTGAGGCAAAGCCCACAAAAGTAAGTTTCCAGTCGATGTATGACGGCGTCCACGCCGCATACCCGAAAGCATCGATCAGCAATGTCTTTCTTTATCCGGAGGGCACATCGTGGTCTTTTCGCCTGTCCGAAAACAAGGAACGAGTTCAGGTTTATGTGGACCCGTATACGGGTCGCATCCTTGGGGAAGATCGCTACGGGGGCAAGCTTCTGCAACTGGTATACGATTTTCACGTCGATTTATTGGCTGGCAACACGGGCGAACTTCTGAATGGCATCGGCGGATTCCTGCTCGTGGCGATGGCTGTGTCCGGGTTGGTGGTTTGGTGGCCGGGATTGCGAAATTGGCTGACCGGATTTCGCTACGCAACCGGGGCTAGCTGGAAGCGGCAAAACTATGACATTCACAAGATCGGTGGTTTGGCCACGGTGCCATTCCTGTTTCTACTCGGCTTGACAGGAAGCTATTGGACTTGGCCCAAAGAGTATGAGGCCACTTTGGCGTGGCTCACTCAGGGTCCAGCAAAGACAGTTTCTCCCGTTGTGCCCAAAACACCAAAAGAGCAGTGGAAGAGTCTCGATGAGATTTTGACCGCCGCTCGTGCCGCTATGCCGGAAGGCCAACCCACCCTGTTTCGGCTTGCCGCCCGGCCGGGTGACACCCATGGGCTCAAGCGCTTCTTGCCAGGCGATTGGCGTACGCAAGGCGACGACACGGTGTACCTGGACCCGGCAACCGCCAAAGTCGTGCGAATGGATTTTCACGCCGAGCAACCTCTCGGAGTGCGACTGCAACGCGACATCTTCGGCTTGCATTTCGGCATGTTCGGCGGGATGCCCACGCGAGTGCTGTGGCTCTTCATCGGCCTCAGCCCGTTGGTGTTGTTTGTGACTGGCTTGTTGATGTATTGGAACCGGGTGCTTGTGAAAAAGCGAGCTTCGTGGAACCGGCCGCAAGCTGTTCGCTTTGGCGTGAGCCCGCAGAGTCAAACGGGCGATTAGTCTTTTCGTATTCGATTGGAGCCTTCGATTCGTATCATTCTTCTTGCATTCTTCGTTTTGTTGGCCGCATTGCATCAGCCCACCGTTCAAGCTCAAGTGCTTTACGGAACTTTGATTGGCAACGTGGTGGATGCGCAATCGAGTGGGATCCCAAATGCCACCGTTGCTTTGCAAAACAGCTCGATTGGATTTCAAGCCCGGCAGCAAACAGATTCCCGAGGTGTGTATGAGTTTCTGAACTTGCAACCGGGGATCTATACACTTCGGGTAGAAGCGAGCGGATTTGCCGCCTTTGAAGCGAAAGAAATTGCAGTCAGCGTCAATCAAACCTCTCGCGTAGACGCGCAACTGCGGCTGGGCTCCGTCAACGAAACAATCACCGTTGGGGCCGAAGTCGCGCTCTTGCAAACAGACCGCGCCGACGTTACGCGAGAGGTTACGACCAAGGAACTCACCAATCTACCCATTGGCGGCTACCGCAACTACCAGTCGCTGCTAAACCTGGTCCCTGGTACGACCCCCGCGAGAAGTCAAAATGCCATTACGGATACGCCGCAACGCAGCTTTGTGGTGAACGTGAACGGGGTGTCGCGATCGATTAACAATACACGCATTGATGGTGCCTCCAACACCTTCACCTGGTTGCCGCAGCATACCTACTACGTGCCACCGCTCGAGTCGATTGAGACCGTTAACATTTCCACGAATGCATTTGACGCCGAACAAGGTTTGGCGGGTGGAGCCGCAGTATCAGTGATTACCAAGAGCGGAGGCAACGCCTTTCGAGGTGCGCTCTTCGCCTTTCACAACAATTCGAAAACTACAGCACGCAACGTATTCTTTCCCACAGTCCCGAAGAATATTCAGAATCAATATGGCGCTGCGATTGGAGGGCCGATCAAGAAAGACAAACTGTTCTTCTTTGCGGACTTCGAGTCCACCAAGCAACGGCAGACTTTCGGCAGCCCATTCTACTCGCTGCCCGAGACTTCGATTCGTGGCGGCAACTTCACTGGCTTTACGACCATCTTCGATCCCAACAGCGGCGCGCCGGGAAGCCGGACGGCGTTTCCAGGTAACGTGATTCCCGCCAATCGAATTTCGCCGGCATCGCGGCGCCTGATGGATTTGCTGCCGCAACCGAATCGAGCGGGTGCGCTGGCGAACTACCTCTCGAGTTCCGAACTGCTGTTCGATCGGGATCTCTATGACGGCAAGTTGAACTACATGCTCAGCCAAAACACGAATTTCTTCGGCAAGTACTCTATTTTGCGATCTCCCGTTGAATGCACCCCAGCTTTGGGAGCCGCCCTCGGGCCTTGTGCCGTTTCGGGAGGCGGTCTGTCAGCTGGCATCGGAGTTGGCTTTACACGGACACAAGTCTTTGGCGGTGGGGTGAATCACATCGTGACGCCTAACTTTCTCATTGACGCCAATATCGGTGCAGTACGATTTGACCAATCCGTGAGGGGACCCGACTACGGAACCAACTTTGGCCTGGATACGCTGCGGATTCCGGGAACCAATGGAACAGACATTCGCCAGAGTGGCTTTCCCATCTTCAACATTGATTCCTATCAGGGCTTCGGGAATGTAAACAACTGGTCACCTACTTTCCGCAACGACCGGCTCTACACCTACACCGCTAACTTCGGCTGGACCCGCGGGTCGCACAACTTGAGGTTTGGTCTGGACTACATCCATCACCAGATGAATCACTGGCAACCGGAAATGGGTGGTGGACCGCGAGGCGCCTTTACGTTCGGCGGAGCCCCTGTTACGAACACGGGTAGTGGCGCGACCAACTACAGCTCTGCAGCGGCCTTCTTGCTGGGCTTGCCGAGGCTGGTTCAAAAGTCTTACCAGTTCTACGATCCCATGCAAACCAGGGAGTTCTTCCAGGCCTATTATCTTCGCGACCAATGGCAAGTGAATCGCTCGTTGACGCTCACGCTTGGGATGCGCTTTGAGCATTTGCCCATCATGAACCGGGGTGAATTCGGCTTGGAGCGTTACGATGCAGACACCAACCGCGTGATTCTCGGCGGACGCGCCGGCAATCCGCGCAACGGCGGCACGACCACGCCGCGGATTCTCTACGCTCCCCGCTTTGGCCTCGCCTGGAGGATCAATCCTCGCACCGTATTTCACGGAGGTTATGGAATCACGAACGATTCTTACCCCATGG
>VFZU01000188.1 GCA_016870995.1 Acidobacteriota bacterium
ACTGGGTCGAGGCAATCCGGTATCTCAATATGACGCAACTCTCAGACCACAGAAAGGAGCAGTTGAGAAAACTCGAACAAGCCGCCTGACGGCGGTGGGACTCTACATTACTGGATGCAAAGGAGGGGCACATCCCCTCCTCTGCACTCCTCCCCTAAAAGCCCAGAAAGGCAGCATTGGCCAAATTCGTAATTGCAGAACTTGACATACACAACTTTTAGCCCACGGGCTGGATTAATTCTGCCGTGATTGGATGATTGTCAACTTTGTCCTAATCACCCTAAGAATGTGTAGACCTTCGCTTTTAGTACACAGGCCCAATTTGCCGCTCATTGGGACCTTTTGCCCACTGACAGGAATAATCAAGGAACGAGATATAAACGCCGAGATACTGAAGATATGCGGGAAAGCCGGGTCGCAGATTTTCCGAGCAGGTCAACGTGCCTTAGGCTGCGGATCCGCCAAGACCTCTCTCCACTCATCGAAGCTCAGAGCGCTGCGCGAGTGCAAAAGCTTGATCCCCTTGGGTCCGTACAAGATCACTTCAGGCAATACCTGAGGCACACCCTTCAATCCGAAAACCTTGCAGACATTTCGCGTCGCCAAGGCCACGGGCAAATCGATTGCGTGTTCTCGCAGAAATGGTGTCACAGCTTTCCAACCCTGAGCGTCGACGGAAAGGGCCAGAATTCGGATATCCAGTTCCAGACGCGAAACACGCTGCAAGGTGCGCAATTCATCCCGGCATGGCCCGCACCAAGTGGCCCAGAACTGAATGATTGTCGGTTTTCCCAACCAGTCATGGAGACGCAGTTTTTTGTTGCCAATCGGGACCTGCAGATCGGGCAGCAATTCTGGCGTTGTGTCGGAAGCTGCGGCCAAGACGTTTGTGCCGACACCTCCCAGCAACCAAGCCAGAACGTTTCGCCGCTGCCAATGCTGCCCGTTCTCAGCGTTCACTCCCTAAGGCTAGCGAGTTGTAACAGCTAAAGCAATGCGGGCGTTCACTCCCCAAGCACTCAACCCATTCGCTCGAATCGCTGCGAGTATTGGACTGACGCTCGCCTACCTGTTTCTTTCGATCGCCATCTTCAGCCCGCTGCATGTCCATCACAACTCTGATGGCGTAGAGCATTGCAGTTTGAATCATTTTGAGCAGTTGATTTCAAAGACTGCTTTATCCATCGCATTGCTCCTGGTTCTGCTCTGGACTGCTTGGACTCTTTCTGTGGAAAGCCTCCAGGTATTGCCGCTTGGTTTCACGCCTACACTCCCGGCCCGCGCTCCGCCTTCTCTATTCGCCGCCTAAACACTTTTCCAGCATTGAACTTTTCCACTTCCAGCTTTCGTGGTTGATTGTGCTGCTGTTTCTTCTTTAACGTTGACATCCGTCAGGGAGTTAACTACAGTTAAGTTTAGGCAAAAGCGTGCACAACAAAGCTCTTCTTTCTTCTATTGAGGTTCTTGTGGTTTCCTACATCTCGCGTGCGCACTATTCTGCTCTCTTTGGGCTGCTTGCAGTAGCTTCTTGTTTAGAGGCCGACACCATCAACGGTCGTGTTGTTGACGAACGAAATAATCCAATCCCGCTGGCTCGTGTCCAGCTTGAGTCCAACACTTCTGTATCCACGCTTTCGGATCGGGAAGGGAGGTTCCACCTGGCAGAACTCCCGACGGGTAGCGTGCGCCTGACTATCACCGCACCAGGCTTCAGTTCTGGCTTGCTCGAATCCGTGGATCTCTCAAATGGCAGCGAAAGGACAGTTGAGTTCGTGCTTGTGCGCTCGGGCAGCCTCGCCAATCGGGAGCGAGTGGTAGTGACTGGAAGTGGCTTCCAAACACTTTTGGTGCAGGCCCCTGTGCGAACTGAGCTTATCTCTCGCGATGCGATTACGAGACAAGCAGCAAGAACACTTTCAGAATCCCTGATTGCGAATGTCCCAAGCTTGCGGATCGAGAACAACTGTCAGAATTGCGGCTTCAGCGCCATCCGCCTCAATGGTCTCGAGGGGCCTTACACACAAGTATTAGAAGACGGTCTTCCCACGGTCTCTGGGGCTTCTTTAGTCTATGGCCTCGATCAATTGCCTACGCAATTCTTTGAGAATATCGAAGTCGTCAAGGGTGGTGCCTCTGCTCTTTACGGCCCCAATGCAGTAGCTGGTGTGGTCAACTTGATCCGTCGAGAGCCCAACCAGAACTTCTTTCAAGTGGATGCGCAGCAGGGCTGGAATCTGGGGCGACCGGAAACCTCTCAGGGTGCCGTGGCCCAAATCGGCAACCTTGGAGGCGGCTGGTCTGGCGACTTCTACTATCGGGGCACGCGTCGCTCTCATCTTGATCTTGACCGGGATGGCTTTACCGAATTGACCCGTTTGCGCTCTCAGGCCGGGGGCGGAACCCTGTACCGAAGATTCTTTGAAGATCGCGCGAGACTCACCGTTGGCGGTTCTACTCTTGAGGAATTCCGTCGAGGCGGCAGCCAGTTAAACTTGGCATCGGAAAATACGTTCATCACAGAACAATTGAACAGCGGTCGTTCCGCCGGGTTCCTGCGGTGGAATCACTCCTTGAATCCCAACTTTTACTACAACCTCAGTACCTCCCTCTCCTACCTTGGCCGTGGCAGCTACTACGGGGCCGATTTTGATCCAAATGCGTATGGAACTACTCGAAACCCGCTCTCGGTCAGCGACGCTTCCTTCGGGTTGCAACGTGGCCGCCATGCCATCGCTTCCGGCGTCCAGTATTGGTTCGAACACATCACGGATTCCTATCCGGGCTACGGTCGAAACATCCGACAGTCCTTCCGCAATAGCGGATTCTATCTTCAGGACGAATGGCGTCTGAATTCACGAGTGACCCTTCTTGCAGGCGGTCGCGTCGACAAGAGCAATCTGCTGAACAACGCGGTCTTCAGCCCGAGAGGCAATGTCCGCATTGGGCTGACGAAGAGCCTTAGCCTGCGAGTTGGAGCATCCACGGGTTTCCGTGCTCCACAGGTTTTTGACGAGGACTTGCACATCGCCTCGGTTGGCGGTGAGGTCAAATTGATTCAGCGAGCTCGCAATCTGCGCCATGAGTCGTCTCGTAGTTTTACTAGCTCTCTCGACTACAGCAGCCGGCTGCGCGGGCGTCCTCTGCAATTTGGAGTGAACTTCTTCAGTACTCGGCTCAATGATGTATTTGTCCTGGCCGAGACCAATCAGGTCTCTGGAGACAATCGTCTCTTTGAGCGCACGAACGGTTCGGGTGCCCGCTTCCGTGGTGTAGAAGTATCGGGGAATGTCAGCCCCCTGCGCCGCGTTTCTTTGCGCGGCGGATGGACGTTCCAACAAGCTCGCTTTGACGAGCCCGAACCTGTATTCGGCAGCTGGCGCTACTTCCGGACTCCCAATCGCTATGGGTTTACGGGAGCCGATATCGAACTGCCTGGCAAGATCGATTGGAACAACACGCTCGACTTCACTGGTCCGATGCTGGTGCAGCATTTGGCCGGCTTTATCGCCGAAGATCGTGTGGCCACCTCGCCATGGTTTGCTGTCTGGAACTCCGTCGTTAGCCGCACCTTTGCTCTATCTGGCAATGACCGTCAGACGCTTAAGGCATATCTTCGTTTAAACAACATCGGCAATAGTTATCAGCGGGATTTCGACCAAGGTCCTCTACGCGACGCTAGCTACATTTATGGCCCCACGCTCCCGCGCGGCGCTGTTATGGGTCTTACTCTCAGCTTTTGATTGCACTGATAACATTGCCCACGGAGAACAAACAATTCTCGAAATCAGAGGGCGCAAACCGGGAGGATGGTTGACAGAACAGACCGGGAGGATGGTTGACACATTTTGAGGCGGCAGCCGATAGGGGTGAATGCCCTGGAAAGAGAGTTGCCGGACAATGGAAAAAATTGGATTTGTGAAGGCCTGGGAGGCGGCAGAGGGGAACA
>VFZU01000189.1 GCA_016870995.1 Acidobacteriota bacterium
GCCGTCAAGGCGACCCTACGGGCAAGCTGCGCTTGGCCTTGACCGCTGCGCGCCTTGGGCAAAGCAACCTTATATCGAGGCGAAGGGCTTAACTGAAGGTCGAGATACTATGAATCCGCTGGACGAAATTTGGACGTCTTGACACAGTATTCTGAGCAGCCAAGCGACGCAACTCTTCATGGACGATTTCGAGAGATACGTTTTGCGCTGCCCGGTTGCCGCGCGCGGATCGTTCGGCGAGCGGCATCAAAACAAGAGCTTTAGACCGAACTGAATTTGTCGGGGCGAGTTGCCTTGGGCGGTCACGCGGCCGAAGGCGGCGCCGCCATTGACGTTCGTATTGGGGCCGGCGAACTGCACGCGATTGGCGAAGTTGAAGCTTTCGGCGCGGAACTGGAGGCGGAGCTTTTCGGCGAGAGCGAACTGCTTGAAGACCGAGAAGTCGAGGTTATTGGTGTGATGACCTCGGAGGTCGGGCACTAAGGGGCCCATATTGCCGAAGGTGAAGGGGGCGGGCTGGGAGAAAGTGCTGGTGTCGAACCAACGGTCCAAGCGATTGCGAGCGTCGCCGCCAATATTGGCGGACGTGCCATTGGTATTGGCGCGGGCGGCTTCCGTAAAGAGACCGATGGTGTTCGCGGCGCCAATGCCGAGGAGTGAGCCAGATTGGAGAGTAAGAATTCCATTAACCTGCCAGCCGCCGAGGAGAAGATCCGTAACGCGAGCCATGTTGTTGCCGAAGCGTCGTCCACGCCCCAAGGGCAACTCATAGACGCCGCTGAAAACAAGGCGATGGCGGAAGTCGAGGCTCGTTGCGCTACGGCCTAAGCGGAGGTTGTAGCTGTCCATGGCGCTGGTGCCATCATCTATGGCTTTGGCCCAGGTGTAGTTACCCTCGAAGACAATCCCCTGCGAGTACTTCTTGGAGAAGGTGGTTTGTAAGGCGTGGTAGTCGGAATTCGAGCCGGCCGAGAAGAGCGGGTAAACGCTGAGGAATTGAGGGTAGGGGCGGAGGAGTTGGCCACGGCTAATCTGAGGGTTGGCCAAGGCTCCGGGGAGGCCCTGCCCGAAAAAGGGATTCGCGACCAATTGATTCAGTTGTGCGCCAAGAGAAAGGAAGCTGGGGTTCAACTGATTGAGGGTGAAGCCACCTTCCCCGCCCCGCGAGAGCTGGCGACCGCGATTACCGACATAGGCCACTTCGAGGGAGACTTTACCCGGGAGTTCGCGCTGGACCGTGAAGTTCCACTGCAGAACATAGGGGACAGGAGTATCGACTAGCGGGCCTTCAACATTACCGCCGACGGCGGTGAGCAAGCCGTCACGAGCGCCGGGCACTGGGCGGAAGCCGGCGGGAAAGGGATTGCGCAGGAAGTTCAAGGGCGTGACGTTATCGAGGGTGGCTACCCAGGGAGTTTCCACACGGAAACCATAGGGTCCAACCGTGCCTTGGGCACCGAGAGTCGAACTCGAGAACATCTGGCCCCAACCGCCGCGCACGACCGTCTTGTCGTTGAGTTGGTAGGCGAAGCCGAGGCGCGGGGCGATGTTATTGTAATCACCGTTGTACTGCACGGGCGGATTGCCGCCAACGTTGACGAATTGCAGGCCGCCGGTGAGATTCGAGAAGCCCGGCGTGGTGCGACCGAGGGGAGAAGCGACGGTGGGATCGAACCAGCTCATGCGGTCGTAGCGCTCGCGACGAGGGGTATCGAAATCGTAGCGCAGGCCGAGATTGAGAGTGAGTTTGCGAGAAACGCGGAAGTCGTCTTGAAGATAGAAGGCATGGTAGAAACTAGTGGAGGCGACATTCTTCCAGTTCTGGAAGAAGTTGCCGCCAGAGCCCGCGCCCAAGAGGAAGGAAGCGAGCCCGTAACCAGCAGTGGCGCTCGCGGTGTTGGGATTGGGACCTTGGGTCATGTTGGCGCCGAAATTGAACGTGCCGGCGGCACGGGCTTCCCAGACGTTGATCCGGAGGTGGCGTCCTTCGTAGCCGGCCTTGAGGGAATGCTTGCCGATCTGCTTGGTCAGGCTGCCAGCGAGGCCATATTGATTGAAGCCGCTGCGACGATGGTCGTTACCACCGAGGTTAGTCTGCCCACCGACGGAGAAACGCGGGAACATGGGCAAATCGACGGCGGCGTCGAGGTCACGCGGCAGACCCAGCGACGAGGGATTGAAGCCGAGACCTTGATTGTCAAAGAGGAAGAGGTTGCGAGCAAAGGAGAGGCGGAAGTTGAGAATGGTGTTGGCGTTGAGAGTATTGGAGTAGTCGGCGACGGAGTTGGTGCCCCAGTCGTTCAGGTTGATGCGACCTTCCGCCAAACCGGTATCACCGGGAAATAGCTGAGGCGGGCCATCGAAGGAATAGCGGCGCGAAAAACGGCCAAAGACTTTTTGGGTGGGAGTCAGGTTGTGATCGATGCGGAGGTCATAGTTGTTCGTGTCGACAGCCGCGGACCCAGAGTTGTAGAAATTCTGCTGGCGAGAGCCGGGCAAGCCGGGCTGGTTGGCGGCGGGGAAGAAGCGCATCGTGTTTACCGCAACGGGATCGAAGCGATTGGCCGGGATTATATTGCCAGGGAAGGGTAGGCGCTGGAGGCTGGCGCCAGAACCCGTGGTGGTGAGAGGATCGAAGATCGTGATGGCGCGCGCGACATCCGCGCGGGTTAAAGAGAAATCGCCGCGGCGCTGCTCTTCCGTCGGCATGGTGCTGAGAGTTTCGCGGAAGGACCGCTGGCGGAGACCTTCATAGGAGAGCAGGAAGAAGGTGCGATTGCGGCGAATTGGTCCGGAGAAAGTTCCTCCGAATTGATTACGCTTGAAGCTGGCAAGGGGGATGCCGCGCTGGTTGTTGAAATAGTTATTGGCATCGAGCACGGAGTTGCGCAGGAAATTGTAGGCGCTCCCGTGAAAGTCGTTGGTGCCGGATTTATAGACCAAGTTGAGGACGCTGCCGTTGGAACGCCCGAACTCCGCGGAGTAGTTGGAGGCTTGCACTTTGAACTCAGCAACGGCATCGACCGAGGGAAAAACTGAGATGCCATGGAAGCCATTCACCGTGGGAAAAGCAGCGGAAGAGCCATCAATGAGGGTGTCGAAGAGGCCGCTGCGGACGCCATTGACGGAGTAGCCGACTTGATTGTGGGAATTGCCGATGCCGCCGGCCACGCCGGGGGTGAGATAGATCAGACCATAGACGTTGCGGGTGTTGAGAGGCAGGTCAAGGATGCGCTTGTTGTCGACGACTTTACCGATGGAGGAGGAAGTCGTCTCCAGCAAGGAGGCGTCAGCCGTAATGGAGACACTTTCGGCGACGTCACCCACGGACAGCTTGATATCGACGCGGGCCTGCTGGTTGACCTGGAGGACGATACCCTCCTGTTGGAACTTCTTGAAGCCAGAGGATGTTACTTCGAGACGGTAGGTTCCGATTTTCAAGGCAGGAGCGACGTAGTTCCCCTCGTTGCTGGAAATGGCCTTGGCGGTTTCGTTCGTGCCTAAATTCGTGATTGTGATGGCGGCATTGGGAACGGCGGCACCGGAGGGGTCGGTTACGGTGCCGACGATGATTCCGGTAGCGGTTTGAGCACTCAGGGAGCAAGCGGCGAGAGCTAGCACGAGGGACGAAAGTAGGAAGCGAGCGTTCATGGTTGTGAGAGTAGCGAATGGAGATGCCAAACGAGTTACGTGAGGGTACCACTATTATGGCAAGAAAAATTGACGATAGCTCGCCCAAGGCGTTGGCGCCGCTGGTGACTGTCGGCCCTAAGAGCCTGTTGAAAAAGCCCCTGTTCGTCAGTTCTGGTTTTTTCTTGATCGTTTCTTAGGCATTCGAGAAGGTTTTTGCGGCCGGGCAGAGCTCCGCCGGAAGCCGCAAAGCTTTGGTTTTTGCCCTA
>VFZU01000190.1 GCA_016870995.1 Acidobacteriota bacterium
ACTGGGTCGAGGCAATCCGGTATCTCAATATGACGCAACTCTCAGACCACAGAAAGGAGCAGTTGAGAAAACTCGAACAAGCCGCCTGACGGCGGTGGGACTCTACATTACTGGATGCAAAGGAGGGGCACATCCCCTCCTCTGCACTCCTCCCCTAAAAGCCCAGAAAGGCAGCATTGGCCAAATTCGTAATTGCAGAACTTGACATACACAACTCGTGATCTCATTTTCGGAGGGATTGATCGAGGGGACGATTCCGACTTGGCTGGGTTTGAACTTCATGGGATGGATGGGGCTGAGCGCGCTGGAACAATGGTCACAGACCGTTTGGGCTGGGAACGAGGGACTGGAAATCAGATCGGTATGGGGGCGGAGAAGGGTGGCATGGAAAGAAGTGGAGCGAGTTTACTTGAAAGATATAGGCAAGACTATCGCGAGCTCAAATGAGGATGGGGATTTGCCAAAGATCAAGTTCTGGAAAATTGAGGACGCGAATGGGCGAGAGATCCTTTCGCTCGATGTTGTATCCGTGCCAAAGGACCAGTTTCAGCAATTGATCGAAAGGGCGCAGCTAGAGGCTGGCCTGGGGGGACGGAGTCAGGGAGCGGCCGGATAGCGCCAGGTTGGCGCATTCGGCGTAGGCGCGATAGAGGTCTTCGAAGACGTCGTCCCAGGTTTGAACGAACTTGGAATGGAGAGCGCCTTCGCGCAGCCGGCGTCGGGCGTCGAGATTGCGGGCAATCGAGACGGTGGCACCGACGAACTTGGCGTCGGTGGATGCGACAATGCCGGAGACTTCATTTTCAATGAGGAACTTGGGACCACCGCCGGAGGTGACGATGCAGGGGGTTCCGCAGGCGAGAGATTCGAGAATCACATTACCAAAGGTGTCAGTCCAGCTAGGGAAGAGGAAGACGTCCATGTTGGCGTAGGCTTCAGCGAGTTGGTTACCCCGGAGGACGCCGGGGAGTTCGACGGACTTCATGTTCTGGCGGAGCCAGTCGCTCTCGCTGCCGTCGCCGACAATAAGGAATTTGTAGTTTGAGATGCCTTCGGCGATGAGTATCTCTTCGATGCGGGCGAGCAGGCAGACGTTCTTCTCCGGGCGGAGCCGACCGCAAAAGCCAAAGACAAGAGTGTCGTCGCGACGGGTGCGGCGGCGAGGGTTGAACATTTCGCGATCGACACCGCGGTGCATGAGGTGGCAGGTGCGTTTCGTCTTCTGCTCGAGCATCAGCTTGAGTTCTTCGTTTGGGGCGAGCAGGAGCTTGGCTAAAGAGTAGTAGAGGCAGAGGAGATCGAGAGACTTGGCTTCAGCGGCGCGCTCGAGCGTCAGGCGGGTGGACTCGGGCGTACACCAGGAGATCATGCTGCCGAGGCGAGTGCCCACGTACTCGTGGAGATTCGTGTGCCAGCTGGCGAGGATCGGAATGCCCAGGCGCTGGGCGGCGAAGGCGCCAAGCAGGCCCACGTCACTAGGGCCGGTGATATGAACGACATCGGCCTGGAAGGACTTGAGAGCTTGCACAACGCTCTGCCAGTAGCGAGCGAAGAAGAGATCGAAGCTCATGTTGTTATCGAGCGGGATTCCGGCAAAGGAGCGCTTGAGGTTGAGCTCGATGTGATTGCCGGTGCGAGTGAGTGCAGTTTGCTCGCCAGCGTGAACGCTGAGAAAGGGGAGGTTGCGGCGACGCGCAAAGGCATCCAAGTTGCGGCTGGTGTGGGCCACGCCGTTGATCTCGTGAAAGGAATCCGTAAAGAAGGCGACGCGCATGGGCTCAATCCATTTTGGTATGGAAGCGGTTAAGGGGTGAGCGCCAACTTGAGTACGGCGCGAACATGCCGCGACTCGACGAGCCGCATGGCGTAGACAAATTTGCCGATAATATCGGGACCATTACCGATCCAGACGTCTGAGAGACGGCGAACGGTTGCATCATCGCATAAATAGAAGATGCGATCGGACCAGCGGCGGCGGTCTGTATCGAAATTGTCATAGGTTCGCAGCACATCTGACATGACTTGCAGGACGCGCAGGCGGATGGGCTCGTCGTACTGCTGCATGTAGACGGTGTGAGTAGGGGCACCGTCCCGAATTTCGGCGGCGAATTCGTTGAAGTTCTTCGCGTTCGTGAGGTTGACCAAGGCGTTTGGCTCGCAGCCATGGCGGTCTCCGCCGGAGATGAGAGGGAGATTGTGACGTGCCGCGAGGTGAACGACATTGTTGTTCTCTTTCGGGCAGCGAAGGCCATTGAGCTCGAGGGCGTGGATGAACTGGCCATGCCGCTTGAAGAATCCGTCGAGCATGGCAAGGTGATGGTCGTAGCCGATGCGGGCTTCGTCCCAGAGAGGATGATTGAGAACGATGAGTGTGTGGGGATCGCAGTTGAGCTCCTCGAGCATTTCATGGACGTTGCTCTCGGTGGGATTGTCCGTGACCTCTTTCATGGCGGCTTCGAGCATGCGGGCGCGGGCCGGTTGAAGATTGTGGACGCCGAGGTGGAGAAAGCTCTCGCCTATCGGGACGGTCCATTCGCTGGAAATGGGCGCACCGGCACACTCCTCGAAGATCTCGAGAGCGAAACCGGCGTCGACGTTGTCGTGGTCGCTGAGGCTGACCATGGCGCGGCGGCCAAGTTTGGATTCGATCTGATTGCGCTCGAGATCGAAGGCGGCTTTGGGCTCAAGGGGCGGATTCCACCAGACGCGGGAATAATCGAATGGTTTGCCGTGGTGTTCATGGTATTTTCCTTCGAGGTGCCGGATGCGACCGGTCATGTAGGGGACCTTGTCGACGTATCGCGGAATGAAGCTCATGGTCTCGCGAGAACGGCTTGTGTGCGAGTGGAGAGACACAGCGGCCTCGAAGCGCTCAGGCAGGTTATTGGCAAAGGCGCGATAGAGATGAGATCGGTTCATGCGGACTCCTTGAGATCCGAAGCGGCGACCAGCGCGAGACGCAACCAGGGCTTCGGTTGGTATTCGATGCGAAGTGGAAGCGAAGGCTTGCGGGTGTCGGAGCAAGCGAAGCTAAAGCGGTGGCGGCTCTTGCCATTCACTTCGGCGTCCACAACGATTTGTCCGGAAATGTTTCGGCGCGTGGACTCGAAGCGGAGGACACGGTCGCCATATTGGTAGCTTGTTTTGAGGTGCTGAGCCGGACCGAAAGCGGCTTCGGCCAGGACGCTGAGGAAGGTGTTGCCGGGGATGGCGGCGCGGGAACCGTTGAGACAAGAGGTGGCGCAGATGTCGGCGAGGGCACGGCGCATGATGTGTTTGAGGCCAGGGAGGGTGGCAAAGCCGGCGTCACGCGGCAGCAGGGCGTTGTAGGTCTTGGTGAAGGCAGTGCGGCCTTCCCCGAGATGGCCTTCGACCGCGCAGCAGTACTGAGGCTTGGTGTTGGTGTCGGCAGCCAGAGCAAGGGTGGCTTTGTTCGGAGCACTTTCCGGCGTCGACGTGATGAAGCCAAAATAGCGGCTGGAGAGGGGTTTGCCCGAGCAGGTGATGAGTTCTTCCTCGAACCAGCCGAGCTGGCGGATTCCGCGAGTGCGTTCGGGCAGGCTGGCCCCGCCGAACTCGAAGGAGGCCACATCGTAACCGTCCCGCCTTTCAATGCGGAGTTGGGCAGAGCCATAGCCGACTTCTTTGCGTGAGAAGACCGGGAAGCCGAAGGGCGCAATGGTAACGTCGATGCGGTATCGGCGGTGGTGGTGTCAAGACGTCCAAACTTCGTCCAGCGGATTCATAGTATCTCGACCTTCAGTTAAGCCCTTCGCCTCGATATAAGGTTGCTTTGCCCAAGGCGCGCAGCGGTCAAGGCCAAGCGCAGCTTGCCCGTAGGGTCGCCTTGACGGC
>VFZU01000191.1 GCA_016870995.1 Acidobacteriota bacterium
GAGCCCCTGTCCGTAAGTATGCAGAATCAAACAAAAGTCGATTTTTACGTTTTTTGAGTCTTCGCTACCCCTTCGCTTTTGCGGCGCTGTGAGGGTCGCTGGAGGGCTGGTGAGAAATGCGGGCTAGGGGTGCAACAAGAGTTGCGCAAAGGCTTGATCGCCGATGTTAGCTACGTCGGGACCCTCGGCCGCAACCTCCTGCGCACCATCAATGTGAACCAACTTCGCCCTGGAACCTCGCAAGCCAATCGCGGCGTGAACCTGAATGCTCTGCGTCCCTACCGCAGTTACGGGAACATCAATCTTCAGGACACGGGCGACAACTCGAATTACAACTCGCTGCAGGCGACCCTCAATCAGCGCTACCGCAGTGGCCTGAATTTCGGTGTTTCCTATACGCTATCGCGCACCCTTGATACCTCTGGCGGGAGCTTCCAGAACATCTTCAATTCCCAGTCCGACTACGGATTGTCGGGGATCCACCGTAAGCACATTTTCAATGTCAATTGGGTCTACGAGTTGCCTTTCTTCCGCGCTTCGAAGAACGCTTTCGCGCGCCTTGCGCTCGGTGGATGGCAGGCCAGCGGTATCAGCATCTACCAGAGCGGTGCGCCTTCGAGCGTCACTGTGCCCACAGACGTTGCCGGCATCGGGGCTGGTTCTTCGCGAGCCGATGTTGTCGGCAATCCGAACCTTGAGCGCTCCGCTAGCACGCTGAGCCGCTGGTTCAACACCGAGGCGTTTCTACCTGACACTCGCATGACGCCGGGGCAATTTGGTAACTCCGGCCGCAACATCCTGATTGGCCCCAGCTATACGCAACATGACGTCGCCCTGATGAAGAACTTCAACCTCACAGAGCGCTACGGCCTGCAGTTCCGTGCTGAGAGTTTCAATGTCCTCAACAACCCCGCCTTCACCGGAGTTAACACGACCGTCCGTGTGGACAATCAAGGCCGCCCGGCGCAGAACTACGGCGCCGTGACGAGCTCCGGCCCGGGCCGCATCATCAGCTTCGGTTTGAAGCTTCTGTTCTGATCAATTTCAACCGAAAACAAAAAGCCATTCCGCTTTCTAGAACGGAATGGCCTTGATGTGTTCTTACGGAACTGAAGTCGGCTAGTCGTAATACTCGAGCCCGAGGTGTGTGATCAGCTCTTCGCCGCGCATATACCGCAGTGTGTTCTTCAACTTCATCAACTGAATGAAGATGTCATGCTCCGGGTACAGTCCCGGCGCGGTCATCGGCGCCTTGAAGTAGAAGCTCAGCCACTCTTGAACGCCCTTCATGCCAGCTCTTTGCGCCAGGTCGAGGAACAGCACGAGGTCGAGCACGAGCGGGGCGGCCAGGATGGAATCGCGGCAGAGGAAATCGATCTTGATCTGCATCGGATAGCCTAGCCAACCGAAGATGTCGATGTTATCCCAGCCTTCTTTTTCATCTCCGCGCGGCGGATAGTAGTTGATCCGGACCGCATGGTAGAGATCCTTGTAGAGGTCAGGATACAGGTTGGGTTGAAGAATCTGATCGAGAACGCTCAGCTTCGTTTCCTCCTTGGTCTTGAACGAGCCTGGATCTTCCAGCACTTCGCCGTCACGATTGCCAAGGATGTTCGTAGAAAACCAGCCTGAGCAACCGAGCATGCGGGCTTTGAGGCCCGGAGCGAGTAGCGTCTTCATGTAAGTCTGACCGGTCTTGAAGTCCTTACCGCAGACGGGTACGTTGCGATCTTTGGCCAGGGTGAGCAGGGCAGGGATGTCGTGGGTCAGGTTCGGTGCGCCGTTGGCGAATGGCACGCCGGACATGAGCGAGGCGTATGCGTAGACCTGGCTTGGTGCGATATCAGGATCGTTTTTTTCCAAACCTTTTTCGAAGGAAGCAAGAGTCTGGTGTACCTTGGCGGGGCGGCGGAAGACTTCTGTGGAGCCGCACCAGATGGTCACCAAACGATCGCAACCATTGGCCTTTTTGAAAGTGCGCATGTCCTCCATGAGTAGTTCGGCCTTGTCGCGCAAAGAACCTTTCGTCTTTACGTTGGGGCCATCAATACGCTTGACGTAGTTCTTGTCGAAGACCGCCTTCATCGGTTTGATCTTCTGGAGATTGGGCTTGAGCTTGCGAAGCAGGTCGGCCTCGAGTACATTCGCGTTTACTGCCGATTCGTAAGCGTTATCTTCGAAGATGTCCCAGCCGCCGAAGACGAGCTGGTTCAGGCTGGCGAGAGGTACAAAGTCCTTGATTAGCGGAGTGCGATTATCGGTACGTTTGCCAAGGCGGACAGTTCCTAACTGGGTGAGCGATCCGACTGGGGCTCCGTAACCTTTTTTTACCGCTTCCACGCCGGCCATGAAGGTGGTGGAGACGGCGCCAAGGCCAGGAGTCAGGATTCCGAGTTTGCCCTTTGCCGGGGCGATTGTATTCGACATACTGGTAGGGTAGACAAGGCGTGCATCTGGCGGCAAGCAAACGGGGTTCAATTTCACGGTTCGTAGCCTGATGACTATGCAGTATGCGTTTATTAAAATGAGATTGCATGTTGTATCGTGCCCTGACATTGCCGTTTCATCGAGCCGTTCAAGCCGGCGGAAGTGTTGTTGTTGAAGGTCCCCGGGCCTCGGGCAAGACTACGTTACTATTGCGCGAATTCCCTGGGCACCTTTATCTCACCCTCAGCGACGCGAAGGATCGCAACGCGGTGCGTCTTGATCCCGCAGGGTTCCTCGCGCGCCTGCGTAGGCCAGCGATCATCGATGATTTACACCGATCCCCAGAGTTGCAGGCGCATTTGGCTTCTCAACCATCGCCATGGCCGTTGTTGCTAGCGTCCTCTCGCCGGACTTCGACCACTCTTCCAACGTTGGAACTGCATCCGCCTACCCTTGCTGAACGTCAACGTCGGGCTCCGCTCTCGCTGGCCATGCTCGGCCAGTTTGTGCCGGTTGCCGCGTCTGGTCCGGAAGCCCCGTGGCCGCATCAGAACACCTACCTTGATCGCGATATCCCAGCCCTGATCCACGTGCATGATTCAGATCGGTTTGAGGGGTTCGTTGCCGCCGCTCGCGCCCGATCCGGTATGCCGCTTGATCAACAAGCGCTCGCTCGTGAAACCGGCGTATCACACCGTACGGCTGTTCGGTGGCTCGCCGCGCTCGATGCGTGTTTTCTTACGCTTCGGCTTCCACCGTCCGATTTCGACTTTGGGAGGCGCCTTCTGCGTGCACCGAAACTGCATTTCCTCGACTGTGGAGAGTTTGAAAGTGCAGTCGTGTCCGAGCTATACCGCAATGCGCTACATGCTGGAGAAAGGCCCGATCTTCGCTACTGGCGCGATTCGAATGGTTTTACCGTTCCACTGGTTGTGCAATCCGAGCTGGCGCCACCAGTTCCCGTAGGGATCGCTGCTCAACCCACGCCGGCAGACGCGGAGCGAGTGCGGCGATGGATGGACCTCGCTTGCGTATCCCAGGGAGCAATTATTGCTGAATCATCCCGTGGACACCGTCGACCGCTGTGGTACCCGCGCGGGGTTCTTTAAGGAATTCTATTTGAGTTCATTGATAACGGTTTAGAAGGGCCCAAAAACGTTTCGGCCCTGGCTTGGCAAATGGCCAAAGGCTAGTTGAAGCTCTGTATGCACTCTCCCGCTCCGCGATTTTGATGGACAGCTCCCTGGGACATTTCATAGAGAAAATGTTCGAAAGGAGATGTTCGATGTCGAGAGAAAACAAACACGATTCCGGGGCTGTGGAAGG
>VFZU01000192.1 GCA_016870995.1 Acidobacteriota bacterium
AACCCTGTTTACGGGCTGGAATTCAATCGGTTTCGACCAGATCGGCGCACCGGTCATCGCCGAAACCGCAGCCACTTCTCGCTTTGCTACAAAAGCAAATTTCCAAACCTACACAAACGGGGCTCTTTATCAAATCACCAGCGGCGCCCTGACGGGCCGTGTCTTCTTCCTTCGTCGTGCTGTGCAGGAACTCTACGAGACCAACCAGGGGCCATCCGGTTTTCTCGGGCTGCCCGTTGCAGAGGAAGTCATTCTGGCTGACGGACGCCGCCGGCTGTCCTTCGAAGGCGGAACCATGGAATACGCCCTCAACGGAACCCCGATCCTCAAAAACGCCTTGCAGGCCATCATCATCACTGCCGAAGATCCGATTCGCCTGACGGCTGGGCAGACCATTTCGCTGCGCGCCACGCTCCAAACCATCGCCGCCGAGTTTGTCACAGACCGGGAGGTTTTCTGGTCCACTTCGAATGGCCGCGTGGCCACCATTACAGGGACCGGCCCCAATGTCACCCTTCGCGCCATTGGCGGCGGCGTCGCAACCATCACCGCAACCAGCGAGGGCAAATCCAGCAATCGCGTCACCGTTCAGGTTGCCGCCAACTGCTGCGCACTCGGTGAAGGCGCACCCAGCCAGGCTTTGTCGCAAACTTTCGTCGACGCCATTCAGCGCAACCGCCTTACCATTCGAACCCCTCTCTCCAGCACTGTTCGCCGCTCGGGAGCCGGGTATTTCCAAGAAGCGATTCAACTGCCCTCTGGAAACAGGCTTCTCATCACAAAGGCCGACAATAGCCCCATCGCCTATGTCATTTCCGGTGCCACACTCACTGCCTATGAAGCCCAGGGGGGATTGACAGGAGGCCTGGGCTTTGCCACCTCTGACCTATCCACGGGCCTCACCCAGCGCTTCGAGTTTGCCGCTCTTGCGGGCTCTCCGGTTCGCACCGTTTCAGGAGCGATTCTCACCCGCTGGCTCGCGATCAATGCCGAGACCGGCTTGTTGGGTCCTCCCCTCACCAACGCCACGAATTCGATCACTTTTACCGGTTCATCCTTTGCGACACAGCAATTCCGCTCCGGTTATCTGTTCCAGGCCAACACAACCAGTGCCCGCGCCTTCCTCACCACCGGACCCATCGCCGCCAAGCACGCCGAACTTGGCCTTGCCAGTGGGGCGATCGGTGCCCCTCTGGGAGAGGAGTTCCTTTCTGCCACCGGGCTCCGTCAGGAATTCGAAGGCGCATTTCTTGAGTACAGCCAGGGCACTGCCGTGCGTGTCATCGACAAACAACGGCGACCTTCTCTCACGGTCTCTCCCTCGTCGCTGCTCCCCGGTGGACGTTATCGCGTATCAGTGGGTGGCTTCCCGCAGGGAGCCCGACTCAGATTCAACCTGGGCACCTCAGATAGCTTCGACTTTACAGCCGCCAACGGATCTTTCGTCTGGGAAAGCGTAGTTCCGCAAAATGCTCGTCCGGGCCTGGTGCCACTTCGCGTAGCCGACAGCACTTCACCCCAGCTTGTTGCTGAAAGCAGCTACACCGTGCGTACTCTCGCTGAATTACAGCCTGCCATATCCAAGCTCTCCGGCGATACCCAGTCTGGCGCACCCTCCACGGTCCTCTCCTCGCCGCTGCGGGTCATCCTCCGCGATAGTTCAGGCTCGCCCCTCGCCGGAATTCCGCTCCGATTTGAAGCTTCCCCGGGCGCTTCTCTCTTGAATGCCTCAGCGGTAACCGCGCCAGATGGCACCGCCGAGGTCCGCCTTCGCCTCCCGGCTTCCGCCGGTGTCGTCTTGCTAACCGCCGAAGCTGGTGGGCAGATCGCAACCTTTAGCGCCCGTTCCGTCGAACAACTCATCGCCGACTTCCCTCGCATCACTCAGGCCGTTAGCGGCACCCTCGGCAGCTCCCAGTTGCCACTCACGCAAAAGGGATCCCTCGTCGCTGCTCTCGCTGCCAATCTTCGCTTCTATCAGCAACGTGGCGTAGCTCCTGCCGATCAGGGCCTCGCCGACACCACGGCACTCAATGCGTTCCTGCGCGACTTCTGCACTACGGATCTCGAGGGCCGGCTGCTTTGCGACGGCTTCCTCGACGCAGGTCCCGGCGAGGACCCTCTGCCAAATCCGATTCGCGCTCTGGATTTTGCCTCCGGGGCGCTCGGCTTCGCTTTCCCTGCGCCAAATCTGAACTCCATCCGTGATGCCATTTCCGCCAACGGACCGGTGATTCTCGCCCTCAATCTGCTTCGCAACGGCCAATCCGCAGGCACTCACTTCATTACCGCCACCGGCATCCTCGCCAACGGCGACCTGGCCATCTCCGACGCCAATCCTCAGTTCGCGCTCACCCGCCTTAGCCAATACACCACCGGCTTCGGCACAGCGGCCGGAAATTGGATCGCTTCTCCCGTCGCCGCCTTGCAACTGGTTCCACGCCTCCCGGCACCCGCCTTCTACGCTTTCTCTACCAGCACGTTCCATCTGAACAGCCCCGCAATGCCATGCTCGTCTCGCGTGTCCTGGCCTGCCACCTTCGCCGATCTCACCTCGACCGCCAGCGCTACCAACATTTCGCTTCAATTCTGCGATGGTTCTGCGGCGTCGTATCAAGCAGCGGTTTCCAGTGCGCCCTTTCTGTTGACCGTCGTCAGCCTCTCCAATCCACCAGCAAGATCCATTCTGAGCGCCGCCTCGCCAACGGCCTACCGCATCTCAAGGTCCGCCAGTGATTCCTGGCTGGCCACACCGGAACAGATCTCGATTTCATCTGGGGCAATTCTCAATGCCGCCAGTTTTTCGCCCCAGCTTGCCCCGGGCACCATTTTCAGCCTCTTTGGCAATGGCTTACCGCTGCAGTCAGATGCGAATTCCACCATCGAGCTCAATGGCGCAAGCCTCCCTGTCATTTTCTCAAACGGGTTTCAGCTGAACAGCGCTATCCCCGAAGCCACTCCACCCGGCCCGGCCAATCTCACTGTGCGCTCCCCCTTCGGCCAAGTCTCCGTCCCAATTGAGCTCGCCGACGCGGCGCCAGCGCTCTTTGTCTTCGGCCCTTGGGGTTCGGCGGCCGCCCTCAATCAGGATTTCACTGTGAACTCCGCTGCCAATCCCGTTCCCAGGGGCCAGGCCATTGTCCTGTTCGCAACAGGCCTCGGCGCGGTCACTCCCGCACCCGGCGGTCTGAGCATTGCCACATCCTCTCCCACGGTTCTGGTCAATCAACGCGAATTGCGGCCATTTTTCTCTGGTCTCGCACCCGGCTTCATCGGGTTGTTTCAGCTAAACGTGCTGATCCCCACAAATTTCCCTCCGGGCTTGGAACTGCCAGTCCTAGTCCGTTCGGGTAGCGCAATCTCCAACCAGGCGTTGATTTCAATTCGCTAAAAATGCCGTCCACCCTGTGGCCGAATCGACTCAAACTGTGTCCAAAGGACACATTTTTGGTGTCGATTGGGCCTAACTTAAGCGCTTTCAGCCATTTGCTGGCCTTTTCGCTTGACTCTGCCTCAATCAATCTGCTACTAGTGGTATGTCTGTAAAGTGACAGGCGGCTTTCATCACAAGTGACGTGAATCCCGCGAGCACAAAATATTAATGATTTACAAAAAAGTCGCTTCGACTTGGAGTAGTAGTTAGGTTTGAGTCGTAG
>VFZU01000193.1 GCA_016870995.1 Acidobacteriota bacterium
CGTCCTGGCCCATCACTGCCTTCCAGTCCGCTTTTGCGCTATTCTGCTTTCGGGTCATCTGCCTTTCCTCTTTCTCCGCCGCTAACGGATTTGTGAAAGGTTTAGCATGACCCATTTCCTTTTTGCAGAACTCTTAATACTTAACCACCAATGTTACGCCGCGCATTTCTTGGTGCTCTGGCCGGTGCCACCCGCCGCCCGAATATCCTCTTTTTGCTCTCAGACGATCAACGCGCGGACCTCCTCGGCTGTGCTGGCCACCCGATTCTTCAAACCCCAAACATCGATCGCCTCGCGCAATCCGGTACGCGCTTCACCAACAACTTCTGCGCTACCGCCATCTGCTGCACCAGCCGGGCCAGCATCTTCACCGGCCTTCACGAAAAATCACACGGCATCAGTAACTTCCGCACTCCACTCAACAGCACGCTCCAGTCCATCAGCTTCCCGCAGCTTCTGCGCCAGGCCGGTTATCGCACTGGGTTCGTCGGTAAGTTTGGCGTCGGCGGTGATGCTGCTCCCAAGGATCTTTTCGACGTCACCCATGGCAACCCCGGTCTTGAGCGCGTCGGTCAATCGCGCGAGTTCGGCAAGCAGGCCATCGACTTTCTCTCCTCTGCCAAAGCCAACGAGCCCTTCTGCCTCAGCGTTCACTTCCGCGCACCCCACGCTCGTGACGCCGACCCCAAACAATATCTATCCGACCCAGAAGAAGCCAACCTCTATCGCGACACCAACATCCCCCTTCCTTTGAAGGCCGACCCCAAATACTACGATCGGCTGCCCGAAAATGTCCGCAATAGTGAAAGCCGTGCTCGCTGGAACAAGCGCTTCACCAATCCCGCTCATTACCTGGAAAGCGTCAAAAACTACTTCCGTCTCATCTCCGGCGTCGATGCGGTGACGGGCGACATTCTGCGTTACCTGAATCAACGCGGCCTAGAAGACTCGACCGTGGTCATCTACAGTTCCGACAACGGCTACTTCCTGGCCGAGCGCGGTCTCGCCGACAAGTGGTATCTCTATGAAGAATCCATCCGAACTCCACTCATCATTCGCGATCCACGTCGTCCCAAAGCTGCTACTCGTTCGGAAATGACGCTCAACCTTGACCTTTCTCCCACCATCCTCAGCTTGGCGGGCATCGCTGTGCCACCCTCCGTTCAGGGACGCAGCCTGGTCCCACTGGTCGAAGGGCGCAAACCATCCTGGCGTCGCGAGTGGTTCTACTCTCACTTGTTCCCCGCGAGTCCTCCCGCTGTCACCATCCCCAACAGCGAAGGCATCCGCACCACCACACATAAATACATTCGCTGGACAGAATCAAAGCCAATCCTCGAAGAGGTCTATGACCTTAAACGCGACCCCGGCGAACTGAACCCCTTACCCGAAGGCAAAGCCCACCGCCACTTACGCAACCGCTGGCATCGTTGGAATCAGGCCCTCACCAACTGGAACTCCTCTACGCCCTGGCAGGACCCTCAATGAGATCCCAAGAGTTCATGGCGCAACAATCCATCGTGATTGTAGGTGGCGGCTTTGCAGGAGTCGCCTGCGGCAGGCGGCTGCGTTCCCTCTTCAGCCCTTCTCAAGCCCGCATTGTCGTGTTCAGCGAAGAAAACTACATGGTCTTTCAGCCATTGCTGGCTGAGGTCGCTGGTAGCTCTATCCTTCCTGAAGCCGCGGCCACGCCATTGCGAGTGGCTCTTCCTGGTGTTGAGTGCCGCCGTGAAAAGGTGGTCGACATCGACCTGGCATCGAACGAACTGGTCTTCGAGAGCTTTGAAGGCCTCAAGAAAACCCTCCGTTATAATCAGGTGGTCATCGCCTGCAGCAGTGGCATCAACTTCGCTGCCGTCCCGGGGATGGCCGATCATGCTCTCCCATTTCGCACCGTAGCCGACGCCGTTGCCCTGCGGGCCCAAATCTCTCAACAATTGGAACGCGCCGCAGTTTCTGACAGCCCGGATCAGCGCTGCTTCTTTCTTACTTTCGCCGCCATCGGCGGAGGCTTTTCGGGTGTTGAGGTTGCCGGTGAAATCAACGATGTTCTGAAGGCTGTCGAAAAGTTCTACCCAACGATCCATCCCGAAGAAGCAAGTGTCATCCTGATCCACAGCCGCGATCAATTACTCCCCGAAGTTTCGCCCAGCTTGCGTGATTTCACTCATCGCAAGATGGAGGCGAATGGCGTCAAGATCGTCCTCAACCAGCGCGTGAAGCTTGTCACCGCCGAGGGCGTCACGATCTCCGATGGCACTTTGTTCAAGGCCGCGACAGTGGTCGGCACCGCTAGCACTGCCGCCCTACCCTTCGTCGAGCGCATGAAAGCCTCAAAGGACAAAGGTCGCCTCAAGACGGACCCTGACATGCGTCTCACGGGCTACAAAAATGCTTGGGCCATTGGCGATTGCGCACTCGTGATGAACGCTTTCGACGACCAGCCCGCGCAACCTACGGGCCAACTTGCAGAGCGTCAGGGCAAGCAATGCGCCGCCAATCTTTATGCGGTCCTCAACAATCAGCCGACGAAGCCTTTCTATTTCAAGCCCCTCGGTATGCTCTGCGCCATCGGCGGGCACAATGCCGTCGCCGAGATGATGGGCTTCAAGCTTTCCGGATTTTTTCACCTGGTGGATCTGGCCCACTGTCTATTTGATGAAATTGCCCAGCCTCTCCCGAAAAGTGAAAGTCGCCATGGACTGGACCTAGGAACTCCTCTTCTCCCGCGACATCACCGGCGTCAAGATCGACACCGCCAACCGCATCCACGACGCCTATTTCACCTCCGACTCTTAGATCTTCAAGAAAGGTGACCCCGCCACTGACTTCTATGTCATCGAAAAAGGGGAAGTCGAAGTGGAGCGTTCCCTGATGGAAGGTAAACCGCCCGAAACTGTGGCTGTTTTTGGCCCCGGCGATTTCTTTGGCGAGATGGCCCTGATCGAGGATCGCCCTCGCAATGCCAGCGTTCGCGCCCGCACCGATCTTGAAGTCACCGTCATTGGCAAAGGGATGTTCGCCCGCATGTCCAAGCTGTTCGCTCCGGTATCGCAACAAATCGAAAGCGCCATCCGCAGACGCACCGCGCTGCGCGACAAGCTTCCCAAATCCTCCGCGATCCTTGAGAGCACAGCCCTGCGACAAGTCCTCGAGCCACTCGCCTCGCAGCCCCTCAGCGAGAAATGTCTCTTCATCGACGCCGTGAGCCAGTTCGAAAAAGACCGTGCCGATTTCTTCTGCGTCGTCGACGACAAGGCACGACTTTCCGGCATCCTCACGCGCTTTGACCTTGTCCGACCGGGCACATAGGTAACACTTCTATCCGGTCACATGGGTAACACTTAGTCTGGCAGATTTGGCTCTATTGAGGGAGGCAGAGGGGAGCCCCCATGGGGG
>VFZU01000194.1 GCA_016870995.1 Acidobacteriota bacterium
TTGCCCTCTGTCACCGTGTGCTCTTGATCATCCACCCCCAGTAAATGCGCCAGCAGGCCGGCAATCAGGTCGCATGTCGTTTGCCATTGCTCCAACCGGCCGACCGGGACCGACACCCGATTGATGTCACTACGCTTGTCGCAAACAATGAACGACACCGTGCTGCCCGTGGCGGTCGGCGGCGTATGCACCGGCATCACACACTCGCGCTCGCAACCGGGGCAGATCGCGCTCGCCGCCGGGCGCGCTTTCGCAATCAGCTTCTGCGACTTCATCGCGGCCACCGCAGCCGCCGGCCATTGGCTCAGTTCCTCCTCATTGACAAGAACCGCAGCCCCCTGTGCGGCGCCGACGCGCGCGAGCAGCTCGATGAGCGTGGCTTGTGGCGTCATGCCTCGGGGGCAGCCGCTTCGGGCGCCGGCTCCTTGGGTTCGATCCCCGAGGCGTTCAGCATGGCGCGCAGCTTGAGGTCGAGCTCGTCATACTTGAGGGAGCAGGAATTCGGGTGCGTGATGCGAATGGTCACGGCCTTTGGCGGCGCGTTGGCGTCTACCAGGACCGTCGCCGCAAGCTCCACCTGGGTAACGTTGTACAGGTGCAGCGGTATCGACTTGCCAATCTTGTCCAGCAAATCGTAGACCGAATCGGGACCGGTGGAGGCATCGGCTTCCAGCGTGATGCGGTCGCCTTTTTTCACCTTGGATGACAGGCGCAGTTTCTTTACCACCACGTCCTGGATACCGCTACCCACCGCGGGGACGAACTGGAAGCCTTTCTGGCGCAGCGGATTCAGGTCGTAGATACGCCCGTCTTTCGGATCGGGCGGCAGATCGGGCAGCTTGAGGATCGCCGTGGCGAACATCCCCTGCAATGGCTCGATGGCCTTGTACGAGCCGCGAAAATTCAGATCGAGCAAGCCGTCCTTCCTCGAGTAGACGAAGATCACCTCAAACGCCGGGTTGTGCGGCCGGCGGTCGAACTTCCCATCCACCCATTCGATCGCCTGCTGCGAGTAGTCCTCAGGGTAGGCGAAGAAGTAATCGAGTTCCCCGCGCCGGAACGGCTCCACAACGCAATTGTTGCCCCGGCCATCGGTGTGGTGGAAGTAGGTGCGGATCAGGCCCTCCAGCTGCTGCAGGCTCGCAGCATCCAGAGCTGCCGGCACATGCGGCAGGTTCTTGCGCTTGCGCCAGTAGGGCAGCGTGTCCGCGTGATAGAAAAGGCTCGCGCCTTTCCAGAATGTGTTGTGGTCGAGAAAGGTAAGCATCGCCCGCTCGAAATGATTGGACAGCGCCGCGAGCCTTTCGACGAATCCCGTGTACGCAGCCGGATCTTTCTGCTGGTCGATGTAGTGCCAGTGCGCCTCATCGCGGATCGCCGCAAAGCCTTTTTCGCAACTCAGCTCGAAGATGACCCGAAACTCGCTATCCATCTCGTTGCGCTTGCTGTCCGGAACCTGGAGCCAGGCCGTGAACAGTTCGTCTGGCTGGGTTTCCTTCATAGCGGCGAAATCCAGTGCGCCGAACAAGCCCCGCGCCTGAAAATAGCGGGCAAGCAAGGCATTCGGCATCTGCCGGAAGAAATCCCTGGTTGAGTAGTGTCGGGCCATGCGTTGCCTCCTTCGCGGCTCGCGCTACCTCCGCCATTGGATGTTGCCGGATGTTACTGTACGATGCAGTATATCCGCATCACATCCGCCGCACGGGGGGGTTCCATGCCCACGGGCAAGACCAGCACGCTGACGTTTCGTATCGCACCCGCCCTGAAGGAAGCGCTCCGCACAGCCGCCGTGCGCGAGCACCGATCAATCGCCAACATGGTCGAAGTCCTGATCCGGGATTACTGCGGGCGAAACGGTGTCGCGATTCCGACCCCCGGCGCGCGAGACCCCGGCCGCAAGAGAGCAGCTACAGGCGGTAGGAAGTAGACAAGGGGATAGCTGCCATGAGCGGCGGCTTGGCTGGGAAGCCGGGATAGCGAACCCGGAAGGCGACAAGCCCAAGGGAATGCGCTGGCGCACCTTTGATCGCCTGAAGGCCGAGCATGATGCCTTCGCCGATGCGTCATGGGCGGGCATGGCCGAACGGCTTGGGCTGATAAATCGGCGGCTGGCTGGCTTGGGCCTTGATTCGCTGGATGATCTGCGCCGGGATGGCTGAATCTGTTTTGCAAAAACAGAAAGTCGGCGCTGACGGGACGGTGAGGTTGCCTACGGTAGCGCCGCCGGGCCAGCGACCTGAAGCAGTTCGGCGAAGCGTTCCTGCGTGACATCCCGCCCGGTCTCCGGGTCACGCATCATCGCCAAATCCCACAAGCCCTTGCCGACTTCATCCCATTGCACATGACCGCTCTTTTGATTGCGATACTTACGGAACCGATTCCAGATGAAATCCTTTACCTCCGGCCAAAGAATTTGCGGCACTCTTGGATACCGCTCGGTGATCTCGTCGCGAGGTTCTGCCCCAAAGCAAACCATTGTGATGTAGTACAACTGATTCTCGAAGTGGCCTGTGTCGTAGATTTCCTGCGCTGCAAAATCGATCTCGTGTGGTGCAAGCATCCCGAGCGCTGAAAGAACCCGTTGCATGTTCTCCCGTTCGGGTGCAGTCCAAGGGCCGTTGAGTCTGCAAACTCCGGTCTTGATCTCGGCCAGCGCCACATACGCCTTGTCACGATGGCGCCGGAACCGTTCTGAGTCAGCCATCGGCCGTTGGCGATTCTCCCTGCGGAAAGGGAAACGTACCCCGAGAACATCAACGTCCGTTCCCTGCTGGCTCCCGGTGTCGGGATGAACCACAAAGTTGGGGATCGTGAGAAATCCGTTCAGCCGGAGGAACCAATAGCCTAGTGCTTCGGACGACACCAAGTAGCGCCCATCTACCTGTCTGAACACGGGGTCTCCTGTTTCATCTGGCCTCCAATAGGTGTCCAGGTTGTCGTGGAATCGCTATCCAGTTACGCGTGGAATACGCAGTTCGTACGGCTTTCGTCATAGGGTTACGGGGGCGGCGTGGAGCGGCGAGTTTCATCGTTCAGAGGAATGCCAGGCATCGAATTGCTCGATTTAAGACACAGCCGTTTCAAGTAACAGCCAGTCCAGCACTACTATTCCTTAGTTTTCAGCTCATGATCATGCTCGCGAATAAACCGCTCAATGTCACCCGACATGCTGATGAGCTTCGTCCACTGCTCTTTGTAAAGCGTCACTGGGAAGCGCCCCAGATTTACTAAGACTCTCGTGTTGTACTTAACCTCGACATTGACATTGTCTCAATGAAGGTTAATTCAGTGACTTTCTTTGGCTTCAGGCACGTGAGGAAGGCGAAAACGTGCCTTGGTTGCGTGCTCCCCATCGTGTAGACCAGCTCCCCGAACATAAC
>VFZU01000195.1 GCA_016870995.1 Acidobacteriota bacterium
CAAGTCTCTTTCCAGGCCATCGGGTGCTTCCCCCTCCAGCCAAAAGTGTTACCTATGTGCCCGGTTTATTCCGTTACCCATGTGCCCGGTTCGGACCGCTTGGCATCCTCTCGTTATTGGCAACATCGTTTGCTGTAATTCAGATCTGGATGAGTGCGGGGCAACGAATTCTCTTAACTGTTCCCTTTGTGTTCTACCTTGGATTCAAGGTTTCCAGCCTGCGTTATCCCGAATTCAATGTGTTGGGGGAAGCGATTCTTGGCGGGCGAATCCGCCAGTGGTTGCGTCATCTAATCCTGTTGCGAATTCTCGAGGGCGACTTGAAGGCAGCAAAGGAATCAACCAGTGCCCTGGAGGTTCTTGAGAAAGCTGCAGAGCAACTGGGTCTCATCGATCTGAATGTTCGCCTGCCGGGGGCTATCTCCCTCCCGATCGTTACATTGCCGGATCTGGCTTCCAGTTATCTGGTTCGAATCGATCTTCCTGGTCGATGCTGGGTGAACTTCAGAGTTCCTGTACACCTGAAGCGAACAGAAAATCCAGCTTCGGATTTCGCTGCGATTGTAATTCGTACCCTTAACTCGCAGCGTTTGGAGAAACTAGAGCAGACGACGGAGGCAAACCAGCTTCTGCATGCGGCAACTCTTTTGTCGGATCAATCCGGGTGAATAGGAATGCGCTGACGAACAACATAATTGAGAAAAGTTTCAGCGGTAGATCATAGCTCTGGTAGTAGTCAACAAGGTAACCGAAAGCGACGCTCGACCCAAACGAACCCAATTGGCCAGCCATATTCATAGAGCCTGAAATCGCGCCTGCGTAGCGTTTTCCGACATCAAGGCATACTGCCCAGGAAACAGGCAACATACAATCCATTGCCCCGTATCCCAGCGCCAGCAAGACCACCGAAGTAACGGGATCGGCCGTATAAGCTGTACTCAGCATGCACACCCCGCTCAAGGCCAACCCAGCTGCCCCAACCGTACGACGGCCCACTTTCAATCCATAGCGCTTGCTTAGGTAGTCACTCAAAAATCCACCCAGCAGATTGCCGCAGAAACCAACCAGAAATGGAAGCGACGAAAGGGACTTCATCTGGTCCTGGCTCATTCCGCGCCCTTTCACGAGAAACGTGTGCAGCCAGGATAGGTAGAAATAACTGCCCCAGCAGTACGTGTGATACATCAACAAAATCATCCAGTAGTTGGAGTTCCTCAAAGCCATGCGCCAAGGCATGCTGTGGTGGCCGCTATCGGATGGGTCGGATTCGGCCGCCATTTCTGCGATTTCAGCTTCAGATGTTCCAGCCTTCTGCTTTGGCGTGTCGCGAAACCAGTAGTACCAGATCGCAACCCAGATCACTCCCAAACCGCCAAATAGATAAAACGTCATGCGCCATCCATACGCATTCTGAATCGGGATGACGAGAAATGGGCTCACGGCCCCACCCAGACGACTCGCGCCCCAGACGACACTCGATGCCCGAGCGCGTTGGGCCTTCGGGAACCAGCGCGAGATCGTGGAGGAGGCATTCGGGTAGGCCCCTGCTTCGCCGATACCAAACAGAAATCGCGTTGCCAGCAGTACAAAGAAATTCGACACTGCACCCGTTGCGGCGGTGAAAAGGCTCCACCAAAGAACAATTCTGCTCAAGGTCACGCGCGATCCGTACTTGTCTCCCATTGCCCCGGTGGGAATCTCGAACAAGGCGTAGGAAATTGTAAACGCTCCCACCACCCATCCCCACATAGTGGGCGTCAAGCCGAGCTCTTGCTGCATCGCCGGCCCAGCCACGGAAATACAAACCCGGTCGATGTAAGTAATCACCGAAAGAAAAAACAGCAGCACCAGCACCCAATGACGGTTCAACATAAGCAATCTGCGATTGTTTCACAAAGTGTCGTACCTTGGTGAAGAAATGAATCCCCGCCTGGCCGCGATCCTGAGCGCTGTACTGTTTTCCACTGGGGGAGCTGCCATCAAATCCACTGCCATGAACAGTTGGCAGGTGGCGAGTATTCGCAGCGCGATTGCTGCCCTCACGGTTGCTCTTCTGATCCCGACCTCTCGCAAGAACTGGACCTGGCCCGCTGCCGCCGTCTCGGTTTCTTACGCGCTTTGCCTTGTGACATTTGTTCACGCCACCAAGAACACAACGGCGGCCAACGCGATATTTTTGCAAGGTACGGCACCGCTGTACCTGGTGCTTCTTGGGCCTTGGCTGCTCAAAGAGCGCGTCCGGCGCGCCGACTGGTGGACAATTCTCCTGGTTGGTCTAGGAATGATTTTGGTGTTTCGCGATCAAACTTCTTCTCGCGGTCTATCGCGGAATCCAGCCCTTGGCAATTTGCTCGGTGCTGCCAGCGGCGCTTGTTGGGCCGCAACGGTCTCTGGTTTGCGATGGCTCAGTCAGCACAGAGAGACAAACCCCATGACTCCAGTGCTGATGGGCAATTCTCTCGCGGCGCTGATGACGCTGCCACAAGCCTTGCCATTCCCGGCAATCAGCCAGCAAGACTGGATGGCACTGTTCTATCTGGGCATCTTCCAGATCGGACTGGCCTACTGGTGCCTTACCTTTGCGATGAACCATCTCAATGCTTTAGAGGCATCGTTGATCATCATGATTGAGCCTGCTCTGAATCCTGTTTGGACCTGGCTATTCCACGGCGAGCGACCGTCGAATACAGCAATTCTCGGAGGATCGTTAATTGTCGTGGCCGCTCTTGCAAAAAGCTGGCATGATCGCAAGAATGTGCTAGTCTGAAAGTTTAGCCTACCTTTGGGGCCTGTAGCTCAGTTGGTTAGAGCGCTACCTTGACACGGTAGAGGTCTGCAGTTCGAGTCTGCACAGGCCCACCATTTCTTTTCAATTACTTAGCTCCGGCCCCCCTTTTTTCTTTCGCTGCTTTTTCGCTGCTTTAAGAGGTCTGGGGCAAAATCGCCCTCATTTTGCGAGGACTGGAACCTGTTCTAAAAGGGTCCATGGACGCAAAAAATCTCCCCCTTGAAAAGCTGCTGACGCCACGTGAGGTTGCCTCCTGGTTGGATGTTTCGGTGGACTGGGTGCAAGACCACGCCACCGTCAAAGAGCCACGAATCCCGGTTGTGCGCATTGGGAAACTGCTTCGCTTCCGCCGTGAAGATGTTGAGACGTTTCTGGCCGAGCGCATGGTACGTCTGACCTGACGCCCTAAAATCGTACCAGCGGAAATCATAGGATCTTTCAAGAGGAAAGGAGAGATCAATGAAGAAGAAGCGGTACAGCAATGAAGAGATCGCGCGGATCCTGGAAGCTGGGGCGAGCACGAACAAG
>VFZU01000196.1 GCA_016870995.1 Acidobacteriota bacterium
GGGCCAGTGGACTTGAGCGCGTTGGCGCGGTTGGCGGCCAGTGCAGCTTCGGTCATCGTCTTCGTTCGTTTGGGCTGGTTGTCGGCAGCCTCGGGGGTGGACGGCGGCGCGTCCGGGATGGAGTTGAAAAAGTTCGGGTCCATGGCAAACAGGGTAGTTGTGCGGGAAACGCAGATTGGGCGTAGCGCGGGGGCGTTTTGAATGGAATCAATCAGTTGGGTGGCAAAAATAAAGTTGGATTTTCTGTGAACGATAAAACTGTCATCTGCGGAAACGGAGTGCGCCGACGGGGTGAAGAACGGCCCGGAGAGATGGAAATCTGGAGAGAAAGGAGGCTGGGCGGGAGAGGTGTCAAGAGAACTGTAAGAAACAGGTACGTTCTCGGTTTTCGTTTTTGTGCGATGGTCCGATCTACTGTTGGGGTCCGGGAAACCCAAAGCGGAAGGCTCGGATAAGGTAGTATTCGCTCTATGACGCGACGCGACCTGCTTGCCTCCCTGGCTGCTCCCGCTTTGGCCCAACGGCCCAAGTTGCCGAACATCGTGCTGATCTTCGCCGACGACCTCGGCTCGGGCGACTTGAGCTGTTACGGGCACCCCACGATCCGCACACCGCATCTTGACCGCATGGCCGCCGAGGGAGTGCGATTCACGCAGTTCTACTCGGCTGCGTCGTTGTGTTCGCCGAGCCGCGTGGCCTTGATGACGGGCCGCTACCCGGTCCGTAGCGGGATTAACTATGTTCTCTTTCCGGACTCTACGGGCGGCTTGCCGGAGTCGGAAGTCACGATTGCCCAGTTACTCAAGAAGCGCGGCTACGCGACGCAGATTGTGGGTAAGTGGCACCTGGGGCATCTGCCCCAGTATTTACCGACTCGCCATGGTTTCGATCATTATTTCGGCATCCCGTTCTCTAACGATATGAGCCTGGCCACGAATGTGGTCTACGACGAGATCGCCACACGACGCGGCGGTGCACCGCGTCCGCCGAGGGCTTTGGAGCGTTACCGCACATTGCCGGGCGTCCCGCTGATGCGTGACGAAGAAGTGCTGGAGCGTGATCCTGACCAGACGCAGATCACGGCCCGCTACACGACCGAGGCTACGGGCTTTTTGCGGAAAGCGGCGGCCGCCCGGCAGCCGTTCTTTCTGTATCTTGCGCACACGATGCCGCATGTGCCTTTGTTTTCGAGCGAACGCTTTCGCGGCAAGAGCCGCGGCGGCCGCTTTGGCGATGCCGTGGAGGAGCTTGATTGGTCAGTGGGCGAGATTCGCAGGACGCTGGCGGAGCTGAAGCTCGAACAAGATACGCTAATCCTGTTTACGTCGGACAATGGTGCGACGGTGCAACTCGGCGACCATGGCGGCTCGAACGGTCCGCTGCGGGAGGGTAAAGGCACGACTTGGGATGGTGGTTATCGCGAGCCGTTTATCGCCAGCTGGAAGGGACGGATTGCGCCGGGTCGTGTGGCAAGTGACGTTGCGTCGACACTGGATTTCTTCCCAACGCTGGCCCGGCTTGCCGGGGTTACGCCGCCGAAGGATCTCGCGCTGGACGGCCGGGACCTAGCGCCGTTGCTGTGGGAAACCGGCGGCCGTCCGCAGGCGGACTTCTTCTACTATTTCGCGGGCGCGTTGCATGGTATGCGCCGCGGCCCCTGGAAGTTGCGCTTCCCGAATCCGTCGCAACCGGAGAAGGTGGAGCTGTATCATCTCGAATCTGACTTTGCCGAACGCTTCAATGTGGCGGCGCATCACACCGATGTGGTGGCGCAGATGCGCGATGCGATTGCCACGCATCGAGCGAGTTTCGAGCCGGCCGTTACGCAGCGATAGCTACGCGCGGGCCCGCCGCCCGCCGGGGCCCAGTTCCCAATCGTTCGCATACTCGAAGTGCAGTACGCGCCGCGGCCACTGGCGGCGCAGCTTGGCAGAGGCGTCTAAAGTGTCAACCATCACGGCGGTCGCGCAGACTCGTTTAGGGAAAACTCTCAAAACATTCTGGGCCTTGAAAGTCTCGTAGGTATTAACGAGAGGGCGACTTTTGGGTTTGAACCTTGGCTGGATTGCGACTACTATTTTGACGCAAATGGCGTTGCTGTTAGTGGGTTCGAAGAATAGGCGGAAGTCGCCGCAACGAAGACGGAAGTCCATTCGCGGCGGCTTGAGCTGCTTCACCTCGCCGGATCGGGAAGCCAGGTAGCAGTTCAGGCAGTAAAGAGTCTATAGGGCGATTTCGCGGTCGATGGCGCGGAGATCGGAGCGAGCTTCCAGCGCCCAGGCTGCGGCCAAGTGCAGGGGTGTGGCTTCCTCACTAACTCACCTCGTCAGCCCGAACTCGCGAAGGATCACTTCCTGTGGATTTCCTTCGCCACGCGCCAGGGAAGCGCGAGGGCGATCCAAGGCGGCGTTGGTGTCCGCCGTAATCCCTTCCTCTTCCACTGAAGCCTGCGTGAGAGACTGCAGCAGAGGTACACCGGCCAACCCTTCGAGCAATTGGGCCACAGCGTTATACTGCACCGGGCCGAGTTGGTCGAGCAGCTGGTGGGCTTGTTGTCTAGCTACGACTTCTTTCCTTTCCTCGTTCAGGTCGCATGGCAAGTGGTCCACAAGACACCTTCTTTCAGGTGTGTATGAATCTTGTGAAACAGCCTTGTTGCGACTGGTCGGGATCTGACCCTCTCCTCAGACCGTTTTCAAGGCGATTCTGGCAGATGCTGAATTCATTTTTCCGATGTACTTGGCTTGGTCTCCACAATGAGAATTTGCTGCTTATCGAAAGCAATATCACTACATGCTCATCTGAATCCGTCTTGATAGAGCTTTGAGAACACCTTTGGCAACTTTTTCATTTAGCCGCTTCTTGGCCCATCAACAAGATTGCCACTTCCACCGCTCTGCCTTTGTGAATGGCCTAGGTGACGTCGCGACTTCGAATTCATCACTAATTGCCGATTGATTTAGACGTCACCTGCTTCACTTGTTCCTTGGTTTGCATATATGAATCCGACGGGATTGAAGTGTGTGGACCGTTTCCCATGGCAATCAGCGTATCTGCGGAGGAAATGAAAATTGAAGACCTGAGGCGGTCCGAACCGGGCACATGGGTAACGGAATAAACCGGGCACATAGGTAACACTTTTGGCTGGAGGGGGAAGCACCCGATGGCCTGGAAAGAGACT
>VFZU01000197.1 GCA_016870995.1 Acidobacteriota bacterium
ACTGGGTCGAGGCAATCCGGTATCTCAATATGACGCAACTCTCAGACCACAGAAAGGAGCAGTTGAGAAAACTCGAACAAGCCGCCTGACGGCGGTGGGACTCTACATTACTGGATGCAAAGGAGGGGCACATCCCCTCCTCTGCACTCCTCCCCTAAAAGCCCAGAAAGGCAGCATTGGCCAAATTCGTAATTGCAGAACTTGACATACACAACTGGCCCATCGGGGAACCAGGTCCCTCGAATCGGAAGCTCGCCCTGGTCCCAAACAAGTGAGCCCCACCCAAGACACGCAATCGTAGCCATTACCCGCTACTTTACCTCACTGTTTGCCTGGGCTGACTTCGACACTGCAATCGGCAGTACTCTACGAACTCGGCGTTATCCCATACCTGCTCCAATGCCTGCCTTCAGCACAAAAGATCTGCTCATGCCAGCTTATGGCAACGAATTCTGTGAGTAATTCCCGTTCACTGAAAGCAACCGTGTCTCTCCGACGATTTGCCGGTGGATCAATTGACGAACCAAGGTTCCAGGCAGCCTTTCGAAGCCTACCGGCGAAACACGGCACAGTCGCCTCGTGGTTCCAGCCATCCGGCATAAAATGGAATCATGACATTGACTCAGCAGGAAGAATCGCTCATCGTGGCTGTTCGACAACTTCCTCCGGACGAAGCCGGAAAAGTGTTCCTATGGGCCCAACAACTGCGAGAAGTTGCCGGCACGGCCCCAATTCAATGGTCAGATTCCTGGACTGAAGAAGACTTGGCCGACGCGACACGAGCTTCCTTCAATAGCATTGCTGAATCTGAACCGAACGGCCGTTGAAACCGGCCGACTTGGCCATCGCTACATTTCCCGGCGTGCATTTGACCAAAGCTCGCCCAGCAGTGGTGTTGTCTGTAGAAACCTATCACTTGAACCGACCCGACGTCATTGTCGGAATTATCACAACACAAGTTCCCAGGCCAGCAACGCCAACGGACTGTTCGCTGGTGGATTGGGCGGCTTCCGGACTCCACGCGCCTTCTTGGTTTCGGCTGTTTCTGGTCACGCTTCCCCGCATCAACGTTCGGATCATCGGTGAGCTATCGCTCCGCGATTGGGCTGCGGTCCAGATTTGCTTGCGTAACGGAATTGAGTTGAACTAGCGCTACACAATCATAGGTGCCACGCGCGCTTCCGAGGTCTTTCACAGAAACTTCACAACTAAATTCGCCGCCATATCAACAACTTACTCTCCCCCTTCAGAATATGCCACTCCCACCCCTGTATCGTTTTCATGGAAGAAATTCCATCCAAATTCAAGACACAAGGACAATCCCATGGCATCCAAATCCCAAATCCTAGCTAACATCCAGAACGCAAAGAAATCGACCGGCCCCCGTACCGAGTCCGGCAAACAGCAATCCGCGAAGAACTCCCTCCGCCACGGCCTCAACGCCTCGGCCGACGCCCTCTTCGCCGCAAATCCGCAAGAACAAACCCAATTCAAGGCCCTCCGCGAACAGCTCTTCCAGCAAATCGTCCCCTTCGGCCCCGCCGAAGAAGTCGTCTTCGAACAATACGCCTACGCGACCTTCCAGGCCTTAAGAGCCCAACGCTTCGAATCCGAGGCCCAGGACCGCTGGCTCGCCAACCCCGAAAACCAGAACCTCTTCATCCAAATGGAACGCATCGTCAAACAGGGTGCCCTCTTCGAGCGCCGCGCCTTGAAAGCCTTCAAGCAACTCTCCCAACTCCAGGTCGACCGCTTCGCCGCCGTCGAAATCCA
The DNA here is from genome assembly GCA_016870995.1 of Acidobacteriota bacterium. GTDB lineage: Bacteria > Acidobacteriota > Terriglobia > Bryobacterales > Bryobacteraceae > Bryobacter. The sequence goes on from VFZU01000197.1 coordinate 1,774, forward strand.
CGCCGAGCTCAAAGACGTCGAACTCGACGAAAACATCTCCCCAGCCCTACCCACCGCCAAACTCAGAAGACACGAACTCGTCCAGGAAGACGCTTTGTTTCTAGGACTTGCCGTCCATCACGGCCTCAAACTGCAAAACGAAATAACGAACCCAATCCACCCGGCACCCCAGCTCGAAGCCGCGTAAAAAACGAACCCAATCGACCCATGCCAGCCGCCACCAACCGACACTCTTGGCATATGATAACGGCAATGACATTGCGATTCTCCGCCGCAGCCGCTCTTTTGGCCGCCACGCTCACCGCTCAGACTCCCGCCGCCCCCGCGCCGGCCAAGCCTCGTGGCGGTGGTCAACGCCTCCCCGACCCGATCGTCGTCGACGACAAAACCGGATTTGTGTCCATCTTCGATGGCTCCCTCAACAACTGGGACGGCGACCCGCAAGTCTGGCGCGTCGAAAACAACACCATCGTCGGCGAGAGCACCAAGGAAAACCCGCTCAAGCGCAACACCTTCCTCGTCTACCGCGGCGGCAAGCCCAAGGACTTTGAGCTCAAGCTCGAATTCCGCATGAACAACACCAACAGCGGCGTCCAGTACCGCAGCGTCGAGCTGCCCGAAGTCGGCCAATGGGTCCTCAAGGGCTATCAGGCCGACATGGACTTCGTCAACACCCACACCGGCATGCTCTATGAAGAACGCGGCCGCGGCATCATGGCCCTCCGCGGTCAGATCACCCTCGCCGAACCCGGCAAGCACTCCCGCGTCATCGGCCAGCTCCAGGATGGCGACCAGCTCAAGGGCTACATCAACATCAACGGCTGGAACCAGTTCCACATCATCGCTCGCGGCAACCACCTTACCCATATCCTCAACGGTAAGGTCACCGCCATGATGATCGACGACGACCCGCAAAACCGCAGCCTCGAAGGCCTCCTCGGCCTCCAGATCCACGTCGGCCCGCCCATGAAGGTCGAGTTCCGCAATCTCTATCTCAAAACTTACTAGCCCCCCAATGCTAGCCTTAAGGGATGTGTCTTTCCCCTTTGTTTGTCGCGCTGCTGCTCGCTCAGGCTCCTAAAGCCGCTGCCCCCGCACCAGCTGCGAAAAAGGCCGCCCCTGCCGCCAGCCCGAAAACTGCCGCCACCGCTCCGAAGCCCGCAGTAGCCCCGCGACCCGCCACCGCGCCCAAATCTGCCACCGCGCCCAGAGTCGCCGCTTCCCCCAAGCCAGCCCCCAAACCCGCCGCCGCCGCGCCGCTCGCCACCGACGATGAAAAGACCGTCTACGCCCTCGGCCTCTCGATCTTCCGCTCGCTCTCCCAGTTCGAACTCACCCCCGC
>VFZU01000198.1 GCA_016870995.1 Acidobacteriota bacterium
GCTCGTCGCGATTTTTCTGTTGAATTCAAAATTGCTGCGTGATTCAATGGCAATAATTCACTCCCAACGCGCTGTCCACCACGTCCGGAGCGGAACACGTGATCCAAACCGGGTTCAGCCGGGTCAATAATTTCGTCGCCAGCCAGGACAACGGCCTGACGTTTGCGAACAACCTTTCCAATCCCTTCTCTTCGCCGATCCTGGACCCCTTGGGCGCGGCCGGTGGAGCCCAGACCTTCCTGGGTCAATCGATCACATTCTTCAACGAGAATCCGTTGTGCCCTTACATGCAGCGCTGGCAGGCAGGTTTTCAACGTGAACTCGGCAAGGGATATGTACTAGACGCAACCTATGTCGGCAATCGTGGAACTCATATAGAAATCGGCCAGAACCTGAACGTTACCCCTCAGCGCTATCTTTCCACCAGCCCCACGCGGGATCAAGCTCGCATTGATTATCTGAGTGCAAACCTGCAAAACCCGTTCCGCGGCTTGCTGCCTGCTGGGGCCATCGGTGCCTTCACTGGGGCGAATATGGCGCGCGAGCGCCTGCTTCGACCCTACCCCCAGTTCGATGCCGTAAATCAGTCCCGTTTCGACGGCTATAGCTGGTATCACTCCTTGCAAGTCGGCCTTGAGAAGTGCTTTTCACAAGGCTATACGGTGATGGCAAACTATACTTTGTCCAAGTTCATGCAAGCCACCGAAACCTACCAGGCCGACGATCTGCGTCCGGTGGAAGTGATCTCAGATGCCGACAGGCCGCATCGGTTCACTCTCAGTGGCATTTATGAAATGCCTTTCGGCAAGGGCCGCCGTTATTTGGCTACTTCAAATGCTTTGGTATCGCGGCTTGCCGGTGGATGGCAGTTGTCCGGTGTGTATTCGTTCCAGAGTGGTGCACCGATCAATTTCGGCAACATCATCTTCAATGGTGATGTGAACCACATTCGACTCTCGGGTAGTGAGCAAACCGTACAGCGGTGGTTCCATACCGAAGCAGGATTCAATCGCGTGGCCGCTCAGCAACTGGCAAGCAATATTCGAACCTTCCCGCTGCGTTTCGGCTTCATTCGAGCAGACAAGATCAACAATTATGACTTGTCGCTCATCAAGAACACCCAGATCCGAGAAGGGAAGAACTTCCAGTTTCGGGCTGAGTTCCTCAACGCTTTGAATCACAAGCTGCTTCCGGCTCCAAACACCAACGTCACCGTTGCGGTTTTTGGTCAAGCGGTGGCATCGAATCAAGCGAATTATCCGCGGCGTATCCAACTGACGGCCAAGTTCATTTTCTGATTCTTGGTTTGACATGGAGTTGTTATACTCCCTCAAAGGCCTCCTCGTCCTGCGGCCAACGTCCCAAAGGAACTCATCATGCAACTCGCTCATCGCAGGCTGCTCATCGCCTTCCTTACGCTTCAACTCGCTGCTCCCATGATGCCGGCGCAGACTGCCGAAGCCGCTCTTGTCGCCAAAGCGAAAGGTCTTCATGATCGGGTACTAAAGCTTGATACGCACAACGATATCGACCCCAGCAATTTCACCGCAGATTGCAACTACCTCAAGAGGCTCAACACCCAGGTAAACCTGCCCAAAATGGTGCAGGGCGACATGGATGTGGCCTTCCTCATCGTATATGTCGGGCAGGGGTTGCCGACGGAAGAGGGTTACGAAGACGCCTACAATCAGGCAATTGAGAAGTTCGATGCAATCCATCGTTTCACTGAGAAGATCGCCCCCGATGTGATTGGTCTTGCATTGACTCCAGAGGATGTTCGGCGGCTGCACAAGCAGGGCAAGCGCGTGGCTGTGATTGGAGTTGAGAATGGTTACCCGATCGGTACCGATATCAAGCGCGTGAAGGAGTTCTATGATCGCGGCGGTCGCTATATGTCGCTCGCACATAACGGCAATAGCCAGTTGGCGGATTCCAACACGGGTGAAGCCACCGGTTATTTGCACAACAATGGCCTGTCGCCTTTGGGTCGGCAGGTGATTGCGGAAATGAATCGTCTCGGGATGATGGTGGATTTATCACATCCCTCTAAGGGGGCCAATCTCGAGGCGATCCGTTTGTCGAAAGCTCCGGTAATTGCTTCTCACTCGAGCGTCCGCGCGCTTGCTGATCACAGCCGGAATATGGACGATGAGCAATTGCTGGCTCTCAAAAAGAATGGTGGCGTGATTCAGATTGTTGGCTTTGCCAGCTACGTGAAGGTGGATTCCAAGGAACGGACCGAAGCGCTTTCGAAAATGCGCACTGAGATGGGCTTTGGCGGAGGCGGTGGACGGCCTGGTGCCGCGGCTGGATTCCGGCGGCCGACTGCGCCGCGACCCTGCTCCGTTGAGGATCCCAAACCGGCGGATGCCTCAGCTGCACCGCGCCGCGCGAGCTTCCTGAACATGCTGCCGCCAGACAAGCGCGCCGAATACGAAAAGCGCATGGCCGAGATCGATGCGAAGTATCCTGCGGTAACTCGCGCCACGGTGAAGGACATGGTGGATCACCTTGACTATGCCGTGAAAAAGATCGGAATCGATCATGTGGGAATCTCGTCGGACTTCGACGGCGGCGGTGGTATCGATGGCTGGGATAGCGCAGCTGAGGCTTTCAACGTGACGCTTGAAATGGTTCGCCGCGGTTACACCGAAGAGCAGATTGGCAAGATCTGGTCAGGGAACCTGCTGCGGGTTTGGGGTGAGGTTGACAAGGTAGCTGCGAAGCTGCAGAAGAAGTAGTGAATCGGCCGTTGTTTACTGTGCCGTGTGTAGGGTAACGAGTTGACGTCAAAGTGTGAGATGAGGCCTGTGCCTACCGCACTGCGGTTCAGCCTGTGCCTCTCGGGTATTCAAAAGGCTGCTGTTGAATTGCGCAGAGCGATTTACATTGAGCTGACGTTCT
>VFZU01000199.1 GCA_016870995.1 Acidobacteriota bacterium
GCAAGAAATGGGTGAAGAGCGAACCCATTGCGACCCGCGAAATCACAAGGCCAGACGAGGTTTGGGCGATGGACTTCGTTACGGATTGGTCCGTGGGAGTGCGTCGGCAATCCCTGTCGGCACCGGGTCGCAAGGCATGGAGCTTGCGGCGACCGGATGGAATACCCATTAACTGAAAGGAATATTATGCGAAAAACAATCTCACAGACCTGCCAAGAATACCCCGCAGAATTCCCATCCGAGCAGTCCCTGTACCGGGCAGTTCGCGAGAACATCCTACCTCCTGGCGTCGCCGTCCGCATTGGCCGCCGAATGCTCATTAACACCGACAAGCTGCAACAGTGGCTCGACAACGGTGGGCAAGCATTGCCGGGCGGCTGGAAGCGCGAATCACATTGAATTGGTATTCACCTGCCGGCAAGCCGGGGATAGCGGGCGGCCAGCGGCTTGTCAAGGTCGCTTGCCACAGGTCGCTTGCCATGGGGCGGCAGAACGCGGAGCCGGAGTGTCATCTGCGTCAAAATCGTCCGTCTCAGACGGTGCATAAATCCGTCGGCGGCCCAGAGAGCGGCGTACCGTTCGTGCCTGCCCTGGTGTCGTTGGCAAGTAAAATCAGTCGGCCCGTCAGAATCGGGAGACAGGGACCGTAGGCTAGACGCTATGATGAAAGAAGCAAGAGCCATGTCCATCTGCGCGCCCTGCGAGAGGGTGTCGGCGTTGCTACCGATCCGGGAGTGGAGTATTCTTCGGAAGACGGTTCAGGAACCGTGTCCAAAGGGAGTTTAGAATGCCAAATCATACATTTCGAGTCGCCAGCTTGCTACTGCTCATGGTTACGGTTTCATGGCGCCTGGCTGGCCAAGCAACCACAGCCGATATTGTGGGCCGAGTCAACGACACGACCGGCGCCGCCATGTCCGACGCCACGGTCACGCTAACCAATCGTGACACCAACAATACTCGCACGTCACCGACGAACGAATCGGGCGACTTTGTGTTCAACCTGCTTCCTCCCGGGCGGTACTCGGTAAAGATCGAGAAGAGCGGCTTCAAGGTCTACACACTACCTGAAATCGCGGTAGTTGCCGGAGATCGCAGCCGCATAGACGCCCAGATGGCGATCGGCTCGACCAGCGAATCGATTGAGGTCACCGCGCAGATTGCTGGCCTGCAAACCGACAGTTCGAGCGTAGGCACATCGGTGTCGGGCCGCCTGGTTCAAGACATTCCTCTCAACGGTCGAAACTACATTCAACTGGCACAACTCGTCACCGGAGTTAGTTCCGGACCAGGCAATGGCTTGGCCACCGGCACGCGCCCCGACGATCGCCGGCTCAACTCCTCGTTCGCCGTTAACGGCCAGGATCCTGTCGTCAACAACAACATGATCGATGGCATGGACAACAACGAACGCTTCATCGGTACCATCGGTGTCCGGCCGTCCATTGATGCTATTCAGGAGTTCAAGGTTCAAACCAATCTCTACAGTGCGGAGGTCACCCGTACTTCGGCGGGTGTGGTCAACATTCTGACAAAGTCTGGTAGCAACGACTTCCATGGTTCTCTGTTCGAGTTCCTGCGGAACGATGCGCTCGATGCCAACGGAAATTTCAATTTCACTGCCTCGGCCTCTGGACAGTTGCCCAAGGCGAAGTTCCGGCAGAATCAATTCGGCGGAAGCATCGGTGGGCCGCTCCGCAAGGACCAGACCTTCTTCTTCACCGACTACGAGAAACTCAGCATCCGCCAGGGCGTGCCGATCACGGCGGTCGTACCCACAGCCAAGCAGAGGATAGGTGACTTCTCGGAAAACTGCGCCGCCGGATTCAGCGCCGCTGGCATTTGTGCCAATGCAGCCCAGCAACTCACCATCTCGAATGTGTTTGGCTCGGTGCCGACCGGCCCGGTTCCGTTCAACCGTCTGGATCTCGGGCCGTACGCAAGTTCACGGGACCCCCTTGCATTGAAAGTAGCGGCGTTGTACCCGCTGCCCACGGCCAGTGGCGTGAATGTAAACAACTACGCCTCTTCCCCCAACCGCCCTCAGGACGCGCATACATTTGACGCCCGTATCGATCATCGCTTTTCGGCGAAAACGAATCTGTTCGGACGATACTCTCTCAACGATGTGTACACCGTCCAACCGACAGGTTTTCCATCAGTGGGCGGCATCAACCCGGGCGGCCTGTTCGCATTTGCCGGAACGAACGACACGAAAGCTTACAACATACAACTGAACCTCGTCCACATCTTCCGGCCGAATCTGTTGCTGGAACTCCGCGGCGGATTCGGGCGCACGGCGATTCAGTCTCGCACGGTCAACCACGGCGAGAACACGTCCACGCAGTTGGGCTTCCCCTGCAACGCCGCCAGTTGCGTCAATATCGGCGACGAGCAGACGTTCGGAATTCCGCGTATTCTGATTCAGGGCTTCCAGGAACTGGGCGACGCCATCTTTGTGCCTCTCCTCCTGTTCAACAACACCTTTCAGGAAAATGGCGCGCTGACCTGGACCAGGGGCACCCACAATGTCAAGATCGGTGCCTCGCTGATCCGGCGGCAGTTTTCGCTTGTGCAGAGCGCCCGGCCACGTGGAGAGTTCACTTTCAACGCGACCGCAGGCAACGCACCCTCGGCAACCAATTTCGGGCTCGCCAATTTCCTGGCCGGCACTCCGGTCACCATCATTCGTCAGGCCAGTCTGTACAAACCCGGTTATCGCGCATGGGAATCCGGTGCCTACGTCCAAGATGACTGGCGGGCCACGCGGAGGCTGACACTCAACCTCGGCGTTCGCTACGACATATTCACGGCCAAGACCGAGCAGTACAATCGACTTGGGAATTTCGACCCGTTCACGTCGACGATCCTCGT
>VFZU01000200.1 GCA_016870995.1 Acidobacteriota bacterium
CATGAGTTCTCGGACCCTTTTTGGTTTATTGACCCTTAGCGCTGTTGCTTTCGCGCAACCGGCTATCTCTAGATTTGCCCCGCCGTCGGTGCCACCCACGACCACGCCCAGCAAGCCCGACCTGGGCCCAGAGATGCGAGGCGACATTTACATGGCTCGCAAGATGTATCGCGAAGCCATAGAGATGTACCAGCGTATGCCTCAGGATTCCCACGTCATGTGGAACAAGCTTGGGATTGCCTATCATCAGCTTGGCCAGATGACCCAAGCGCGCAAAAGCTATGAGAAGTCAGCGAAGATCAACAAGGATTACGCTGAGGCGATCAATAACCTTGGCACTGTCGCCTATGCGCAGAAGAACTACCGCCGCGCGACGAACTACTACAAAAGGGCGCTTGTGATCATGCCCGACTCCGCCAGCATGCATTCGAACCTGGGCACTGCTCTGTTTGCGCGCAAGAAGTATGAAGACGCAATCCTCGAGTACCAGAAGGCTCTGGCTCTCGACGCGAACGTGTTCGAGCATCGGGGCTCGCAAGGCACTGTTCTGCAGGAGCGGACCATCGAAGAACGGGCCAAATTCCACTACCACCTGGCACGTATTTACGCCAAGAACGGGCAGAACGACCGGGCGATGCAGTATTTGCGAAAGGCGCTGGAAGAAGGCTTCAACGAGCGGGACAAGATTGCTCAGGAAGATGCTTTCCAGGCGATGCGCGATAATCCAGAGTTTCAGACACTTCTGAAAACGGAATTTCGTGCGCTCTAGACTGTACTCTTTTTTCTTTCTTTTCATCCTGATCGTTAGTTGCGGACCGAAGGCGATAGCCCCGGTGAATTCGCGCGTGGCCATGGTGAAGTTCGACAATCAGGCCGGTGTTTTGGAAGTTTGGCTGAGCTCATTCATTTCTGCGCTTGGGTCTCATCAGGTTCAGGATTTGATCCTGGTCGACGACGCCGAAGGCGTGAGGCAAAGCGGGGTAGGGCGAGTGATCACCGGGCGCTTCTCAAAGACTTCGAAGGGGATCAGGATCGAAGCTCGGATTGCGAATGCAACGACCACGGCGATATTGGGTTCGTTTGATTCTGAGGTATCTGAAGGGGAACTGACTCAAACGACAAGCCGAATGCTTGAGGCATTGCTGGGGGTGAAGACCAAGCCGGAAGCAGATGCCAAGGCCTGGGTCGAATACGCTAAGGCGCTTGCGGGAAACGAACTGGCTTCGTTTGTTTCGAGCCATCCGGGCTTCGCCCCGGCCTATCCGGTTCTCTCCAGGCTGTTGATTCAACAGGGGAAGCGGGAAGAAGCCTTGGCGCTGGTAGGGAAATTTCCGGCTAGCGGAGACGCTTACTCGAGAGCTCAGTTGTCGATTGCCGTGGCTGGCAACGGGCCAGAGCGGCTGAAGGCTTTGAGCGAATTGGCTTCGTTTCGCAAAGGTGATCCGGCGCTTCAGCTCGAAATGGCACAGATGGCGGCGGGAATTGGAGACTGGGCGCAGGCGGCGGCCTACTACCGCGAGTTGGCGCGGATCGAACCCACAAAGCCGGACTGGTGGAACAGTCTTGGCTACGCCGAGGCAAATCTGGGCAAGCTAGATAAGGCAGTTGAGGCCTTGAACGAGTACCGCAGGCTTGCGCCAAACGAAGCCAATCCAATTGATTCGCTCGGCGAGGTGAACTATACGAACCGCAAGTTCGCCGAGGCAGCCAGGTACTTTGAGGAGCAGGCTCGACGCTACCCGACGTTTCAGAACGGTGCTGGCCTACGGAAAGCGGCCTTTGCCCGCTACTACGCCGGAGATGGAAAGGCGGCTGATCTGCACTTTGACTCCTGGTTGAAGCAGGTGTCGCCCAACGCTGTGGCGTTTCAAAGCGCGATGTGGCTGGCCCGGACCAAGCGAGGGGCTGAGGCCAAAGCACTGCTGAGCAAAGCGAACGCAACGTTGCAGCTGGCCATGCTGGAGTTTGGGCTCGAAGGCAAACGTCCCTCGAACGAACTTCTGCAGCAGATCAGCAAGGATGCGGGCAGTTCGAAGAACGAACTTGCGATCTTCGCATTGATGGTCGAGCCGAGAGACATTGAGGTGCGGATTTCGAGGGTAGTGCCGCAGCCGCAATTGGCGCAGCTGCGTCAGGAGTTGCTCACGGCGGCGAGGGAGTTGTATGGTCCGCAGCCAATAGAAAAGACGAAGCTTTTCCCTTTGCCAAACGCCGCTGACGGGCCTCTCGACGCGCTACTATTGCGCAAACGCATCGCTGTGTTACCATGAAAAAGTTGTCAGGAGACCCTCTCTTGGGAGGGTTCGTGCGCACTTGGATAGGTGGCCGAGCGGTCAATGGCAACAGACTGTAAATCTGTCGGGTCTTGCACCCTACGAAGGTTCAAATCCTTCCCTATCCACCATCAAATGCGTACGGTGTCCTGATACAGTAGTAGAGGCGGGCTGATGTAGCTCAGATGGTAGAGCGCGTCCTTGGTAAGGACGAGGTCACCGGTTCAATCCCGGTCATCAGCTCCATACATTTTTCCCCCAAATATTTTTAAGGCGCGAGCAAAATGGCGAAAGAGAAATTTGACCGTAGTAAGCCGCACGTCAACGTGGGAACGATTGGACATATCGACCACGGCAAGACGACCCTGACGGCCGCGATCACGAAGGTGTTGTCGAAGCACAACCCGAAGAATTCGTTCCGGAGCTTCGATTCGATCGATAACGCTCCTGAAGAAAAAGCACGCGGTATCACAATTGCTGCCGCCCACGTTGAGTACGAGACGGCGAACCGCCACTACGCTCACGTCGACTGCCCCGGCCACGCCGACTACATC
>VFZU01000201.1 GCA_016870995.1 Acidobacteriota bacterium
GTCCACCAGCGCCCGCACCTTGCGCAGCGGATGCTCCGGCGCTATCCGGTCTTCAAGACTCACGTAGCTGATCAGCGATGCCTGGTTCTGGTCGTTTCCGCGCATACAACATAGATGCTCGAAAATGCTCCCGCGTCACAGGTGCCGCTGGGAGTTTTTCAACAAGTTCCTAACGTTGATTTCAATCCTGAAATGCGTACGGCTCTCACGAAGGTATGTGACGACGAATCAACCGGGTTCGAACTTACCTCCGGCGGATTCTCCGTCTCCTCTCCTGAAATTGGAACGGCCTTTGAGCGAAAGGTCGAACTCCCAGTTCGATGGGTCAAAGGGTTCCAGGAAGTACAAGCATCGCAGGCCAGAATGAAGAGCCACTTTCAGCTCCTCGGCCCCGCCGTGCAACGGTTCATTAGAAGCATTCCGCGCCAAACGTCTCATGGTCCTGTTTGGTTGGTTCCTCAATCCAACACCTTCAGGCTCAGCCAATCCCCGATACAGGGGGCACTAATGGCTTGCGGCTTGGAGCGCTTGAAATTCCTCTCTCAAATTGCTCAACACGCGACACGTCTAGAGGCATATGGTTCTGGAGATGGGTCTTCTGCTTGGCGGATTGACACCCAAGACTCCCGATTCTTTTTGGTACTTAGCCCTGAGTTGTCACGCGGCTTTTCGGGAGAAGGTCAAACTCTGTCCCACCTTGCCGCGCAGTCAAATGCTGTTGCTAAGCTGCGTGCGCTGCTACGCTGGAGCCGAACGATCGACGTCGCAAAAATCGCTTCGCAACTCAGTGCATCAGTTGACACCACAGCTGCTGTTCTTGCCCAAGCCGCCGCCTCCGGGCTCGTCGGTTACGACCTGGCCTCCTCTAGCTACTTCCATCGCGAACTGCCCTTTCGCCTCACCAATTCCGAAGCTTTGAATCCAAGATTGGCGCAAGCCCGCCGAATCGCTCAATCAGGGCAATTTGAATTCGACGCTGAGGGCGTCTGGCTGCGAAGCAAGGATACCGAATACCGGCTCGTTCAGTCCAAGGAGGGCACTTGGTCCTGCACTTGCCCTTGGGTCAGCCGCTACGGGCTCAGTCGCGGTCCCTGCAAGCACATCCTCGCGGTTCAAATTGTTTCCGATTCAAAGGCCATCGCAGATGCTCACGAATGAAATCACAGACATTCTGGATCGAGCCGACGTAAACAAGTGCATCGAACTACTTCAGCCGCTCAGTGAAACCGAACGGCGCTCACTTTATCCCACCGTAGCGACTGTAGCAAAGGCACTTACATGGACTTATTCACCCGAGGAAGTGCCATCATCCTTTGATCGCCATCGCGCCGTTGGGCTGGCTCTTCTCGGTACTGCCACTTTCAGCGAATTGAAAGCCATCCATCGCGCTGGTCCATGGTCGTGGCCACACAGAGAAGTCACCACAGTTCTCTCACGCCGTCGACCTTCTTGGCTTGCCGATTGGGCGCAGTTCGCATTGATCAATAACTTCCGCATGTGGAACATCGTTCGCGAATTTGTCCGTCAAGGATGGATCTCTCCGCCACAGACTGAAAATTACATCCTCGGCATGATCTATGGCCGAGAGGCAAAAGAGTCAGTGCGGGCGTTCTTGATGACTGATTCTCTGCTTTTAGAGTCCGAGTTTTGGAAATTGTTTGAGCACGAAGGGTCCGGTGAGTTGAGTCTCGCTGCGTTCGACAAGTACTGCATGCCTTCAAATCGCTGGGCTGAAGGAATTCGGGATTTGGCGGACGAGAAAATCCTGGACCGTTCGAGGCTCCTAAACGCAACACTGGAAGCTCTCCAGCGCGACTTCGCGCCATTTCGAGCCGGGTGGTTCTCACGCATGCACGAGCTACTTTCTCCCACCCCATCTGAGCGTCTCCTGTTAGCTCCGATTTACTTCAAGCTGCTTCTCAGTCGAGTGCCCACTACCGTTTCGTTTGCGATGAAGGCGCTTACCATCGTGCATAAGATCAACGCCATAGACCCCTCTCTTGTGATCAAGCATCTCGCGCCTGCATTTGAAGCTACCGACAAAGGCACGATCATTCGTGCGCTCAAAGTTGCTTCTGATGTCTACCCTCAGGCGACTTCAGCGAACAAAGCTCAGATCGCCGAAATCGTCTCCCGCGCTTTGGTCCACGAATCTCCCGAAATCCAGACTGCAATCGCCAACTTCCTTCGTGAGCACCATCTTGATCGCATCGAACCTTACTTGGAAGTCTTGGCCCCATCCGTTCTTCAGCTAATCGGTCACAAATCGAAACCGATCCAATCTGCGGCCGCCAACTCGATTCCGGCACAATCTGTGGATACGGTTGTACCCATTCAAAATCTCGCCGAGCTCATCGTTGAGTTTTCCCGCGTCCTCGAGAATCAAGGTCCACCCATCGATATAGAGCGCGTCATAGAAGCTGTTCCGAGACTTGGACTCGAATCCGATAGAGAAGATGCCGCCTTCAAGCGCCAAACGAATGCACTTGCCAGTCGTGCCCAAAAGCTGTTGTCGCGTGACACTTACTCCCAGCCCCGCGCAATGCTTTCTCATTTCGCACTCGCGTGGACCCTAGGCATTCGGCATCCGCAACCGCCCGAAGTAGAGTCTGCGGGTGGCTTTCTCAAGTGGCGCCTGTGGTGCGCCTCCGAGCAAGTTGCACAAAGACTCAATCAACCCTTGTTGAGTCTGTTCCGCTCCGGACGTGGTGGACAGCGCGTTGGGAGTGAATTATTGCCATTGAATCACGCAGCAATTTTGAATTCAACAGAAAAATCGCGACGAGCTTGAGTTGGCGTTT
>VFZU01000202.1 GCA_016870995.1 Acidobacteriota bacterium
CTTGTTCGTGCTCGCCCCAGCTTCCAGGATCCGCGCGATCTCTTCATTGCTGTACCGCTTCTTCTTCATTGATCTCTCCTTTCCTCTTGAAAGATCCTATGATTTCCGCTGGTACGATTTTAGGGCGTCAGGTCAACACGGCAACCACATACGAAGAAACCAACTGGCCACTCGATCCGATACAGTTCACCGTTCCCGTCGCCCGCGCCGCCATTTCCGGAGGCGCAGCCTCCAGCGTCGCCGCACCACCCATCAACAGATCTGTCCCATAAATCAACACCCCCATCAGCGCGATCGACAGCAACACGCCGCCCTGTCCTTGTCGGCTCAAATACGGGTGCGCAAAGAAACACAGCGCCAGCAGAACCAGCATTGTCATCCCCACCGGATGCCGCCGGCTGCCGAAGAAGCGGTCGGAGCTATATCCAGCCAACAACGGCCCCAGCGCCCCCGCCAACTCGAACACCGACGAACTGTAACCCGCGAGATCCTTCGCATAGTCAAGCCCTTGGACTAAATAAAACGGCAACCAATACAGCAACGAATACCGTGTCGTCTTTAGCAAGAAATAAGAAGCCGCGATCACTTGCACTTCTCTCATGCGTAGGGCCTGAAACATATCGCCCAACTGCATCGACGCCTGCGAGTTTACGACCCGTGGAACCGCACGCTCTCTAGTTAGCCCCAAGAACACCGATACCACTAAAGTAAGCAGGGCTGCGGGAATCAAGAACGCTTGCTGGTAGCCGAGAGCTCCAAAGCCGGGCAGGGAAGTGGTCGCAACGTAAGTCGCAAATCCAGTAGCGAGAAATCCTCCCAGTACATACGAAGTTCCCCACCACGACAAGACTACTCCGCGTTCTGTCCTTCGAAACCAGCTTCCGAGCAGCTTCAAAATCGCGGACCATCCACAACCCTGCCCAATTCCATTCAAGATCTGCAGCGATAAGAGAATACTATAGGCGGGGGCGAATGCCATCACCACGTTCGCCAGGATGGAGATTGCCGCTCCCCCGGCAGCCACACGACGCCCACCAAACCGGTCCGCCAGATTACCGGCCACAAACTGGCCAATCGCGTAAAGCAGACTATAGGCAAACACCAAGTGGGCCATATCGAACGTGCTCAAGCCCCCCTGTTCGGTCATCATCGGCATCACAACGCTGAAGTTCTTGCGGCAGAAATAATACGCCGCATAGAGCAACCAGCAAGCCACGAAAACCCGAGTCCGCCAAATCCGCATTTGATCCAGACTACCCGTTCCAACCCCGGTTGTCATTCACAAGTTCGTAACCGAATTTCCAGATATGATACCCGCATGGCAGCGAAATACGAACTGAAGAAAACCAAGACTGGCTTCGTTTTTAATCTGAAAGCCCCCAATGGCAAAGTGATTCTCTCGAGCGAGGTGTATCCGGAAAAGCGAGCCGCACTGGGCGGCATTGCAAGCGTCGTTAAGAACTCCCCGAATGAACCGCGCTGCGACCTTCGCAAGTCCAAGCGGTCCGAACCCTACTTCGTCCTCACCGCAACCAATGGCGAAGTCATCGGCAAGAGTGAAATGTACAAATCGCTCAAGGGCGCCCGCAACGGGATTGCATCTTGCATCAAGTTCGGCGCCACAGCCCGCACGGTTGACCTCAACGCCGAGTAACCCTTGCGCCGCCTCACAACTATCTCGCTGCTAGGGGTTGTCATCCTCGGTGCTCAGGACGATCCCGCGAAATACCTCGCCGCCATCGCCGGGCCGCAGTCGCCCAACCGTCAAGGCATGGACCCGCTCTCGATCGACCAAATGATGGACCGCTTCCGGGTGACGGCTGTCAGCATCGCCGTGATTCACAACTTCAAAATTCACCTAGTTCATGCCTGGGGCTTTGCCGACGTCGCAAAACAAGTGCCAGCCACTACCGGTACGATGTTCCAGGCCGCGTCGATCAGCAAGCCGGTCGCTGCGATGGCATCGCTCAAGGCAGTGCAGGAGAAGCGATTCACACTCGACCAGGACATCAATTCGATTCTCAAATCCTGGAAGCTCGTGAGCAATTTCCCTGGCCTTGTGACTCCTCGTACATTGATGAGCCACACTTCCGGAACTGGTGATGGATTCGGGTTCCCTGGCTTTGCGCCGGGCGCAACTCTCCCCACACTGCCGCAAATTCTCGATGGCCAACCGCCCTCCCCGCTTGGGCCGGTGCGGATCGTGCGACCTCCGCTTACCGCGATGCAATACTCAGGCGGTGCAGTCACCATCCAGCAACTCGCACTGACAGATACTTACAACGAGTCTTTCGCGCCGCTCATGCAACGCCTTGTTCTCGATCCCATCGGAATGAAGGACAGCACTTTTGAACAGCCCTTGCCAGTCACGCGGCAGCCCGCCGCGGCTCATGCGCATAATGGTGCCGGCAAGACCATGGAGCACCCCTGGCACGTTTACCCGGAAGGTGCCGCGGCTGGCCTTTGGACTACTCCCACCGACCTGGCGCGCTTCGCACTCGAAGTCCAAATGACCTTGGCCGGACGCAGCGGTAAAGTCCTTGATAAACAAACCATGCAGGAGCTGATCACTCCCGTTGGTGTCGGTGGCTACGCCGTCGGCTTCAGCATCGGCCAGCGCGGTCAAGGTTGGTATTTTAGCCATAGTGGAGCCAATTGGGGCTGACCTGACGCCCTAAAATCGTACCAGCGGAAATCATAGGATCTTTCAAGAGGAAAGGAGAGATCAATGAAGAAGAAGCGGTACAGCAATGAAGAGATCGCGCGGATCCTGGAAGCTGGG
>VFZU01000203.1 GCA_016870995.1 Acidobacteriota bacterium
AAACCAAAGCTTTGCGGCTTCCGGCGGAGCTCTGCCCGGCCGCAAAAACCTTCTCGAATGCCTAAGAAACGATCAAGAAAAAACCAGAACTGACGAACAGGGGCTTTTTCAACAGGCTTCTAAAAGGAGTTCAACCCGGATGGTGGCGCCGAATCGGATGTGTCAATAGTTCTGTGCAAGCCAATCTTCTTTGGTGAATTACTTTTGTTCAGAATCTTGCCGGATGGGGGGCGTGGTTGCGGGGCGTAGAGAAGCGAAGCCCTGCGGCGGAGGCCCTCTCCTTCCGGTGATGGGCTGGAACATCCGACTCCTCAAATCCGATCTGGACGCTCTCCGGGATTCATCCAAGCAGGTGGTAAAAGACGGCTATCGCTCAGAAGCATAAAGGAAATTTTCTTAGCACTGCGAACGCCCGAATGGCGGTTGTTGATTCCGCAGCAGCTCAGCACTTGTTGAATGCAGGCAGTTCTCGCGTGGAACTCGGCGCGGATTCAGGCCGATAGGGTGTCGGAGTCCCGCTGGTGCTGTCAAGACTTCGGCGTTGGGCAAGTCTCGTTTGATCTGTTTAACGGTCTGGGCTTGGGCTGGCGAAGTTTGAACGGGCTTCCGCTGGAAGCGGGTGGCGCTATCAGTGGAGAGCATTTGCAGCGAGGACGTTCGCTTCTTGTATTTCAAGGCTTTGAGCCTAAAGATTCAGTTGGCGGTACATTTTGAGATGCAGAGATGAGAAAACTGGAGATCGATGGCGACTCAAATCTTTTGGGCCTGAGCAAGGAAAGCGGGATCAAAATCAACGCCCAACCCATGTCCCTTCGGAACAGCGATCTTTCCGTTTACGATCCGAAACTGTGGCGCCGACCAGCTCTCCGCCTTTTCCTCTCCTCTGTAAACGAATTCCATCTGCTTTCCAATATTCGGCGTGACCGCCGCGAAGGCCAGCAAATTCACCGCTGTCGAGCCTGTCTGCGTATTGTGCGGAACGATCGTTGCGTTGTACTTGCGAGCGATCCGCGCCACGCGGAGAGCCCGGCAGAAGCCGCCTACATAGTTGATGTCCGGCTGCACGATGTTGGCCACCTTGTTTTCAAGGATCCATTTGAAACGCCAAAGACTGGCGTCTTGTTCGCCAACGGCAATTGGAATTTTTAATGCATCGGCGACTTCCTTGGTTTCGCTCAATTCCTCAAAGGGACAAGGCTCTTCGAAAAATCCGAAATTCAAGTCCTGGAGCAGCTTACCTACCTCAATCGCCTTTGCTGCGTTATAGCCACCGTTGGCATCGGCATTGATCGTGACGTTGTCTCCGAGCCGCTTCCGCGCCAGTTTCACCATTGTCTCCGTTCTGCCCGGATAGGCATCCACATTCCGGTTCATGCGACCGCCGATCTTGAACTTGCACGCCTTAGTTCCGGTTTCCTGAACGCCGCGGGCATAGACCTCCACCTCCAAGCAGCAAGTTATGTTCCGCTTTACGCACCAGGACTGGGACATCTTTAACGGTTTCCAAGGTACTAATCTCGGTATCGTGCCGGGCGGCCGTCCGCGTCCGGGCTGGACCAGCGTGCTGAGCCACAACTACACGCTCAACCCCACCACCATCAATTACGTGAGCTTCTCCGTCAGCGCGAATCAGATCCAAGGTCTGCCGGCCAATGAAATCCTTGGCCGCTCGGCGCTTGGGCTCAACTATCGCGAGATCTTTCCCGCGAACAACTTCCAAGTTGGACCTACCGTGAACATCGCAGGATTTACTGGCTACAACGTGGGCGATCGTATCCGCAATCTGAACACGACCTTCCAATTGCGGGACGACGTGTCGAAGGTGGTTGGTTCGCACACGTTGAAGTTCGGAGTTCAGTTCACCCGCAGCCGCAAAGATCAGAACAATTCGGGTGCCAACGACAACGGAACTGTCACGTTCAATACCTCAGCCGCCAACTCGACGCGGAACGTCATCGGTGACGTCCTGCTGGGCAACTTCCAAAACTACACCGAAGGCCAGGTCGACACTTCCTGGTTCGCTCGGTTCAACCAGCTGGAGTTTTATGCGCAGGATTCCTGGCGCGTCAATCGTAAGCTGAGTGTGGAACTCGGTCTACGTTACAACCTTGTCTTCCCGCTCTACAGTGCGCTGGGTAACTTTGCCACGTTCGACGTGACTCGCTTCAAAGCAGCCAAACGCGCCACAGGTTTCGCCTGCCAACGGCGCATTGCTCACCACGGGCGACCCTTACAACGGCATCGTCATCTTTGGTAGCGGCTTTCCAGATCGCGCCAAGGGGCGTATTCCTGCCGTAGACGTGGCCGGCGTTGATCGGCTGTTCGTCGGCCTACCACGCGGTGGCGCTCGCACAGACTTCGGCAACTGGGGGCCACGGGTCAGTTTCGCTTACGATCCGCGCGCCAACGGCAAGACGGCAGTGCGCGGTGGTTTCGGCATCTTCTACGATCGAATCCAGAGCGACTTCCTGGGTGCCAGTTCCAATAACCCGCCCTTTGCCTCAAGCGCGAATATCTTCGACGGCAATATGGATAATCCAGGCGGCGGCGTGCAGCGCAACTTCCCGGTCAACCTCAGTGGCATCTTTCTGGGTCTCCGCACTCCGCGGGTCGTGACCTACAACTTAGCCCGGATTTCTCACAAATAACTGGGAAAAGGCCTCCAACCGTGGCATAACTGATTTGTCTAGAGTCAGTTAGAGCATCAGGAAGAGAGGCCTTCGCTATGACAGAGTGTATCCAAGAACGCTTC
>VFZU01000204.1 GCA_016870995.1 Acidobacteriota bacterium
CGTCCTGGCCCATCACTGCCTTCCAGTCCGCTTTTGCGCTATTCTGCTTTCGGGTCATCTGCCTTTCCTCTTTCTCCGCCGCTAACGGATTTGTGAAAGGTTTAGCATGACCCATTTCCTTTTTGCAGAACTCTTAATACTTAACCCGACAGGGCTGGCCATCGCGTCTACTCAGAGACCACTGTACTCCCTTCTGCTCGGCTCCAGCAGTGTGATCGCCTATGCCTTCTTCGGCTCATCATCGGGGGCAAATCAGGAGAGTTTGGTGTCGCTGAGCTAACGTCTATCTTGCTTTCAACAGGCGCTCTGACTTTGGTGGGTCTACAAAAGCTCTAACGCGGCGGTATAGGCGTAGCTTCCTTCAAGTATTCCTCTGCCTTTTCGCGATTACCCAGGTCGGCATGGAGACGGCTGAGGGCGAGAAGATTCTCGCGAGTGCGCTCACCATGGGCGATGGCTTGCTCGAGCGCATCGACGGCCTGCTCTTTGCGATCCAGCTCGATCAACACATAAGCTTTGTCGCGCCAGGCAGCACCGTTGAAGGGCTTCTTGCGCAGGGATTGGTCGAGTTGCCAGCGGGCTGGCTCGAAGCGGCGTTGACGAATCAGGAAGCGGCTGTACTGCACCTGGATCTCGGCCGAGTTGGCTGGGCGCAAAGCGCTTTCGGCAAGAGCACGGCGATAGGCAAGATCGGCGGCCTGAAGGTCGCCGGTAAGCTCTGAGCTGCGAGCCATTGAGGCTAGCAACTCGGAGTGTTGCTCAAACTGTGGAGCGCGATTGAAAGCAGCGATGGCTTCGGCGTGGCGACCTTGCGACTGGAGCAATCTGCCGAGCGCAAAGCAACCGCGCTTCATATCGCAGGAAGTCTCAAGAGGTTTAAGCGCAGCAGCCGTGTTGCCGTTTGCGGCATGGGCGATGCCGAGTGCGTTCCAATACTCGGCGACCGCTGGACTCTCTTTGACCAGGACCTCGAGAATCGCGACGGCTTCGCTGAACTTTTGTTCCTGCAGCAGGCGCAACGCCTGTTGGAACTTCGGTGAGAAGTCCGGGTTAAACTGTGAGACCAGCAGAAACAGCAAGAGGATCATTGGCATGAACCGGCAACAACAGACGGGCCGTGCAACCCGGCTTGCCGCTGTTGTTCGTTAATTCCAATGTACCGCCATGAGCTTCAGCGATCTGGCGGCACAGCACAAGGCCGATGCCGCTCCCTCCAGGTTTGGTAGTGAAGAAGGGCACAAACAAGTTGGCTGTGTTGGCAAGGCCCGGGCCTTCATCCTCCACCCAGATCTCTAGCCTGCTGAAGTGACGAATCCAACCAATGCTCACTCCGCCACTTGTGGCCTGAGCGGCTTCGACCGCATTCTTCACCAGATTGATGATCACTTGTTCCAGCTGATCTGAGTCAGCGTCGATGGTGATCTCAGGACCAGGGACAATCGTGACCTTTTGACGCAGTTCGAGATCGGCGCAGCGGCGAACTAGAGCTTCGACATCAACCGGCGCGCAAGTGGGGTGGGGCAACTTCGCAAGGCGCGTGTAGGAACCGAGGAATCGTTGCAGGCTGTCGGCGCGCGAGCCGATGATGTTGAGCCCGTGCAGCATGTCTTCCTTCCAGTCATCAGGCAGGGGATCTCGATCAACGATGTTTCCAAGGCTACCGGCAATCGATTTGATCGGAGCGAGCGAGTTGTTGAGTTCATGGCCGAGCACTCGCACCAGGCGCTGCCAGGCGAGAAGTTCTTCTTGACGCAGCGGTCCAGTGAGATCGGTGAGCACAAGCAGTCGGTGAGGCACACCGCCTTCGCGAAAGGTGCTGCTCGATACGCCCCAACGGCCGCTACCTCCAGAGAAGGCGCGCGTCATCGTGCGCAGTTCACCGGCAAGGCAATCGTCGAGGCCGAGGCTCGAGGCAGTCTCGCCAATCAGGCGCTCCATCGGGCGGCCCAGCAGCGCTTCCCCGCCTTTGTTAACGAGGCGCAATTGGTTATCGGCATCGAATGCGAAGATAGCGACGTTGATCTCTTCCATCACCTTGCGCAGCAAAGCAGTTGCTTCGAGCGCGCCGAGGCGTTGTTGCTGCAGTGTGGCGCCCATGGCGTTCACCTGTTCAAGCACTTCACCGAGGGCGTCGTCGGGAAGCACGGCACGGCCGCGGATCGAATAGTCGCCTTCGCGGATGGCCTCAAGCAGATTGGCGACCGTACGCATGGGAGAGGCCACCATCTCGCGCACCGAGTTGGCAAAGCCAAGCCAGCAGGTGACGAGAATCGCCGTGCTGGTCCATTGCACCTTGGGAGTGTAATCACCCGTCCACAAGATCGAGAGGGAGACCGCGATGGCCGGCAGGCCCGAGGCAATGGCCGTAAGTTGAATCCGCCGTTCGTGGGCCAGCTTCATGTCGCGTATCGATGAAGATTGTATCGCTGCAGGCGGCGGTAAAAAGCGCTGCGGCTTAAGCCAAGCGCGTCTGCCGCGGCACTAACGTTGCCGCCAAAGCGGTCGAGGGCTTTCTTGATCAAATGAGCTTCAACGTCTTCAAGGCTCATGTCTTCGAGCTTTTGTGCAGT
>VFZU01000205.1 GCA_016870995.1 Acidobacteriota bacterium
CGGAGGTCGCCGATGAAAGGGCTACCCTCCCCGAAGCTCAAGCTATAGCCCACGAAGGCCCAGAGGACTGTGGCGAGTGCCATCAGGATGAAGCTCTGCATCATCGTGGCAAGGACATTCTTTTTGCGAACCAGCCCGCCGTAGAAGAGGGCCAGGCCGGGGCCGGTCATCATCAACACCAATGCGGTACTGGTAAGCATCCAGGCGTTGTCGCCGGCGGACTGGGCTGCTTTCACGCTAGCCTCCAGGGCGGCTGTCGGGGATGGGGCGGCGGGGGTTTGTGCAAACAAACCGGCAGCACTTCCCAATGCAAGTGGGAGTGCGAATGCGGTTCTCTTCATAGCTATCCAGTCTATTGTGATTTCCCGGCGGTCGGACAGTGGCCGAGTGCTTGGGTGCGCGACAGAGGGCAGGTTCTCTCATGATGCTACGCGAGTCGTCGATAAGGAAGCTGAATATTTTTATTCGACAAATTGAAATGTTTGATTGGATCCAAGCGGCAAATGCCCTCTTTGGTGCAAGGAAACCGTTCGAGGTTGCCGCAGATCCAGGCCAAACAACATAAAGAAGGCTACTGGTGTATTCAGTGCAGTATTACAAACAAAGCAGCATGATTCTGATTGCGATGGGCCTTTGTCTGCCACTTTACTCGCAGACGCAGGAACCGTTTCTCGCGCCCCCTGTTCTCCGGTCTATTAAATCGATCAAGTTTAGTGGCCTGATGGGTCAAAGCGAATTTGTTGGGCCGGATCGACCGGGACATCTGGAATCTGTTGCGGAGCCATCTGACAAAGACCCAGTGATCGCCGGACTAGAACAAGCGGCAACTGGCACAAAATTCGCCACGAGCGGGAGGCATACGCTATTTTTCTTGTTCAGAATCGTCTCAACAAGCCCCACAAGTGCAAATTTCCATATGTATTCGCATTTGTGATACATCAGATTCAGAATTCCGATTGAGAACTCTTAGCAATTCAACCTACTATCTCAGAAGAACCAGCGAAGAGTTGCTCTTCGACTGGTACTTCTGGCCCACGTCGCAGCCATAAATACTCTAAAAATACGAGGCCTTTAATGAAGTCATTCCTTCCCAAAAGTGGACTAATCTATATTGGTATGTCCCTAGCAATGAACTGTTTCTCTCAGACCGCACCAGCGGAGCCCAAGGCCACATACAAAATTGCTATGAATCAGGACTCGTTCTTCGGGTTCTATCCTACAGTGAGCGGAGCCTTCAAGGTCAACAAGACATTGGATTGGACCGCCTATGGAATCTTCTGGACAACACCTTCATTTGGGACGGGTGGCGGCGGTGGACTTTGGACGGAAGTCGGGTCAGGCGTCAATATCCGGACCTTCGACGGCAAGTGGACCTTCACTCCGCAGCTGGGCATCCTCAACGGCAAGCTGCTTTCAAACGGCTCGTTTCCGATGGCATTCGAAGGCTTCGTGCCGAATATCACCTCAAACGTGAACACCACACGTGCGGAGGGAGAATTCTATATGGGCCGCTACACTGCTGCGAGGACGGGGCGAGTGCAGAGCCGGCCAGGCGGGCCGCTCGTCGACGCCGCGAACCGCAACAACTTCTTGCACTGGTGGATCAATGGCGGATTCAAAGTCAGCCCGCAGCTCTCCGCTGGCCTACACTATGAACACTTAGGTTCAAATCCGAGCGGCACATTGCCTTCGGGAAGCGTCTACAAGTGGCTTGGACCCTATGTCCAGATGAGCCTATCCAGCAATTTCGCGGTCCGGTTTACCGCTGGGCCGGATGTGCAAAGCCGCCCTGCGACCGATGGAACGGGATCGTTCTATAAGCTATCGGCGACTTACACCTTCCCCTAAAGACAAGACCCAAGTTCAATCAACAAAAAGGGAGCGGTTCGCCGCTCCCTTTTTGTTGATTGTGTGAAGCATCGTAAGCACGAATACTCTTTGAAGATGACCCTGGAACGACATTCTGACCTACTCGCTGACAGTACCCAGTCCAACCCCGGCCGGCAGTGATTGAGTGACCGCACAACAAATCGAACTACGCTCGTCTTGTTGAACTTGGCTTTGGATGTAATTGGTGCAGAGCCCCATGATTAGGTTCCGCAGTGGCAAGCTTCAACTCTCTCGTAGCTTTGTGGTGGAGGCCGATTCTTCTACAGGATGGTTTGACGTTTTTCGTACCTTCGAGCATCCTGAGCCCCACAGAGAATGGCGGCTTCGAGACGCTTTGACCTGACGCCCTTCGCCTCGGCCATTGTGAGTAAGCCCAAGTGTGCTCGCCGTCAAGGCGACCCTGCGGGCAAGCTGCGCTTGGCCTTGACCGCTGCGCGCCTTGGGCAAAGCAACCTTTTATCGAGGCGAAGGGCTTAACTGAAGGTCGAGATTCTATGATCCTAGAAACGGCAGTTTGAGCGCTTAAGACGGCACCGGAAGCGGTTTAGGCGCGGGGATCGTCTCGTAGAACTTCTTGAAGATCAGCCTGAGCAGCATCGGCCAACGAAGTTCCTGTGCAAACTGCT
>VFZU01000206.1 GCA_016870995.1 Acidobacteriota bacterium
GGCGCTACCGCCCTCGACATCCCCAACACCACCATCACTGCCCTCTGCGACATCGATCCCACCAAGCCCGCCCGCCTGGCAAGCAAGACCACTCCCAGCCCCTACATCACCACCGATCACCGCCAACTCCTCGATCGCTCCGACGTCGACGCCGTCCTGATCGCCACCCCCGAGCAGACCCACGCCCGCATCGCCATCGACGCCCTCAACCGCGGCAAGGCGGTTCTAAGCGAAGTCGCCGCCGCCGTCACCATCGAAGAATGTTGGCAACTCATCGGGGCTGTCGAGCGCACCCGCGGCTTCTACATGATGGCCGAGAACTGTTGCTACTACCGCTCCAACCTCGCCATCCGTGCCATGATCGCCGCGAACGTCTTCGGCGAACTCACCTACGCCGATTGCGCCTACCTCCACTCCCTCCCCAATCTCGGCTACACCAAACCCGGATCTCCCACTTGGCGCGGCGAACTCATGCGCGACACCGTCAACTGGTATCCCACTCACGCCATTGGTCCCGTCGCCCAATGGCTCGACATCCGCAAATCCGACCGCTTCGCCACCATCACCACCATGCAATCCCCTGCCGCCCGCATCCGCGGCATCATCCCCTACCAGGGCGACGCGAACATCTCTCTCATCCAAACCGAAAAGGGAAAGCTCATCGAACTCCGCCTCGATACGGTCTCCGCCCGCCCCACCCTCAGCACCACACACTACACTTTGCAGGGCACCAAAGGCGTCTACCGCGACAGCGAAGGCCAAAAGACAATTTGGCTCGAACACACCCACAAAGAAAACACCTGGGCCGACTTCGCCCCCTACGAAGACAAATACGAAGCCCCCACCTGGCGCAACGAAAAGAAGCAGGCCCTCAACTCCGGCCACGGCGGTGCCGACTGGTTCACCCTTCGCGCCTTCGTCGAAGCCGTCCTCAACAAGCAACCCTCCCCCATTGACGTCTATGACAGCGTGGAGTGGAGCAGCATCATCGCCCTCTCCACCCTCAGCGTCAAATCAAAAAATCAACCCCAACCCTTCCCCAACTTCCGCCGCAAATCGGCGCTCTGAGCCAAGCTAGCGCGGCTGGTAAGTACCGCGGATGGGCTGCCCGGGGAATGTGTTGGCGACAGTCTTTCCCTGCTCGATGATCGGCGTACCGTTCACCAATACAAAGGAGATTCCTCTCGAGAACTGAGGGCCGGTTTCGTAGGTGCCTGTGTCAATCACAGTGGCAGGGTCGAAGATCGTGAGATCGGCGTCGGCACCGACCTTGATGCGTCCCTTGTTCTTCATTTGTGGTGCAAGAGCCTCCAGCCGTTGGGCTGGCAGCAGCGTCATCCGCCGGAGCGCTTCAGGCAGCGTGGCCACCTTCATCTCGCGCACATATTCGCCCAGCACCTTGCTGAACGTGCCGCCGTCCCGCGGATGGGCTCCTTTGGCGTAAGGCATGGTGTCAGAGGCAACGATGACGAAGGGGGATGCCATCGCCATCTTGATCCACTCGGGTCGCATGGAGTGCTGTATGACGATGCCTCCTTCCTTGCGGTACTTCTCAAACGTCTCTTTGGTCAGTCGCTCGCCGGTGGCCTGCCACTGTAGATCGCTATACGTGCTTTGCATCGATTGTTGCCAGCCGTCATCGAAGATCGCCGATTCGATAAAAGTGGATCCTGCCGTGTACGGGTAAGCTTCTGTCGTGACATCGACGCCGCGCTTGCGGGCACCCGCAATCATCTCGAGCATCAGCGGCAGCGCGCCGCGCGTGGAGCTGTTGAGGTGGACGATGTGCAGGCTGGCGCCGCTACCCGCAGCGTTAGCAATCGCTTCCTGAACGCCTTCTTCGCCGCGCCCACGGACGTGCGTTTATATCGGGACACCCCAGCGAGCGGCGAGTTGATAGACCTTGAAGAATTCCGAGCGGCTCGCCCCGGGTACATAGGCGGGCAGAACGCCGAGGCCAAGGCCGCCCTGCTTGAGGCCCTGCTCCATAAGGTAGGCAAGTCGAGAAAATTCTTCTTCGTCGGCCAGGGAATCATCCCGGCCTTTCTGGGCAATCGAGGCGACGGAATTCGTCACTGGGGTCCCCGCGTATTTCTTCATGGCGGCGAGGCGAAGTGCAGTGTGAGAAACAGTGGCGCCAAAGTGGATGAGTGCTTTGCCCTGGCGGTCCTCGAAGTAGCCCTTGATGTCAGGCAAACCAGCTTCAAGCTCAAGCGCCGTCGTGACGCCGTCATGCGCCTGGTATTCATTCGAGATGTTGTTGATGCCGTGGGAGTGCAGGTCGATAAAGCCAGGTGAAACCACGAGGTTCGCCGCATCGATAGTGCGCTTCCCTGTGAGAGGTTGGCTAGAAGCCTGTTGAAAAAGCCCCTGTTCGTCAGTTCTGGTTTTTTCTTGATCGTTTCTTAGGCATTCGAGAAGGTTTTTGCGGCCGGGCAGAGCTCCGCCGGAAGCCGCAAAGCTTTG
>VFZU01000207.1 GCA_016870995.1 Acidobacteriota bacterium
AGTTTTTGTGACTACCTTGAGACACATGCGGTTCGTGTCTACAGCTGCGTCTCAAATCCGCACCATCGAAACGCCTCTGAACTTCTCAACAAAATCAAATCAAAGCGAATCGCCGCCAACGGGATATTCACCGCAAGAGAAGTCCTACGCAAGGGATGGACAGGGTTAGACACACCTGACCGAGTTCGTACTGCATGTGAGTTGCTCATAGACTACGGCTGGATTAAAGAGCTTGCGCTTGAGTCAAGTAAAAATGGTGGCCGTCCTTCGCAGCGGTATGAAATCCACCCGGAGGTAACCCATGAGCAGGAGTAATATTCGCTACTGGCTCGAATGGAGACCCTCGATATTTGGAGAATCTCCCAAAACCGAACTGCCAAAACCGACAAAACCTACCCTTGAGGGGTCAAAAACGGTCCCTATGCCAACTGAGGCCGAGCTTGACGCTATCGACCGCGCAATGGAACTGCTGAACAATTGCGGCGCAAGGATCTTGCCGGGGCCAGTCTTGGGCATCCCTTCGGGGCGGCTTACTGCCGAGATCCGGGCGGCGGTGGCGACTCTGGGCATGGCCGACTTGCCGCTGGTGTCTTTAGCCGGGGAGGTGGCCGCATGAACCGCACAACGAATTCGTACTAAGGGCCAAAAGACTTTAAACAACGGCACCAAGTGCCGAACCAAAACAACACCGTCGCGACGACGGAGAAAGTACAACACACCATGAAAATTGAATAAGCGATCACGGCGGCCCTCAAGGGCTGCGAATTAGAGAGGCAGGCGTTACTCGATGCCATCGCTAAAGCTGACTCGCTCAGTGAAGAGCGCGGGCGCATTGAAGCGGCCATCGAACGGCTAAAGGGCGAACACGATCAGGTCGAGACGCGCATGGTCCACGGCGTCGAAGTAAAGATGACTTCGAGCGACCGTTTGGACACGATTGCGGCACTTGCTAAGCGGCGGGACACACTGCCCGAACTCGCGAAGGCGGCAAGCCATGAGCGCGACAAGGCGCGGCGGCTATCGTGGGCCCTTAACAGGTTATGTTGAAACCAGGACTAGGAAGCGCCCTGAGAAGCAGCGGTGGACATGGTGTTGGACACCTTGCGGAAAATGGTGCCGATGCTGGTGGCAACGCCGGGCATGATAGCGCCAGCGGCGACGGCCACGAAGCCAGCCATCAACGCGTATTCGATCAGGTCCTGACCCTTGGTGTCTTTGATGATGCGGAGGTTCCACACCAGATTCTTGAGCTTGTTCATTTGTATTTTGAAACTACAGCTACGACTAGGACGCGCTCTGAGAAGCGGCAATCGACATCATGTTGGAAATCTTGCTGAAGATCGTACCGATGCTATTGGCTACTCCAGGCATGATGGCGCCGGCGGCTACAGCTACAAATCCGGCCATCAAAGCATATTCGATCAAGTCCTGACCCTTGGTCTCTTTCAGGATCCGGGCGCTCCACAGTAACTTCATTGTTTTGTTCATTTTAGTTTTTTCTCCTCCACAATTTGCAGTGCCTTAGCACTACATTCGGAAGAGTAACGTTACTTTGGATTGCTTCAAATCCGGTGTATACCTCAAGTAGCCCCTAGGAATAGCCTCATTTTCTACATGAGGACAGCGTTCATAGAACCTTGCCGATATCCTTCGAGGTCGAGCGTAACGTAATGAAAACCAAGAGTGCGTGATGAGTTTCAAGGACTGGCGGATGTTGTGTTGAGGGTAGGCACAGAAGGACTCTCAGAAAGCGACCGGGAGTGACTCACCAAAGCGCTGGCCGTGATCGAAAAGGTTGTTGCAACGAAGGGGGTGAAGCAATGAACGAAATGAAACACCTACTGCTTGAGGTCAAGTTAGCCCACGGCGACGGCGGCGGATTTGAAGGTATTGCCAGCGTATACGGCAATGTCGATAGCTATGGCGACATCGTCGAACCGGGGGCGTTTTCGAAGTCGATCCGAGAGCGCGGCGCTAATGTCCCAATCCTCTGGCAGCATAACGCCGCCTTACCAATTGGCAGCGGCGAAGTTTACGAGACTTCGAGCGGGCTAGCTATCCGTGGCCGCATCCTTGACACCGTGACGCAAGGCCGTGAGGCCCTGGCGTTGCTTCGTGCTGGCGCTGTGAAGGGCCTTTCGATTGGCTACCGGACTATCAAAGACGCATGGGACGTTGTCCGCAAAACAAGGCGACTCGTTGAGGTCAAACTCTACGAAGTTTCCGTTGTCACGTTCCCCGCGAATGAACTTGCAACCGTTGGGGCCGTGGGGCTAGCTGGTGGCAGCGGCAAGGCTGACACTGGCGGCGATGTGCTGAAGGCACTCCGCGAGATCCGCGACGGGCAACACGTCACAGCGGCGCTGCGTGACATTCGCGCGGAGCGCAGGCGGTAAGGCCGCGGACGCTGGCGGCGATGCAATGGCGAGC
>VFZU01000208.1 GCA_016870995.1 Acidobacteriota bacterium
GAGCGTCTCGGCTACAAAACGCCAACTCAAGCTCGTCGCGATTTTTCTGTTGAATTCAAAATTGCTGCGTGATTCAATGGCAATAATTCACTCCCAACGCGCTGTCCACCACGTCCGGAGCGGAACAGCTATTTGCTCCAGGTGAAGACGCCGACCAAATTCTCGAAAACTTTCGGCTCCGCCTGATCAAGCCGCCAGACCCCAAGCTCGTGTCCTTTCCCCGCCAGTACTTCACCATCTTGAACATGCTCACTCGCCCCGACCCCGTGGTTAGCTATGAGCTGGCAACGACGGTCGCAGACAAAAACGAGTTGCCTTTCTACCCCAATGCGCCACGTTTCTCAAAGTTCTTCGAGATCCTCAAAAAGCGCCGGCAAAAAGCAACTTCATCTGCCCAGCAATAGACTCCGCGCACGGTCGCTTCTCGTCTTCGATCGTCCCATCGACCACACTCCCTGTCCTCATCGTCGCCTCTGCACGCAAGCCTTCGTTGCAGGCATAAAGTCGAACTAATCTCCCTCCACCCTTCCTCAATGCAACCTTGGGCTCGACATGCATAATAGAACTTGTGTCTGAACAGAGAGCCGACCAGCCATCGCTGAATCCAATCCCGGTCCCTTTCCGCTGGCTATTGAGAATTTCCTTCTTGCTCTTGGTTGGTCTTTCTCTCTCCTATGTCATTCAGAGCTGGACACAACTCTCGGCCACAATGGACGAACCGGCGCACATCGGAGCCGGGATGCAATGGCTAGACAAAGGGCTCTACACATACGAAGCAAAACACCCGCCTTTGGCACGCATCGCTATTGCCCTTGGGCCTTACTTCAAAGGCATTCGCTCTTTCTCTGTGAAAGAACTTGGGAATGAAGGCAACGAAATTCTGCACGCCAAGGACGATTACATCAACACGCTTGCGTCGGCCCGCAGCGGTAATCTCCTGTTTCTTGCCTTGGCTTGTCTCTCCATCTTCCTGTGGACTCGCCGTTGGTTTTCTCCCCCAGCGGCATACTGGGCGGTTCTTTTGTTCCTCAATCTTCCTCCCATACTTGCCCACTCGGGCGTTGCTGCACTCGACATGGCCTGTGCAGCAACTGTCACCCTGGCTCTCTATGCCTTTGTTCTCTGTCTTGAAAATCCCTCATGGCGAAATTTCGCCTTGCTAGGATCTGCGGTGGTAATCGCATTTCTTTCCAAGCTCTCAAGCCCTGTTTTCCTTGGGTTTTGCTTCTTCCTTGGTCTCATGTCCTTTTTTACTGGTGGCAGGAGCCCAGCTTTTCGGCCAATGCCATGGCGCTCGCTTTGCTCAGGCCTTGGCGTCGGGCTGCTGGCCGGCTTCTTGGTTTTGTGGGCGAGCTACCGCTTTTCCTTCGGGCCAGTCAAATTCGGAATCTCACTGCCATTCCCGGAATTTTTCTTAGGCATCCTCGAGGCTCGAAAGCACAACGCCATGGGCCACGGCGCATTTCTGTTTGGCGAATATCGCATCGATGGCTGGTGGTACTTTTTCCCGGTCGTAATCCTCTTCAAAACACCCATCGCATTTCTAATTCTTGCCACCACTGGTGTTCTCGTAACTCTGCGCCAGCTCATACGATCTTCTTGGCAAAGCCACCTGACTCTGATCTTTCCCCTCGCCATCCTGCTGATCTGCATGACCTCAAATATCAACATCGGGCTGCGGCACGCATTGGCGATTTACCCGCTACTCGCGATTTTCGGCGGCTATGCCATCGCCAGGCTATTCGAATACTCCAGTCGGTCGCACCGTCTTGTCGCACTCGTGCCTGTGCTTCTCATGGCTTGGACAATTGCGGAAACTTGGCGCAGCCGCGATAATCACCTGGCGTATTTCAATCAATTTGCGGGCGATCATCCAGAGCACATCGTTGGCGATTCCGATCTCGACTGGGGACAAGACCTTTATCGCCTCAGTGCCAGACTCAAACAACTTGGTGTGGATCGCATTTCTTTGGCCTACTTCGGGCCGGCGCGACTCGACAAAGCCGGTTTGCCATCTGTAGCTCCGCTATCTCCAAACTTCCCGCCCGATTCCGGCTACGTTGCGATCAGTGTCCGATATCTCACTTACGAATTCGCGAAAGACGGATCCTTCGGTTGGCTGGTGGATCGAACTCCCATAGAAGTAGTGGGCAAGTCGATTTACTTGTACAAGCTCGATCGCTAGCGAATCGGTTTACTTCTTCCGCTGCGCAATAAACTTGGCGTACGGCCCCTTGTAATCTTCGATCTTCCCATCGGCTACATTCCAGATTCGAGTGGACGCCTCATCGAGCAAGTGTTCCGCTCCGGACGTGGTGGACAGCGCGTTGGGAGTGAATTATTGCCATTGAATCACGCAGCAATTTTGAATTCAACAGAAAAATCGCGACGAGCTTGAGTTGGCGTTTTGTAGCCGAGACGCTC
>VFZU01000209.1 GCA_016870995.1 Acidobacteriota bacterium
CAGCCGCTTCACCGCCGCTACCTTAAAATCCCGCGTGAACTTCCTTCGCGTTTCAGACATGACTCAAATTCTCCTCGTTGGAATTTTCTGAGTCTAGTCTCGTGTCTCACTTTTGGGGACAACTCCAAGCCCGCTTAGCGCGACCCCTACATGGCCCGTCTTAATGGTCATGCCAACGATATTGATTTCGCTTGGTGAAACGCTGTTTGAAACGATGGCCAAGACTCCTGCGGCTATGCAAAGCACACCTAGAATAGCTGTTAACCATAAGCTCAACTGCAGGATTGGTTTTGCGACTGCCACATGCGCCGCTGAGGGGTTGACGCGGGGTGCATCAGCTTCAGGCTTTGGCAGGAGGCTTTTAACGGAGTTCATTGCACTTCTGAAATTTTCAAGAGCAAGACCATTCTGTCGATCTAGTTCGGCAACGACGCTAGGCGGTGCCACCTTACCTCCACCGGAGGATTGAATAGCTCGACGAAGTATATCTAAATACGCGTTTAGATCACGCTCAGCTCCAGCCAGCGCAGTGCTGGCTGCCCTAAAGAGCTCAACATCAACGACTGGTTCGACCTCCTTCAACTTCGTGTATGCATTAATCACAGGTCTCATGTCGTTCCCACCAAACGAACTAGACGACGAGATTTGATTCACCATCCCCGACCGTATGTACTCCTCGACCGCAACTAGAGAAGACCACAAGGAATGACTGGCAATGAATCTGTTCATGGCACAGCCAAACATTGTACTTAACTACCACCTCGAACGATTTGTAGTCTTAGGCTAGCTCGCAGTCCCGTAAAGGGAAAGTTTCGGGACGATTCTGCGGGCCCGCTCAAATCTGGCGCTTGATAGTCCCGAATTATTGACTCGAAATGAACCAGTAAATCTCCTGCTTATGGGCAGCAGATCGTCATGAAACGAGTGTTAGAGGCAGTTCCTTCAAGACAGCGACTCCGCTGTTTCAGCGTCTTTGGTGACAAGTCCATTGGTGAGTGGGGCGTGAGCTGGGGCAATGTTGTCAAACTACTCTCACCTCGGTGAGAAATCGCGAGCGAGGTTACCTGCTTGCGATGACTGCACCAGGAGTGTCAGGCTGATGTGCAACGATGTGGAGACTTATTTTCTTCCTGAGTGCTGTTTTGGCGCTGGTAGGCGCGCCGGTGGATACACCGGTTGAGGGCACGCCATTTTTTCGATATACAAGCGACCGCGAGCAACTTACTTTTTACGTGTCCGGGCCGGTAGAAGGCAGGCCGCTGCCAATCGTGCTCTTCATTCAGGGGACCGGTTGCGGATCTCCCTTCGTCGAAGAGAACGGGCGGATCCTCAGCGGTCTGCAATCTCTCCTGCACGAAGCCGGTGGGGGAGGGGCACGGATCATGGTTGTCGAAAAGCCGGGTGTCCGTTACCTTGACAATCCCGCGCAGCCGGCTGATCACAAGCACTGTCGCCCGGAGTTCGTGCGGCAATATGATCTCGATCGTTGGACCCGAGTGCTCGTTCGGGCGCTGGATATTGCGAGAATGCTCCACGGGGTGGACCGGACACGGACGCTTGTGATTGGGCACTCCGAGGGGGCCATCGTTGGACTGCGCGTTTCAAACTTGGCCCGAAACATTACACATGTGGCCGCCTTGTCCGGAGGTGGCCCAACGTATCTGTTTCACATGAGCGAGTTCTTCCGAAAGAAAGGACTTGACCCAGAGAAGGAACTCTACCCCTGCTGGGCGGAGGTTCTGAGGGATCCTTTCAGCACATCGCGGTTCTGTTGGGGGCAGAGCTTTCGGCAATGGTCGAGTTTCATGAGGTCTTCTCTGATTGGCGAGGCTTTGCAGTCGCGAAGTGCCCTTTACTTTGGACACGGAACCCGCGATGACCAAAATCCCATCAGCGCATTCGATGTCTTGCGCGCCGAACTCGCCGCCAAGGGACGGAAGGCGATTTTCGACAGAGTGGAGCATGGCGATCATGGATTTGACCTGCCCGGCCAGCAGCCGCCGGAGGGATTCAATGCGGTGTTTCGGCGGATTCTCGCGTGGATCTTGATCTAGTCGCAAACTCTGCTGGACAACATTGTGCATATGGAATCTGTCTGGATCGCTGCAGGAGCATGATGTGGACTGGTGGCCGAGAGTTGGCTCGGCTAAGCTTGTCGTTCATGGGCCTCTTCTGGCGAGCCTCTGCTGTTTGGTTGCTGATCGCGATTGCCGAGACGATTCATGGCACGCTGCGAGCGATATTGATGGTGCCCTGGTTGGGAGATTTTGGAGTTGTCCCCAAAAGTGAGACACGAGACTAGACTCAGAAAATTCCAACGAGGAGAATTTGAGTCATGTCTGAAACGCGAAGGAAGTTCACGCGGGATTTTAA
>VFZU01000210.1 GCA_016870995.1 Acidobacteriota bacterium
GGTGGGGAGGGTGGTCATGGGGTGGCGAGGGAGCTGAGGGTAAAGGATCGGCTGAGGGCGGTGATGCGCGAGTCCTTGGGGTCTGGCGGGCGGGAGAAGATGTCGACCAGGACGGCGAGATCGACGGAGCCTTGGGGGCGGAGGGGATTGGCGAGTTTGGTGCCCGAGGTGCGGATCTCGAGTTGGAGGGTGAGGGGTTTGGTTTTGTCCACTGTGGGGAGGGGCATTTGCATGCGTCCGAGGCACCAGGTGGCGACGGTTTCGGCCTTGAGGCGGGCTGTGGAAAAGACGGGAGTGCGGGGGGAGGTTTGCGAAAGTTGGACGGCAGAGAAGGTTTCTTCCCAGAGGTCGTAGCTGAGGACGAAGCGCTGGAGAGAACGGGCTAAAGATTTCGTGCCATCAAGAAGTTGGAGCTGAAAATCGAAGGTAACGCTTTGACCATTGCGGAGGCGTTCGAGGGGCTTGCCTTCGAGGAATTTGAGAGCGGGAGCAACGGCAATCAGCTGA
This sequence comes from Acidobacteriota bacterium, assembly GCA_016870995.1. Lineage (GTDB taxonomy): Bacteria > Acidobacteriota > Terriglobia > Bryobacterales > Bryobacteraceae > Bryobacter. The sequence goes on from VFZU01000210.1 coordinate 508, forward strand.
TTGTCGCTAAGACGCGGAGTGAGGGCCTGCGCCAGGGTGGGGGATTGGAGCAGGAAGGAGAGGGCGGTGAGGGCCGCGGCGGTCAAAAGTTCATCCCCAGCAGGAAGACTGGTTCGATAGAGGAGCCGCGAATGGGGAAAGCAACCATAGCTGTAATGCCGCTGACCACGAAGCCGAGGCCGGCGGAATGCCGTAAGACTTTAGGACGTCCGGAGTTGGAAATGGTTCCAGTGTCATAGACGGCGCGGACGAAGCGGTAGCGGCCGTCGGCGGAGAAGTGGATGACACGGTCGCCGCCGAAGGGGGCGATCTCGAAGCGGTTGTAACCGCGGAGGGTGTTGAAATTGCCCAGGACGAAGCGGTCGAAGACGGGGGCCTGGCCGCCGATTGCGCCGAAGAGGGTGGAGAGGGTGAGGGCGGAGCGGGACTTTTCGGAGTTGCCAGAGGCGAAGGTGAGACGGGCTTCGCCGGTGTGGCGGCGGTATTCAAAGTCGCTCGAGAGAAGGGTGGCGGCCGCGCGCAGGTTGTAGCCTGCATCCAGAGTTTGGGTACCGGCGAGACCGAGCTGCCACTGTTTTGAGTAGCGCAGAGTAGAGGTAACAGCGTTTGCGGCTTGGACTCTCGCGGCCGGAAGTTGGAATTCGAGGTTGTTGAAGGTGAAGCCGGAGCGGATCTTAAGGCCGGGGAGAATGTCGATCAGGACGGTGGGTTCGAAGTTGGTACGGGTGCGTTGGAAGTCGGGGGACTGGGTGTGCCACTGGGAGCGGAAGGACTCAGCGATGAAGGCCAGGCGGACGCGGGAGTCTTTGGTGAGTGGGGTGAGGAAGCCAGCGCGGAGGCCGGAGTAGCGCTCGACGCGTTCGTTGTTGTCGGTGAGCAGGCCGCCGGAGAAGTTGACGCGCTTGACCTTGAAGTCGATGCCGGCGCCGAAGGAGAAGTTTTGTTGGGAGTGGTAGGCGAGGCGGGTGGTGTTGAAGTCGACGGATTTGCCGGAGCGCTCGAGGACGAACTGGACGGCGATCTGGTCTTTTTGCTGACCCTTGAGGACCTTGCGGGTGACCTTGACGTTGGGGATCTCGGCGCGGATGCGTTTTTCGAGTTCGTCGAGGACTTCAGTGCGGAAGGGGCGGCCGATGAGGCGGTCGAATTCGCGCTGGATCGATTTGGTGACGGCGAAGGCGGAGGACTGCACGCTGATGCGCTCGATCTTGTAGCGGGAATTGACGTTGGTTTGGGTGGAATCCTGAAAAGCCACGGCCCTGGAGTCAGGGAAGAGCAGGACCGTGGAAGCCAACAGAGTGGCGCAGAGGCACTTCATTGCGAGAGCGTATTGGCAGGTTGAGGGCCAAAGCGCAAGTTGTTGATTTTGTTAGGAGTGGGCTGGTTTTGGGTGTGAAGAGGCTACACAGTGTGCTTCTTTACAGTTCATTACAATTTTGGATTTGGTTCCGCGGGGGAATTGAGAGTGAATAGAAGGCATGAAAACCATGTTGATCTCAAGCTTGATTTGCGGTGGGGTGTTGCTGGCCGCTGAGTTCTGGCAGACGAAAAAGCCGGCGGAATGGACGGAGAAGGAGGCGAGGAAGATTCTGGAGAACTCGCCTTGGGTAAAGGAGGCGCAGCCGGAGATGAACATGGGGGCGATGGGCGGGATGAGTGGTGGCCGT
>VFZU01000211.1 GCA_016870995.1 Acidobacteriota bacterium
GTCGTTTCTTCTCGTTCTCGGTGGCACGCATCTCGCAGCCTCTGTTCTCTATCGTGATGGGAGCGCTTTACGCCTGCTTCGTGTTCTGACAGCCTGCTCTGCCATCTCCTTTGTGAATCCTTACGGATGGCACCTCCACCAACATCTCTTCCTCAATGTCTCCTGGAAGTGGGTCATCGAGTTCATCGATGAATACCAAAGTCCAAAGTTCCGATCCGAGGGTCTCTTCCACTTCGAGTTGCTCTTGCTCGCTGGAGTTGCCACAGCCTTCGCGCGCGCGCCGCGGCCCCGGCGGCCTTGTCGAAGCTCTCACCGTTTGGCTCTGGGCGCATATGTCTCTCAACTCGGTTCGGCATATTCCTTTGTTTCTCGTAGCCGCTACACCCGTTGTTGCTTCTGAGTTCACGATTCTGCTCGACACGCTTTGGCAGTCACTTCAGAAATCGTCTGCGTTTCTCACGTTCCGGTCTCTGGATCTCGATCTTCGCCCCAAATTCGCCTACAACTCGGTTTGGCTGGTGATTCTGCCTGCCGCGGCGTTTGCCCTCATGCCGCCTCGCCTACCGGGCGATTTTCCATCACACCTGTTTCCCGTCGAGGCTGCCCGCATCCTGGCTCCAGAACTGGCTGGCAAGCGCGTCTACTCCTCAGATCAATGGGGTGGCTATCTCATCTACAAGCTCTGGCCTGCCAATCAAGTCTTTCTCGATGGCCGCATTGACCTTTATGGCCCTGCTCTGGGTCATGATTACCGTGAGATTGCCGCAGGTGCGAAAAGCAGCATCTCTTTACTCGATCGCTACGCGATCGATTTTGTCTTCAGCTCCTCGGCCTCGCCTCTGGCCGAGCGATTGCAGCAGGTTCCTGGCTGGCAACTGATTCATTCCAATCCAGTTAGCACCGTTTTCCGCCGTTCCGCCTCTACACGCCTCATTACGCCCGCTTCACAGCTTTTTTCCCCCTCTGGACTAATGAAAGCCCCTCCATCGTCCGAAGTAATAAGGGAGAACCGCCCATGACCCTAGAGACTGCAGTCGCGCTTAGCATCGGCCTTGCCGCTTCCGGCGAAGACCTCTGGCGCCGCAACATCTCCAATTGGATTCCCGCCACCGCCCTCGTCGGTGCTCTGGCAGTTCAGGTCCTCAATGGAGGCTGGCATGGCTTGGGTCAGTGGTTCCTTGGTGCGGCAGCTGGTTTCAGCGTTTTCCTTGTGTTTTTCCTGCTCGGAGGCATGGGTGGCGGTGACGTCAAACTCATGGCCGGTTTTGGCGCGCTGCTTGGGCCAGGCCGTCTCCTCGAGGCAGCCATTCTGACCGCGGGTATCGGCGGCATCATCGCCCTGCTCGTACTCGCCAAGCGCTACCTGGTGCGGTTTTGGCGCAAGTTCAAAAACTCAGGCGGAAATTCAACCGATAAGCATTCTGGCGAGGGGCTCGAGCCCGCCTCGCAAACTGAAGACAATTACATCCCGTATGCACCAGCAATTACCCTCGGCAGCTGGCTTGCGTTGATTCCGAAAGGGGTTTGAGCTTTTTTATGGACCGTAGATTCCTTACCGTGTTAGGCGTTAGCCTTTTGTTCGCGCTCGTGATTTCGAGCGTGTTCTATCAGATGTCGGCCCGTTCGAGCTCCGGCCCGGCGCGGGCAGAAGCCATTGAGATGAAAGATCTCGTCGTCGCCGCCAAGGCTCTCAACGTTGGCACGACCATCAAGCCGGGCGACGTCACCGTCAGCAAAGTCCCCGCTGCCGCCTTCCCCAAGAGTGGCTTTATGAAGGTCGAAGAAGTTCTCGACCGCCCCGTGGTTTCCAACATCCTCGCCGAAGAGGCCATCATTGAAGGGCGTCTCGCCCCCCGCGGCTCCGGCGCCGGTCTGGCCCCTGCGATTCCTGTCGGCATGCGCGCCGTAACGGTTCGCGTCAACGACGTGGTCGGCGTTGCCGGCTTCGTGCTTCCTGGCATGCGCGTTGACGTCACTGTCACGGGCCGCCCGCCTTCAGGCGGTCCGAACCGGGCACATGGGTAACGGAATAAACCGGGCACATAGGTAACACTTTTGGCTGGAGGGGGAAGCACCCGATGGCCTGGAAAGAGACTTGTGTGATCGAGCAAAGAGAAGAGTTCATC
>VFZU01000212.1 GCA_016870995.1 Acidobacteriota bacterium
TCGATGAACTCTTCTCTTTGCTCGATCACACAAGTCTCTTTCCAGGCCATCGGGTGCTTCCCCCTCCAGCCAAAAGTGTTACCTATGTGCCCGGTTTATTCCGTTACCCATGTGCCCGGTTCGGACCTTCCGTAGAGAGCAGTTTCATATACTAAGCATGACTTGAGTGAGGAGGTTTATGCGCAAGTTCATTTTTCTGCTGGCGGTTGGTTGCCTCTATGGGCAGGACAATCCGGCTGTGACGCGGGAACGTGTGCGGGCGGCCATGCAGAAGTTGCAATGGTTTAACAAGACTCCGAACGAGTTGTTATATCTCCGCAAGCAGGAGAAGCGTGAACTAACGGCGGATGGAACCGTGAAGTCGACAACTACATTGTTGACGCGCCGGGACCCTTGGGATGAGCGCATGGTGGTGCGGGTCATCGAAAAGGACGGGAAACCATTGCCCGCCGATGAGGTGGCCAAGCAGGAGGTCAAGCTTCGAAGGCAGGTGGAAGAGGCGCGAAAGAAGCCTCCCAAACTGATGAATGAGGAAGAGACCTGGATGGACGAATTGCCCGACGCGCTTGAGTTCAAGATGGTTGGGATCGAGCAGATGGATGGGCGGGAAACAACGCTATACGAGTTTCATCCCAATCCAGGCTATAAGCCGAAGCAATCTCGCGCAAAGGCATTCGAAAAAATACAGGGGAAGGTCTGGGTGGATCAGCTCGACACGGAAGTGAGGAAACTAGACGTGCTCGTGATGGACACGATCAGCATGGGATTTGGCGTGCTGGGCCGGGTGGAGAAGGGGACGCATTTCGAGATGGAACGTAAAAAGTGGGACATTGGCGTCTGGTTTGAGACCTGGCAGCGCGTTCGATTTGATTTGCGTCTGTTGATGGTGAAATCGATGCGCCAGGAAATCGAGGTGCGCTGGTCGAACCTCAGCTTCAGGCCGCCGGCAAAGATGATTCGAAGCGGGTCTTAGGGCGGACCGGGCGAGTTGGCAAGGTTGGATCGAGCCGTCGATGGCGACACTTGTGGCGTCGCCCGGGATTTGGATTGATATTCAATTGTCAAAGAGCTCTGAGGTTGCGGGTGGCCTCGGGTTTTGGGTTCGTTGTTACTTGTTTTCTGTTTCTGGCGGCTTTGGGGGCGTGCCATGTTTCGAGTTCATCTTGTCAACGAAGTCGGCGATGATTTCCTTGGCGAGTGCGACCGCTGGGGATGGCTTCGTTTGCGGTGGTTTGGGTAGTTTGTCAATCGCGACGTCGCCTTTGGCGGTGGCGACCGCGTCGTAGTATTGCGATTCCGGCCGGGGTGGCAGGGGCTCGGCGTCGGCGATGGGTTCGATTTCGACGTTTTCGCCACTGCCGATGAAGGCTTCGCGCTGGGCGATCTCCGAGCGCAGCAGTTTGAGCGTGCGCTGGATTTTGGTGGGGAGCCGGTCGAGCTCGCGGAGGATGGCGGGCAGGAGGGCGATGGGTTTGTTCAGGATGTCTTCGACACGGAAGCGCATGGCCTGGCCGTAGAGGTATTCCATTTGCATGAAGCGAAGCTGCATGTGGATGAGTTGATGGACGAGGGCGACCTCGGAAGGGGTGACGGGGTTGAATTGTTCGATGAAGTTGGTGGAGACGGCGAGAGCGTCGTCGTAGTCGGCCACGAAGTTCTCGAAGTTTTTCAGAGAGTAAAGGCCATGCTTGAGAGAGTTCGAAGCAGCCTTGAGTTTGCCCGCGGGCGTGCGCGGCCCGGTGGATTTGAGCGCATTGGCTCGATTAGCGGCCAGAGCGGCCTCGGTCATCGTTTTCGACCGCTTTTCGTTGGTGGCGGTTGAGGGATCTTGAGTGATGTTGTCTTGATTTGTCATGTCAGGGCTCCTGAGGAGAAGCTACCAGCCGCATTGTGGGCTTAATGTTACGGGCGGTGCCGTTTGATGTGGAATCAAGGGGGGTCCGAACCGGGCACATGGGTAACGGAATAAACCGGGCACATAGGTAACACTTTTGGCTGGAGGGGGAAGCACCCGATGGCCTGGAAAGAGACTTGTGTGATCGAGCAAAGAGAAGAGTTCAT
>VFZU01000213.1 GCA_016870995.1 Acidobacteriota bacterium
ACTGAAGACGCTCAACGAGTTCGCTCGCTAACCTTTCCGTATCGTGAACGTCAGGCGCTGACGGCGTTGGGAGATCAAAGAGGGTTGGAGAAACCAAATCCTCACGTGACTTGTCTGAGGTCATTTCATTAGTATGCCGAACCGCAGCCGAAACCTGTGTCTGAAAGAGAGCAGAATACGGCGAGAAATAAAAAGGGGCCGGATATACCGGCCCCGCATCTGGTGCATCTTTCTGCTTGTTAGCGTCCAGAGCACAAAACCCAGTTGACTAACGACCTCAAGTCTATAAGGCTAATGGGTAAATTTCAAGAATACGGGGGGCGACTTTGCCAAAGATGCGATACCGGCTGGGGCTAGACCTAGGAACGAACTCAATCGGCTGGGCGATGCTGCGCCTAAACGATGCCAACGAGCCACTCGCTGTCATAAAGGCGGGGGTTCGAATATTTTCTGACGGACGCAATCCCAAAGACGGCTCTTCCCTTGCCGTTACCCGCAGGCTGGCCAGATCGATGCGGCGCAGGAGGGATCGGCTACTGAAGAGGAAAGCCCGGTTACTTAAGTTGCTAACCGATTTGGGTTTCTTCCCAAAGACAGTCGATGAGCGCAAGGCACTTCTTAATCTCGATCCATTAGAACTCCGAGTTGCCGCCCTAGACCGGGCCATTACGCCGCCAGAGTTTGCCCGAGCACTCTTTCATCTCAATCAACGCCGAGGCTTTAAGAGCAACCGAAAGACCGATAAGTCAGCCAGCGACTCTGGGGCCTTGAAGACCGCCATCTCCGAGACTCGACGTGAGATGTCTGCTCAGAAACACAGAACCGTTGGAGAGCATCTGCTGTTCCGAAGGAAGTCGGGGCTTGGTGTCCGTGCACGATACAGAGAGACTCGAATACAGATCGACGGCAAGAATAAAGTCCAGAAGAGTTATGACCTATACATTGACCGACAAATGGTCGAGGAGGAGTTTGAGGCGATCTGGGCCGCACAAGCCCGAATCCATCCCGGTCTATTCACCGACACCAGCCGAATTCTCTTGAAGGACTGCTTACTGTTCCAGCGACCACTCAGGCCTGTCATCCCGGGGCGATGTACATTCTTCCCAGATGAGCAGCGTGCGCCGATTGCCCTGCCAAGCGTCCAGCAGTTTCGCATTCTCCAAGAACTGAACAATTTGAGGATCCTCGGTGACTACTTAACTGAAGAACAACTAGACCTAAACCAGCGTGACAAGGCATTTGACTTACTGAACACACAGCGGAAGGCTACGTTCGGGAAGATTCGCTCCGCAGTCGGTGCTCCAAAGAGTTCAACGTTTAATCTCGAGGACGCAAAGCGCAAAGACTTGGACGGCAATCGCACGTCTGCCATCCTCTCGGCCGATGACTGCTTTGGAGCCAAATGGAACGACCTAGCCCTTGAGCAGCAGGACGAGGTGGTTGAGAAACTGCTCTCTGAAGAGAACGAGGGGTTATTGATGGCGTGGCTCACCAACAGATTCGGTCTTGACGAAGCCACTGCCGAACGAATTGCGAATGTTGGCCTTCCTGAGGGCTACGGCAATCTAAGCCGCAAGGCCATCTCGATGATCCTACCCAAACTGCGGGACGCGGTAGTGACGTATGACAAAGCCGTTCAAGCGGCAGGCATCGCACACCATAGCCACATTGCCCCCAGTAGGGGAGGAGTTATCCTTGTTGAAGAGAACCCACTGCCCTACTACGGAGAGCCACTGCAGCGACATGTTGGGTTCGGAACAGGCAATCCCAGAGACCTACCAGAGAAGCGTTTTGGTCGAATTGCAAACCCTACCGTTCATATCGGTCTTAATCAGACTCGACTCATTGTCAATCAACTCATTAAGCGATACGGGCATCCTAGCGAAGTAATTGTCGAAGTTGCTCGTGACCTGAAGCAAAGCCAAGACCAGCGAAAAGAAGACACCAAGCGTCAGGCAGACAACCAGAAGCGCAATGACCGAATTCGAGATGCGGTTGCCCAACAGACGCGTATTG
>VFZU01000214.1 GCA_016870995.1 Acidobacteriota bacterium
GGCGGCGGCGGTGTAGTCGATTCGTTCCCCTGCCATGTGTTCTCGATCACTTGGTGTTTCAGGAATTCCGCCGCTTCGTCGCCACGTCCCTTGATCTGCCGGAGGTCGAGGTAGGTCTGCACGGGCGAGGTGACCCTGAGGCCACCCCTCCTCTCTGCCCCGTAAAACACCCCTTCGTCGTACGGCGTCATCAAGATGACGTTGGCCCCGCTCGTGACCGGCTTCAGCTCCAATCGTTCAGCCACGCGCTCGAGACGCTCCGAGACATACGCCATCGCTCGTTGGTATCGCACCATGGGCGCGTACCGGGCGGCGCTGGAAAATCCCGCCAGCGCGTACGCCGTCTTCTCCTCGTCGCACGTTTCAGCAAGCAACCCCTCCAGTTCCGGGATGGGCCGGAGCGTGTAGAACTCCCGGGCTACACTGCGGCGGAAGTCGTACTGCCCTTCCCACTCCGCCAGCAACTCGGCGAGCGCGGTCAGGCGGAATCCGGCATCCCCCGCCTCGATCCACTCACGATCCATGAGCAGCTTCTTCACGTTGAACCCTTGGCCAAGGCTGACACCCGCTTCCTTGGCCAGAGACTGTGCCTTCCACCAACGCTGCGGATCACCCAGCAATACGCGCAGCACCCGCTCGGCCTTCGGCGAAAACATCGAGCGCAAATCCCGCTTCCGGGCGAAGGGGTTTTCCTTCCCCTCTTTCGAGATGAACACCGGATCGAAGGCCAGAGAGCAATTGCCGGCCAGGTCAACGAAGCCAACTCCTTCCTCACGGCAGATGGCTGCGGCCTTCGGCGAAATATACGGGGCCATGACCACACCGTAGGCTTCGGGCCATTGTTGCCGGTAACGCGCCAACTGGTTCGTTGCCTCGCGCACCACGCGGGGTTGCCCCACCGATCTGACATCGACGATCAGCGTAGTCGTGCCGGTCTGGGTCTTCACCCGAAGTTGGAAATCCGGCCCGGTCAGAGGCGGCTTCGACTCCTTCGTCCGCTGCACCGTCACGAAAGGCACCTCTCCAAGACATCCCAGAAGCACCTCCTTGGCTTGATCCATGACTGCTGCGCTTTTCATTGCAATACCCACTTTCAACAACTGTTGAAAGCTATGTTTCCAATGAAAAATCGACAAGTTCAAATCCACGCCGCACGTCAATGGCAAGGCAAGGGGTCGGTCCTCACTATTGACACACTTTCGTCGAGGACCGATGGGACGCCGGCGGGAGGGCCGACCTACTGGGTGACGGTGGCGTTCGGAGCGACGGCTTTATGTCAGAGGTGGCAATCGTGTGATGAGCCCCTCAAAACCTGCATGAAGTCGGGGCAATTCGGCGGCCAGCTCGATGGCATGAACTTCGCGATAGACATGGACCGCGAGGTTGCGTGCCTTGATGGCGTCGTTCCACAAAACCTCGTCGTCGATCCAACCGAGCCGAAAGGCGTTTTCAAAGGCCTGCCGCGGTCCGTTGGACTCAAGTCCTTCCTCACGAATCAGCCATTGGAGGTGTTTCCAAGCCACTTCGTAGGCGAGCTCAAAACGCAAAATGGCCGAATCGCGATCTCGATCGGATCCGGTCAGCTGCCATGCGGCCAGCGCCTCGCGCCACCGACCCACGATTGCCTCGAGGTCATTCCGATGCTGTTGCGACCGAGTCATCGGCGAGTTCTACGGTATGCAGGAGCGCTTGAGCCCGAAAGGCCTCGCTCGCC
>VFZU01000215.1 GCA_016870995.1 Acidobacteriota bacterium
AGATCCCAAAGGCCAGCACACCACCGAAAATCAGCAGACCTTCCAGCGCGACGATGAGGGTGCCATCTGACATAGTGGGTGATCTTTGAAGGTAGGCGCGGTTGGCAGCGCTGCGGACCGAGAGAAGGATGGCTCCCCGACCTGGGCTCGAACCAGGGACCTACGGATTAACAGACTGGAGCCGGTTGTTGTGTAGTGTGAGTATATGCTTGATTTTAAACAGTAATCAAATAGGGACCACCAAAGACTGCAAGCCTATGTTTAGTAGTATTTAGCCGCGTTACTGTACAAATCCTGCACAGTGGGCAGGGGGGGGTAACCCCCCCGTTCCACTTACTTGTCCGACATGATGATTTCTTGAAGGTTTGGATATTTCAAGAAGTCCTTAACAGCCCGTTCGTAAAGCTCTCGGTTTTCCTTCCTGAAGCGATTCTCCATTTCCACAATATCGCTTGGCTTGTAGTCAGGGTTATTCCTAGCCTTCTCCAGAATCGATGCCGTGCGCCGGACATTCTTGTCCACACCATCGATGATTGCGCCAGCCTCAATAACTCCGGGGAACTTCTTGTCCAAAGCATTTTGCTTATCAACATTTGACTCCCGCATGATCAACCGCTCACGATCCATCACCTCGGCCTTTACCTTGCGGTAAGCCCCGTCATACCATTGGTCAGGGACATCCGCTTGGAAGCGGCCAATGATCGGTAGCTTATCGTTCTGGGTTTCTACGCCACGGCTCTTGTTAACCAGTAAGCCAAGGCCTTTGTAGGTCTCGTTAATGACACCCGGGGCGTAGCTGGAAATGAAGAAGTCAGCGGCGGCTGGGTTGATGTCCACGCCATCACGATTGAAGCGACCGCCACCGGTCATCTTGTGAATGGTGCGGAAGGTGTCAACCGAAATCGGGTTAGCGGAGTCAAAGTTCTTGTAAGAGTCAGGATCTCTGGCTCCACCGAACGGGCTATCAGCCTTGTAGATTGGCGCTCCAAACCGGTTCTCGTTGGCAACCCACTCGATCAGCGGATGAGAGGCCGTTGGGGCGACCAGCTTCATGGCGGTGGCGACAGGGCTCTTGTGCTCGAAAGCGCCGTTGCCTATCGGAGAGAACGCCTCAAAGGTTGTGCTGGCAATTCGCCTTGCCGTAGTCGATATAGGTGTTTTCCCTGATATCGAATCTGGCAAGAAGTGACCCAGCGCATAGAACGCGTTGTACCCATATGCGATCGGTATCGCCCCGAACAATCCATCCGGCATCCAGACAGCGCCGGTTGATCACCCGATCGTCATTCAGCCGCAATCGGTGTCGCGAGAATGTGAACCCCGTTCGGGTAGTCGCCGTACACCAGCCACCGCTGCGAAGCGGGTCGTTTTACCGCACACCTGCTTGACAAGAGTTCTGTCTGCGCTAACTATTTCCGGAACATAATTCCGAAATATTTATGCGATCTGCTGTCGACCGAATTTTTGATCTTCTTCAGGCACTCATCGACGAGCCACGTGGGCTGTCGCTCGCAGACCTTGCGCGTTCGGCTCAGCTCGCCCGGCCAACCGCACACCGCCTGCTTGCAGACCTGATTCGACGAGGGCTGGTGCGCCAGGAATCGGGCGGAAACTACTTCATCAGCCTGACGCTGGCGCTCATGGGCCTTGAGCAACTCGCTCAACGGGGCTTCGT